>JBKPCH010000130.1:0-23206 GCA_046727275.1 Candidatus Dormiibacterota bacterium
GCGTGGCCCTGGCGGCCTGCGCGCCCGGCGCCCCGGCCGCCAGGTCCACGCCGGGCGCGCGCCCGGCGACCAGTGCGCCGGGGCCGGTGGCCCACCCGACGCCGAGCGTCGCGCCGGTCGTCTACGTCGCGCTGGGCGCCAGCGAGACGGCCGGGATCGGCACGACGGATCCCACCCGGGACGCCTTTCCGCAGCAGTTCTACCAGCGGCTGGGCCAGCCGGCTGTGATGTACACGTTCGGGCTCCCGGGCGAGCTGACCGAGGCGGCGCTGCGAGACGAGCTGCCCGCCGCTGTGGGGGTCCACCCGACGCTGGCCACGGTCTGGTTCAACGTGGACGACCTGGCGGCTGGCGTCCCGGTGGCCGACTACGAGGCGCGACTGGACCAGCTCGTGGGTGGCCTGCGTCAGGCCGGCGCCACCAGGGTCCTCGTCGCGAACACGCCGCACCTGGACCGCCTGCCGGCGTACTTCGCCTGCCGTCCCAACCCGCCACCCACGCCGAAGTGCCCTCTCGGCGCCGCGGTGCTGCCGCCGCCGGAGCAGATCGAGGCGCTGACGCAGGCGTACAACGCGGCCGCCGCCAGGGTCGTCCAGCGGGAGGGGGCCACGCTCGTCGACCTCTACGCCGCCGGCGAGGTCCCGGACCAGCACCCGGAGTACGTGAGCCCGGACGGCCTCCACCCCAGCTCCGCGGGAGCCGCGGCGATCGCCGCGACGTTCGCGGCGGCCCTGGGCTGACCGGGGCGGTAGCGCTGGCGTGACGCGGGCTGCCGTGATGCGGGCTGCCGCACCCCACACCTGGGCCGCGCCGGCAGGCATGGGCGCGGTCTTTACCGCCCGGATTGCGCCGGACCGATCGGCGTCGTACGTTGGGCCCGCCCCCCGGGGTGGGCGGGGGCGTGCCTGACCGGGCGGTCAGCGATTCCCGTTTCGGATATGGCGCCCCCTACACGCGTCACGCGCACCCGCCCAGCACCAGCGGCGCCGGGCGGATCGTCACGCGGTAGGCGCCGCCCGCCGGCCGGATCCGCACCAGCCGGCCGCCGTAGGCATCGGACTCCGCCAGCGTCAGGGCCGCGGCGCCGCTCACCTGGACCTCACCGCGCACCTCGCGAGGGACGAAGAGCACAGTCTCGGGTGCGCCGGGGTACCCCCTCGCCGTCATCTGGAACGAGCCGGTGGCGGGGTCGTAGGCATACGCCGGGTCCGACGAGGCGTCCACCGCGCGGGGCCGGGGCCGCGCCAGCAGGCGCTCCCGCTCGGGTCGCAGGCAGCCGTTCTCCGGCTGCGGGCCGGCATCCGCGGCTGCCAGCGGGCGGTCGTAGGCGCAGCGCTGGTCGCGCCGGCCGCCGAAGACGCCGTCGTAGACGCCCCAGGTCGTGGTCAGGGCGCAGTTCTCCTTCCAGACCCAGAACGTGCCGCCCAGCAGGTGCTGCTCCTGCTCGCGCAGCTGCGCGGTCAGCAGGACGTCGTCGTCGGCCGGCTCGCCTCCGAACTCGTCCGCGAACAGCGCGGCCCGGAGCGTCCGGGCCTCCACCTCCGCGCTCGCGTACGAGAGCGCCGGGCCGCCGGGCGGATAGCCGGCCCGGCGCGGGTCCTGGCCCACCAGCGCGTCGAACGTGAAGACGTGCGTGTAGGCGTGGATCGCGTAGACCAGGTTGGGATACGAGCTGACCGGCAGCGGCAGCGTCGTGGCGAAGTCTGTCTGCTCACGCAGGTGGTCAGGCTCCAGGAAGAGCAGGTGGCCGCGGTCGTGGACCCCCAGGTCCGGGTAGCCGCAGGCGGGCAGCGCCGGCGCCGAGCCGGGGCAGGGCAGGCCGTCCCGGGCGCCGGTCAGCGCGTCGGCCACCCGCCGGTAGAACGGGCTGAGGAACAGGTCCTCGAAGTCGGGCGGCGGCGCGAACCCCGGCCAGGGCTCGTTGAAGACGCCGTAGCCGGCCAGGGTGCTGTCGTCCCGGAAGCGCCCGGCCAGGGCGGCCAGCGCGCCCAGGTAGTGGTCCTGCAGGCCGGTGCCGGGCGCCTCGCCGGCCGGTCCCGCCACGCCGGCGTTCAGCCAGAAGCTCGTGAAGGCGGCGACGACGGCCGGGTTCAGCTCCCTCTGGCCCAGGTAGACCTCGGACGGCCAGGGACCGCTCAGCACGGCCCACGAGGGCGCCCCGCTCAGCTGGCTCAGGGCCGTGGGCGAGCCGCCCGGCAGCGGCGGCGGCGCCGGTCGGGCCAGGTAGCGCGACCAGGCGTTCTCGTGCAGGTCGAGGATGACGTAGAGGCCCTCCGCCCGGGCCCAGCCCACCACCTGCGCCACGCGGTCCAGGTAGCGCCGGTCGTAGCGGCCGGCCTGCGGCTCCAGCAGGCTCCACGAGAGCGCCAGGCGGACGACGTCGAAGCCGAGCGCCCGCATCTGGGCTATGTCCTCACGGCAGAGCGGCGGCTGCCGGATCGCCGCCGAGTTCTCCGGGCAGCGCCCGTCGTAGGCGGCCGGGTCCACGGGGAAGAACGGCGCCGGCCGGAGTGCCCCGGGGTCGGTCCCGGACCAGTAGTCGACCAGCCCGGCGCTGACGGCGCCCCGCAGGATCACCAGGCGCCCCTGCGGGTCGGCGATGAAGGGCCGGCCGCCAGGTGGGTGCTCGACGTGGAGCCAGGGCAGCGGTCCGGCCGCCGGCGTGCGGGCCGCCGGCGGCCGCCGGAGCGTCGTGGCCAGGCCGGTGGCGGCCGCCCCGGGCAGGCCGGCGGCCGCCAGCAGGCCGAGCAGGAGCCAGGCGGCGAGCCGGAGGATCAGCGGAGGCCCCGGTGACCGCGGCATGGCCCGACATTGTTGCCCATGCCGGCGCTTGGCAGCCTGACCGAATCATTGTAAGCTATCGCTTACAGAGTTATGGAGGCCTACAACGCCGTGCTCGACGCGCTCGGGGACCGCACCAGGCGCACGGTGCTGGAGCGCCTCCGGGCCGGCCCGCTGCCCGTCGTCGAGATCGCCAGGGGACTGCCCGTCAGCCGGCCCGCCGTCAGCCAGCACCTGAAGGTCCTGAAGGACGCCGGGCTCGTCGTGGACCGCCAGGACGGGAACCGCCGCATCTACTCGGTCGACCCCAATGGCCTGGCCCTGCTGCGCGCGTACGTCGAGGCCTTCTGGCAGGGCGCGCTGCTCCGCTTCGCACAGGCCGCGGAGGCGGCGGACGCCGCCCGGGCGGACGACCCCCGGGAGCCGTTAGCCTAGGTTCCTTGGCGCAGCAGCAGCCGGCCCCGGGAGGCCTGCTGGAACCGGTTCGGCAGTCGGTCCGGGTCCGGCGGCCGATCGCGGCGGCGTTCGACTTCTTCACGCGCGACATCGGCGCCTGGTGGCCGGTGGAGACCCATCACGCCCGCGGCCAGGTGGTGGGCGTCGTCTTCGAGGGGCGGCTCGGCGGCCGGATCTACGAGCGCTGCGCCGACGGCGCAACCGCCGACTGGGGCTCCGTGATCCACTGGGAGCCGCCGCGGCGGGTCGCGTTCACGTGGCTGCCCAGCCTGAGAGGCGGGTTCGAGCCGACCGAGGTCGACGTGCGCTTCATCGCGGAGGCGCCCGGCGTCACGCTCGTCGAACTCGAGCACCGCGGCTGGGAGCGGCTCGGCGACCAGGCGGTGCAGACGCGGGCCAGCTACCTGAACGGCTGGCCGGGCGTGATGCGTCTTTTCGCGTTAGCCGCCGGCATCGTCGAAGACTGAGGCGTTACCCGCCCCGCCGCGTCATCCACCGGCGCCCTCTCCGATGGAGACGCTCTCGGCGACCTGGTAGAGCAGCGGCTCGAAGCGGGCGATGGCGCCCGCCCGGCCCATGTGCTCCTGCGCCTCCGGGTTCCGCAGCATGGCCTCGAAATCCTCGCGGGTGCGCCACTGCGCGTAGTTGGCCACGTGCGTGCCGTCCAGGCCGCGGTGGATGTTGGCGGACACGAACCCGGGCATCCGCACCATGACCTGCTCGGTGGCCTCGACCAGGACCCGGACCAGCTCCTCCTGCCGCTCCGGCTCGACGGTGAAGGTGTTGATCAGCGTGACGACGGGCTGCTCGGGGTCGATGACGCTGCGCCTCATCCGCCAATGATGACGACAATGCCCCTGCTCCACCGTGAGGTGCTAGGCTGCGCTCTGGAGGAGGGAGCATGGTGGAGCGGCTGGACGACCTGACGGTGGGCCAGCGCGTGGCCCGCTGCCGCAAGGCCAGGGGAATGTCCCAGGAGATGCTGGCTCACCTCCTGGGCCGGTCGCCGAGCTGGCTGACCAAGGTGGAGCGGGGCGAGCGGCAGCTCGACCGGATGTCGCTGATGGTCGAGGTCGCCCGGGCGCTGCAGGTCGACCTGACGGAGATCACGGGCCAGCCGTACCGTCCCAGCACGGGGAGCACGACGCAGGCCGCCGTGCCGGCTCTCCGCCGGGTCCTGCTCAGCTACGACGGGCAGGACGGCGACGCCACGCTGCCAGTGGGCGTCGACTCCGTGCCCGTGCTCCGAGCTCGTCTGCAGGCCGTGAACGAGCTCCGCCACCATGCGGACTACGAGCGGCTCGGCGACGTCCTGCCGGCGCTGCTGGAGGACATCCAGCTCGCCTGCGTGAGGCTGGACGGGCACGACCGCGACCAGGCGCTGGAGCTCCTGGTCGAGGGCTGTCACTGCGCGCGGTCCATGCTCCGGATGCTCGGCTACGTCGACCTCGCCTGGATCGCGGTGAAGCGGGCGGGTCAGGCGGCGGCCCGGCTCGGCGACCCACTCCTGCAGGCGGCCAACACGTGGAACCGGGTCGAGGTGCTCTTCGCCACCGGGGCCGCGTCCACGGGCGTGGAGCTGGCGCTGGCGGCGATCGACGAGCTGGACGGCGGCCTGGGCACGGCCCCGCCGGAGCAGCTGTCGCTGCTCGGCATCATGCACCTGAAGGCGGCCTGGGGCAGTGCGTACGTGGGCGACGAGCGGCAGGCCCGGATCCACGAAGCCGAGGCCGTGCAGGCGGCCGAGCTGATCGGCGCGGACCGCAACGACTTCGGCACGGTGTTCGGCCCCACGAACCTCACGATCCACCGGATCGGTCTCGCGATGGAGCTGGGCGACGCCTACGAGGCGCTGCGGCTCGCCAGCTCCATAGAGCCGCGGGCCGTCCCGTACCGGGAGCGGCGGGCCCGGCTCCACCTGGACCTGGCCCGGGCGCACGCCCAGTTCCGCCGGCAGGACGTGGCGATCCGCCTGCTGCTGGAGAGCGAGCGGGCGGCCCCCAACTACCTGCGGAACCACCCGGTGGCGCGGGAGATCGTGACTGGCATGATGCACCGGCCACGGGCGACGCACTCGGAGCTGCGGGCGCTGGCGGTCAAGGTCGGCGCCTGCTGAGGGCGCGACCGCCGGTCCAGCGCTGGCCGGCGGGCTGCCCCAGCAGGGCGACTGCGACGTCCTCCAGCTTCGGCATCAGGTCGGGCACCGCTGCATGAAGGACCAGCCAGGCGTTCAGGGCACGGGCCGCCGGCGCTGCCTCCTCGAGCAGCGGGTCCCGGATCCCAAAGACCGGCGCGACCTCCGACCACCGCCACAGGCGGTGCCGGGGGGTGGCGTTGACGGGTCTGGGGAAGTCGGGGTCGTTGACGTGCCTTCGTACGGTCTCGCGAGAGACGTTCGCACGCTCGGAGACCTCGCCGACGGTGACCTGCGGGTCGGCCAGGACCGACAGGACGCGGAGATCGACCGCGGACTCCACCTGCAGGATGGCGGAGGTCGCGGCCTCGACGAACGAGGCGGCCCGGCGCCGCACCATCGCGGTTGCGGTGGTGCCATCGGTGCCGAAGGTCATGTCGTCGCAGCCCGCCTCGAACAGCAGGTCCAACTCCTCGTCGGCCGGCTCCCGGTCGAGCACCAGCTCGAACTCGTACTTCATCGGCATCGCCCTCACGATGGGTGCGGACACCTTCGCACCGCTCTCCGTATATCCATGGCGTGATCACCCGCGTCTCTCGGTGTCGCGAAAACCGCTCGCTGGCAGCCCGCCCCCAACGGTGACCGCGATGCACCTCGACTATCGTCCAGCCCGCCTCCTCGGCGAACTGGAGCGCCTGCTCGACGTCGTGTCTCGGACGCCGCCGATGTTGTGGCATTATAGCATATGGCGAGGCATAATGCCTCGTCTGGTGAAGAGCACGTGCTGTATGGCGTGGGCCGTAGCCGGGCCACGCGGACAAAAAACGGACAATGTGAGGCGTGCCCGGCTCCGGGCGCGGCGACTGAAGCCCTGGCTGACCGGCGTGCCAGCGCCGCGGACGTTCCGCCGCGCTACGGGTGCTCGGACCCGGACCGCCTGTCCGCCGAGCCGCGGTCGGCGCTAGTGGACCTGTGGCTGACGCCGGAGGGGCTCACCGTCTGGGTGCTGCAGGCGGCCGAACGGTCGGGCGCCCACGTGGACGGCGCCGCGGACGCGCCGAGCCTGTTGCTCCACGTGCGCCGGACCGCGGCCGTCGCCAGGCTGCTGCCGGCGGGCGACTGACGCGACGGCGAGCCGCTGGCCTCAGTCGGGCCGCAGCAGGTGCTCGTACGCCCGCAGCCCCTCGACGATCCGGCCGATCGCGTTCGGGTCCGCGAACGTCGCTGTGCCGACCTGGACCGCCCGGCACCCGGCGAGCAGGAACTCCATCGCGTCCTCGGCCGCCGCGATCCCTCCGATGCCGACCACCGGGATGGTCACCGCCTGCGCCGTGCGGTGGGCAAGGTGCACGGCCAGCGGGCGGATGGCCGGGCCGGACAGGCCCCCGGTCCGGAAGGACAGCCGGGGCCGGCGGGCCCGCAGGTCGAAGGACATGCCGACGAACGTGTTGACCGCGCTGAGGGCGTCCGCGCCGGCCGCCTCGCAGGCCCGCGCGATCTCGGCGATGTCCGTGACGGCCGGCGTCAGCTTGACCCAGACCGGCAGCCGCGTCCGGCGGCGCGCGGCCGCCGTCACCGCGGCGGCCGTGTCCGGGTCGTTGCCGAAGAACATGCCGCCCTCGCGCACGTTGGGGCACGAGATGTTCAGCTCCAGCCCGGCGACGCCCGGCACGCCGTCAAGCCGGGCGGCCAGCTCGCCGTACTCGTCGACGGTCTCGCCGTTGACGTTGACCAGGACGGGGAAGGCCCACGTCGCCCACAGCGGCGCGTAGTCGCGGACCAGCGCCTCGACGCCCGGGCCCTGCAGGCCGATCGCGTTCAGCATCCCGGACGGCGTCTCCACGATCCGGGGCGGCGGGGTGCCGGGCCGGGGCCGCAGGAAGATGCCCTTGGAGACCATGCCGCCCAGGAGGTCGCGGTCGCACAGGGGCACCTCGGTGCCGTAGCCGAACGTCCCCGACGCTGCCAGCACCGGCGAGCGCAGCCGGACCCCGCCGACCTCGAGCGTCACGCCGGGACCGCGTAGGGGAGGTGCGAGGGCAGCTCCTCCCAGCGGATGGAGTCCGCCCGGTAGACCGGCCCCTCCGTGCAGGCCCGGTCGAAGACGCCGGAGGCGCGCGGCACGGCGCAGCCCAGGCAGACGCCCGTGCCGCAGCCCATGTACGTCTCGACCGCGACCTGCGCCCCCGGCCAGCGGGCGGCCACCGCCGCCAGCATCCGGTTCGGCCCGCAGGCCAGCACCTGGCCCACGTCCTCCGGCACGGCGTCCAGCGCCGACCCCCTCGCGCCCCGGCTGCCGTCGTCGGTGGCCCAGTGCGCGTGGTCGCCCTCCCACTCGGCGCAGAGCTCGCGGGCCGTCCGGGCGCCGTGGACCCAGTGGACGAGGAGGCCGGCCGCCCGCGCCTCCCGCGCCGCCAGGGGCATGGGCGCGACGCCGAGCCCGCCGCTGACCAGCGCCACCGAGCCGGCGGCCGGATCGAGGGCGAAGCCGCGGCCGAGCGGGCCCAGCGCCGACACGCGGTCTCCTGCGCGGAGCGCCAGCAGCAGCCGCGTGCCCTCGCCGACCGCCCGCAGGACCACCTCCACGATGTCGCCGTCCGTCCGGTAGACGCTGAACGGTCGCCGCAGCAGGGGGCCCGGGCGCACCAGGAGGTTGACGAACTGCCCGGCCCGGGCCTGCGCGGCGATCGCCGCGGCCTCGAAGCCGAGCACCCACGTGCCGCGCGCGACCAGCCGCCGGCGGACCAGCGGCGCCGGGACGTCGACCATCAGGCGGGGACGCCCTGCCGCCATTCCGTCACGGTTCGCACCTCGATGCCGCCGCCGTTCGAGCCCCAGGCCGACTCCACCAGCGCCGACGCCGTGTCGAGCGAGGTCAGGCACGGGATGCGCCGCTCCACGGCCGCCCGCCGGATCTCGAAGCCGTCCCTGATCACCGGCAGCCCCGGCCGCACCTCCTCCGTCAGGCCCGTCATCGTGTTGATGACCAGGTCGACGTCGCCGCCCTCGATCAGGTCGAGCACGGTCGGCCCCGCCTCCCCGATCTTGCCGACCACCTCGGGCGAGAAGCCGGCCTGGCGCAGAGCCTCCGCCGTGCCCGCGGTCGCGTAGACGCGGTAGTCCAGCTGGGCCAGCCGCGACACGATGGAGAACATCTCCGGCTTGTCGGCGTCCGCGATCGTGAGCAGGACCCCGCCGCCGGGCTTCACCGTCAGGCCGGCGGCCTGGAACGCCTTTCGCAGCGCGGCGGCCAGCGTCCGGTCCACCCCCATGACCTCGCCGGTGGACTTCATCTCCGGCCCGAGGTACGAGTCGACCGCGGCGAGCTTGCTCATCGAGAAGACGGGCGCCTTGACCGCCACCAGGGGCCGGGCCGGGACCAGGCCCGTCGTCCAGCCCAGGTCGGCCAGCCGCTGGCCCAGCATCACCCGGGTGGCCAGCCGCACCATCGGCACGCCGGTCACCTTGGAGAGCATCGGCACGGTCCGCGACGCGCGGGGGTTCACCTCCAGGACGAACACGTGGCCCCGGTGCACGACGTACTGCACGTTGACCAGCCCGCGCAGGCGCAGGTGGCGCGCCACGCGGACCGTGTAGTCCACGACCGCCGCGGCCTCGGCCGGCTCCAGGCCCGGTGCCGGGTAGACCGCGAAGGAGTCCCCCGAGTGGACCCCGGCCCGCTCGACGTGCTGCATGATCCCGGGGATGACGACCGTCTCGCCGTCCGAGATCGCGTCCACCTCGATCTCGGTGCCCAGCAGGTACTTGTCCACCAGCACCGAACCGCGCGGCAGCGCCTGCCGGGCCCACTCCATGTACCGGCGCAGCTCGTCCGCGTCGCGCACGATCTCCATGGCCCGGCCGCCGAGCACGTACGAGGGCCGGACCAGCACCGGGTAGCCGATCCGCTCCGCGATCGTCAGCGCCTCCTCGACCGACGTGGTGGTGTCGCCGACGGGCTGGGGCACGCCGATGGCGTCCAGCGCCGCCGCGAAGCGCCGCCGGTCCTCGGCCAGGTCGATGGCCTCGACCGACGAGCCCAGCACCGCCACGCCGCTCTCGGCGAGCGGATCGGCCAGGTTGACCGCCGTCTGGCCGCCGAACTGCACGACGGCCCCGCTCACCTCCTCGGTCCTGGCCACGGCCTGCGCCGACGCGACGTCCAGCGGCTCGAAGTAGAGCCGGTCGGACGTGTCGAAGTCCGTCGACACCGTCTCGGGGTTGGAGTTGGCCATGACGGCCCGCACGCCCGCGTCGCGCAGCGCCCACGCGGCGTGGACGGAGCAGTAGTCGAACTCGATGCCCTGGCCGATGCGAATGGGGCCGGAGCCGATCACCAGCACCCCCTGCCCGCTCGCGGGCCGCGCCTCCGACTCCTCTTCGCCGGAGCAGGAGTAGTAGTAGGGCGTCTCGGCCTCGAACTCGGCCGCGCACGTGTCCACCAGCTTGTAGACGGGCGGACCGGCGGGCGCCGGTTCGCGAAGCATCGCCTCGATGCGCTCCAGGAACCAGGGGTCGATGCCGCTGCGCCCGGCCAGGTCGGCCGGCGCGGCGCCCTCGCGCAGCGCGTGGAGCAGCGCGAACAGGCGGCGGTCGTTGGGGACGTCGATCAGGGCCGGGTCGGCCAGCTCGACGGGGTCGGGCTGGCGCTGCTCCAGCGAGCGCAGGGCCTTGGCGAGGGCGCCCTCGAAGGTCCGGTCGATGGCCATCACCTCGCCCGTCGACTTCATCTGCGTGCCCAGCCGGCGGTCGGCGCCCGGGAACTTGTCGAAGGGCCAGCGGGGGATCTTGACCACCACGTAGTCGAGGGCCGGCTCGAAGGCGGCGAACGTCCGGCCGGTGACCTGGTTGCGGACCTCCTCCAGCCGGCGGCCGATCGCCACCTTGGCCGCCACCCTGGCGATGGGGTAGCCGGTCGCCTTGGAGGCCAGCGCGGAGGAGCGGCTGACGCGCGGGTTGACCTCGATCACGTGGTAGGTGGAGCTTCGGGGGTCCAGCGCGAACTGGACGTTGCAGCCGCCCTCGATCCCCAGCGCCCGGATGATGCGCAGCGCGGACGAGCGCAGCATCTGGTGGTCGCGGTCCGAGAGCGTCTGCGCCGGCGCCACGACGATGGAGTCGCCCGTGTGAACGCCCATCGGGTCGAGGTTCTCCATGCTGCAGACCGTGATGCAGGTGTCGGCGGCGTCCCGCATCACCTCGTACTCGATCTCCTTCCAGCCCCAGAGCGAGCGCTCCACCAGCACCTGGCCGATCGGCGACGCGGCGAGGCCGCCGCGGACGACCCGGTCCAGCTCCTCCGCGGTCGTCACGAACCCCCCGCCCGTGCCCCCCAGGGTGTAGGCGGGGCGCACCACCAGGGGCAGCCCGATCTCGGCGGCGAAGGCGCGCGCCTCCTCGACCGACTCGCAGACGCGCGACGGCGGCACCGGCTCTCCCATCCCGACCAGCAGCTGCTTGAAGGCCTCGCGGTCCTCGGCGCGCCGGATCACCTCCGCGTCGGCGCCTAGGAAGCGGACGTCGTGCCTCGCCAGGACGCCGGCCGCGTGCAGGTCCATCGCCAGGTTGAGCCCCGTCTGGCCGCCCAGGGTGGGCAGGACGGCGTCCGGCCGCTCCCGCTCGATGACCTTCTCGATCGCCTCCACCGTGAGCGGCTCGATGTAGACCCGGTCGGCGACGTCCTCGTCGGTCATGATCGTGGCCGGGTTGGAGTTGACCAGGACGGTCTCGACGCCCTCCTCGCGCAGCGCCTTGCAGGCCTGCGTGCCGGCGTAGTCGAACTCGGCCGCCTGCCCGATCACGATCGGCCCCGACCCGATGATCAGGACCCGCCGGGGCCGCGGCGCGTCCAGGCTGGCGCCCCCGACCGCCCTCAGCAGGGGCCGGCGGGAACGGGCCGTCTCCACGAACTGGTCGAAGAGGTAGTGGTTGTCGGTGGGGCCGGGGCAGCCCTCCGGGTGGTACTGCACGCTGAAGACCGGCAGCGAGCGGTGGCCGAGGCCCTCGACGGAGCCGTCGTTGAGGTTGACGTGGCTGATGGAGAAGTCGCCCTCCGGCACCGAGGCGGCGTCCACCTGGAACTCGTGGTTCTGGCTCGTGATGTGGACCCGGCCGGTCCGCAGGTCCTTGACCGGGTGGTTGGCGCCGTGGTGGCCGAAGGGCAGCCGGGACGTGGTGGCGCCGATAGCCAGGCCCAGGACCTGGTGGCCGAGGCAGAGGCCGAACAGCGGGATGCGCCCGATCGCCTGCCGGCACAGCTCGACCGGGCCCTCCAGCGTGGCCGGGTCGCCGGGGCCGTTGGCCAGGAGCAGCGCGTCGGCTCCGGTGGTCCGGACGTCGTCCCACGCGGCGGAATGAGGGAGCACGACGACGCGGCAGCCGCGCTGGCGCAGCGAGCGGAGGATGTTGGTCTTGACGCCGTAGTCGACTACCGCCACGGTGAGGCCCGAGCCGTCCGCGTAGCCGCGCCAGCGCAGCTCCGGGGGCAGGGGCTCCAGCCACTCCTCCGTCCTGGTGCGCGACACCTCGGCGACGAGGTCCTGATCCGAGAGCGGCGTCACCTGGCGGGCCAGCCCGTGGAGGGCGGCCAGGCGAAGGGCGGACGGCGGCTCGGTTTCGTGCGACAGCACCGCGCGCAGGGCGCCGTGGGTGCGCAGGTGGCGGGTCAGCGCCCGCGTGTCGATGTCCCGGATCCCGGGCACGCCCTGGGCGACCAGGAACTCGTCCAGCGAGGCGCCCGCGCTGTGGTGCGACGGGCTGGCACAGGCCCAGCGGGCGATGAAGCCGCGCGCCCACGACCGGCTGGACTCCGCGTCGGCCGGCCGGGTGCCGTAGTTGCCCTGGAGCGGGTAGGTCATGCACAGCATCTGGCCGGCGTAGGAGGGATCGGTGAGCACCTCCTGGTAGCCGGTCATCGCGGTGTTGAAGACGACCTCGCCCTGGCCCAGCACGTGGGAGCCGAGGGGCCGGCCGACGAAGAAGCGGCCGTCTTCGAGGGCCAGGACGGCGTGCCGGGGCTCAGCGCTCAACGATGACCACCGCGTCCAGGCCGTCGTTCTCCACGAGACAGACCTCCACGGACTCCGACTCGGAGGTCGGCACGTTCTTGCCCACGTAGTCGGGCCGGATGGGCAGCTGCCGGTGGCCGCGGTCGACCAGGACGGCCAGCTGGATCGCGCGCGGGCGGCCGAACCGCATCAGCGCCTCCATGGCGGCCCGCGCCGTCCGGCCGTGGTGGATGACGTCGTCCACCAGCACGACCGTCCTGTCCGCCACGTCCGGCACGGACGAGGAGCGGCCGGGCAGCGGCGGGCGGCCATCGTCGCGATGGGCCGAGGCGTCCACGGCACCCGCCGGCACCGCGGCGCCCTCCAGCTCCGTGAGCTTGGCCGCCAGCCGGCGGGCGAGGACGTCGCCGCGGGAGATGACGCCGACCACGACCAGGTCCCGGGTGCCGCGGTTGCGCTCGACGATCTCGTGGGCGATGCGCGTGAGGGAGCGGCGCATGGCGTCGGCGTCCATGACGTGCGCCTTGACGCGCTCCGCCCGCCGGCCGGGCGCGGCGCTCACGACAGCACCATGTCCAGCAGCGCCATCCGGATGTGCACCCCATTGCGGGCCTGCCGGAAGTACGCGGCGCGCGGGTCGCCGTCGACGGCCGGGTCGATCTCGTCCAGCCTGGGCAGGGGGTGCATCACGATCGCCTTCCGCCGGAGCCGGCGCATGGCTTCCTGGTCGATCACGTACACGCCGCTGACCGCCCGGTAGGCGGCCTCGTCCGCGAAGCGCTCCCGCTGGATTCGCGTCTGGTACACGACGTCGACCTTCGGCAGCACGGCGGCCAGGTCCTCGGTCTCGTGCCAGCGCACGCCGGCGGCGTCCAGGTAGTCCTTGATGTCGCGGCCTATCGCCACCTGCGGCGGCGCCACGAACCACAGCTCCACGTCGCGGTACTTGCTCAGCAGGTAGGCGAGCGAGCGGGCGGTCCGGCCGTTGGCCAGGTCGCCGACCATCGCCACCCGCACGCCGTCGATGCGACCCAGCTCGTCCTGCACCGTGTAGATGTCGAGGAGCGACTGCGTGGGGTGCTGGCCCTTGCCGTCGCCGGCGTTGATGACCGGCACGTCGCTGACGGCCGCCGCGCGCCGGGCGGCGCCCTCCTCGTGGTGGCGGAGGACGATGACGTCGGCGTAGCCGGCGACGATCCTGATCGTGTCCTCCAGCGTCTCGCCCTTGGCCGCGCTCGAGAACTCGCGGGCGTTGTCGGTGCCGATGGCGCGTCCGCCCAGCCGCAGGATCGCCGACTCGAACGAGAGCCGCGTACGGGTGGAGGGCTCGTAGAACAGCGCCGCCATGATGCGGCCCTGGAGCCGCCCGCCGGCCCGGTGCGGGTCCTCGCGCATCTGGTCGGCTCGCTCGAAGAGCTCCTGGAGCAGGGGACGCGAGAACTGCTGCGACTCGATGACGTGCCGCAAACGGGTTCCGACCGCCATGAAAAAAACCTCCTTCCCGGCCTCGCAGGACCGAACTTAAAGGAACGCCTCCAGTCTACCAGCCGGCAGTGGGCGGCGTCAGGTTCGAAATTGCTACTGCTGGCCCCCTTTTCCTGCAGCAGCGCTGTCAGGTTCGGTCACCGATCGGTCACGGACCGTCGGCGGAGCCGTCAGGAGATCGGCAAGGCGCTGGACAGCCGCGGTCCGCATCTTCGGCGTCACGTGGCCGTAGGTCTCGTGGATCATCTCGACCGTATCGCCGAGGCGCTCTGCCACGTACTTTTCGGTCTCGCCGTTCTCCAGGAGCAGCGTGGCGTGGGTGTGGCGCATGTCGTGGAAGCGGATGCGAGGCACGCCAGGACACCTCTCCGTCAGGTGCTCGAACCGTCCGGTGATGACGTCGGGATCGTAGGGCGACCCGTCCGGATGGCAGAAGACGAGATCGAGGTCGGCAGCCTTCAGGCCGTGGGTCGGGCAGCGGTCCCCCACCGGCTTGCCGCAACGCGGACACCGACTGGCATAGGCATCTCCCCAAGCTCGGCGCTGGAACTCCTGCGCCTCGAGGTGGGCGCGCAGCACCGTCGCTGTCTCCTCGTCAAGGTCGATCGTCCGCCAAGCGGTGTCGCCTGTCTTCAGGCTCTTGAATACCAGGCCCTCCGCCCCATTGCGGGCGTACTGCTGCCGGACGTTGAGCGCTGGTACGGGCTTGCCGTTCACTCTCCGCCCGAGCAGACAGTCGCGTCGACGGAGACCGAGCAGCTCACCCCGCCTCTCGCCGGTCATGAGGTCGATCCGCCACATCGCGTGGTCCGGATCCCGAGCCGTGAAGTCGAGGAAGGCGCACATCTCCTCGACTGTCCAAGTCGGCATCTCAGTGCGGTTCTTGCGACGGTTGTAGGTATAGGTGCCGATAGCGACGTTCTTGCGGAGCAGCGGCGGTTCGGCGGTAACGGCGTCGTTCAGAGCCGCCCTGTGAATGATGTGCACGTTCAAAACGCTCCGCGGCGACAGCGGACCCTGGTATGTGATCTCGCCCTTTCGGTCGCGCTTGATCTTCCCGTGCTTCAACAGCCACGCATAGTGTGCTCGGAACTGCAGGCTGGTGAGCGCCTGGAGAGGCATGTTGGCAATGGGGAACGGCTTCGTGTGCCGGGAGATCGAGACCCCGTAGATGCTCGTGGTGCTCCCCTCCCAGCCATGCGCGTCGGCGTCCGCATACCAGAGGTCGAGGTACTCGCCGAACGTCATCCGGCTCGGATCGATGTAGGTCCCGGCCTTCTTCTCGACCTGGAGTTGGCTGAGCGCATCCTGTGCTGCGGCCTTCGTTGCGAAGCCCTGGGCCTTCTTCTGCCGCCGCTTACCGAGCAGCCGACCCTGCTCATCCTTCGGCGTCACGTCTACCACGAAGGCCCAGGTGAAGCTGTCACGCGCTCCGCACTTCGAGCATCGGCGCTCGGGGACCCGCGCGTTGCAGCGCGTGCATCGCTTGAACACCTGGCCCTGCCGCGCCTGACCCGCGCTCATGGGAGGCCCCTATTCTGGCCGATGGCGCTGGCGGTCGGATCCGGTCGCCTCAAGGACTCGAAGCCCCGCCGTCTCGCCGTCCTCGGCCCCTTCCAGCCAGGCGACGAACGCGCGCTTCGGCACACGGATCTGTTTGCCGATCCGCCTGCCGTAAAGCTCGCCGCTGGCGATCGCTCGGTAGATGGGCTTCGGCCCGGTCCTGGCCAGCCGAGCGCACTCCGTAACGGTTAGGACATCAGGGGCCTCGGCAAGGGTCACCGCTTCGACTGCTCCTGGTGCCGTCCGACCCGCACCACGCCGTCTGCGACCGCCGCGAGGCAGACCCACCCGCCATCGGGCGTGCTGAGCCGTCCCTCGCATGGGTCGGCGGTCCCGCACATCGAGCAGGCCGGCTGGCCGGAAGGCGTACTCGCTGGCGCATCTGGCTCGCCCTCCTCGCCCGCGGCCGGACGGCAGGCGCAGCAGACCAGCCCACCATCCGTCGTCAGCCGCCAGTCCACCGGCTGACCGAGGTGCTTGGAGCGCTCGTGCCCGCGGCACTCCTCCTCGTGGTCCAGCGCCGCGAGAACCAGCGGCTTGCGGTCGAGGAGCTCGCGCGCCTGCTGGCCCAGGCCGGCTCGAGCGCGTACGATCAGGTCGGCGCCCTCGCGACGGACCCGGAGGCCCGCGGAACGCGCCTCGTCGAGCATCGCGATTACGCGCGCCATTCCATCTCTCCCTCCTCTCCCCCAAAACCGGCCCCACCCGGCCCCACCGGCCCCACCCCGTCGCCGTTGAACTCGAAATCGGCCTTCCGATGGCCGTTTTGTGGGGTCGGTTGCCCGTTCGGCAGGGAAAAAGCGGACCCACTTTCCGGCCCCACCCCGTTGCCGTGCGGGCTGGACATCGGGTCCTGCGGCCCTTCGGGAGGCGGGGCCGGCGTCTCGGGGAAGAGTGAGGAGGTCAGGAGGTGGAGCACGTGGCGGCGCTTGCCCTCCAGTCCGCGCACCCGGACCCGAAGGCGCTGGCGGCCCTTCTCCACCGATGCCAGCAGATCACGCTCGCGCAGACGCTTCTCCAGCGTTCGCTGGTTGATGGTCAACGGTTCGTCGATTGTCTGGCCGAGCCGCTGGCACGCCGCGAACGAGGCCTCGGGCTCCAGGTACAGGTCGCGCCCGTCGAGCCACCCGATGCGCTTGCCCTGCGGCTCCCAGCGACCGGCCTCGCTCTCGCCGTTGCCGAAGGTCCGGAGCCGCCAGCCCCAGGAGACGGCGTCCGCCGGCGCCTCGCCGGACGGAGCGGCCAGGTGGGCTTCGCCGGACGCCAGCGCCGCCTGGAGCAGATCGAGGAACTGGGCGGTCGGCTCGGCTGCGAGGAGATGCTCGCTCTGCGCCTCGCTGAGATCGCCCAGCGCCTGCCAGGCCCGCTCCCACAGCCGGATACGCTCCTCCGGGTCGATGGCGCGGACCTGCTCGGCGAACTGGAGGAAGCGCTCGATGCCGATGGCGAGGTTGGCGATGGCCTCCGGTGTGCGGCGGTGGCTGGCGCTGCTGGCGGCGGCGTCGCGCAGGTGCTGGAAGCGCTCATGAACGCGGCCGGCCTCGCCGTCGTACGTGGGCGCCAGCCAGCGCAGGTAGCCGGCCATGGCGGCCGCCAGCGTGCCCCTCGCCGCCTGCTCCTGCAGGCTGCCCAGCAGGCGCCAGTCGACGTCCGTGGGCCCGACCTCGATGACGAGCAGCCGCGAGCGGAGCGAGTGACCGCGGGGGACGTCCTCGCCGGTGCCCAGCAGCAGGCCGCGCGGCGGCTTGGGCGGGCGCAGGGTGGTGTCCGCCCGCATCCGCTGGCGCGCCGAGGCGTTGCCCTGGGCGCGCAGCAGGCGCTCGGCCTCGCGGTGCAGGCGCTGCACGTCGCTGGCGGTGCCGGTGGGCGCGAAGTCGTCGATGACCAGCAGCACGTCCTTGGCCTGGAAGGCCGTCCCCTCCAGGGCGTTGCCGGTTGAGCTCCAGCTGGCCGGCAGGTGGAGGCGGTCCATGCCGGGCCCGTAGTGCTGCTGGGCCAGGGCGGCGAGCTCCGACTTGCCGGCGCCGCTGGGTCCGACCAGGAAGCCGCTGAAGTCGACCTGGCCGAGCGGCGCCCGGTAGACCATGGCCAGGAGCGCCGCGGTCACCTGGTCGGGCGCGACCTCGAGCAGGGACAGGCTGGCGCGCACCGCCTCCCGCAGATCGTCGCCGTCCGGCGGATCGGACAGCGTGTAGCGGCCGAGGCCGCCGTCGAGGCGCGTCTCGGTGCCGGCGATCGGTTCCTGCGATCCGAGGGCGCCGCCGCCGTGGAGGAAGGCTGGCTGGCCGTCGACCATGCGCCAGCCGGTGTGCGTGAAGACGCTGCGGATGGGCACCGACTCGGAGAGGTACTGGATGGCCACGCGCACGTGCTCGCGTGTGGAGAGGCCGACCGCGATGATGGCCTCGGCGCCGAGGTGCTCGGTGACCCAGTTCATTGCGTTGAAGCTGGTGGCGGCGACCTCGAAGGCGAACGATCGGCGCTTCAGCCGCGCCTCCATCTGGAAGAGGCGGCGCTGCTCGGCGCCGTCGTCCTCGACGACCTCGCTGACGATGCGGGCGGTGAAGTTGCAGAGAGGGATGTCGACGGTGCCGTCGCGGGTGGGCTTCTCGAAGACGATCCCGCCCGGCTCGGCGCGGTAGGGGTGGGTGCGCTCGGATCCCTGCTCCATTCGGCGGAGGGCAGGCGAGGCGAGAGCGAGCACGTCGTCCTTGCCGTGGCCGGCGGCAAGGAAGTCGTCGAGGCCGACCTTCTCGCCGTTCGGTCCGCTGGGCAGGTAGATGACCTGGACGTGCGCCTTGCGCCGCTCGAGCATGTCCTTGAGGCGTGAGAGCGCGGCCTGGACGGGCGGCTTGGTGGTGACGTCGGAGTCGAAGGCGAGGTAGACGGTGCGGTCGTTGAGGGCGACGTGCTCCCAGTCGGGCAGGGCCACGGTGCCGCCGACGTCGTTGCTGCCGCGCCAGTTCCAGACCCCGGCGACGGCGATGCAGCAGAGAGCGACGGAGGCGGCGCTGTCGGCCTTCCGCGCCCCCTCCGTGACCGTCAGGGGCACGCTGGGGTTGCCGAGCAGCGGGCGGACGATGGGCGGCACGTCGAGGGCCATGCGCGCCTTGCGCGGCGTCTCGTACTTGATGGCCTTGCCCTCACCGTTGCGGCGGGGGTCGTCCGGCCGGATCTGGTGCAGGGCGACCTCGCCGGTGACGCCGTGGACCGGAACGACCAGGGCGGGGACGCGCCGCTGGGTGACGCCGAAGCCGAGGTCTGCGAGCTCGGACTTGCGCTCCGTGGTCCAGTAGCCGCGGGCGACCGCTACCTCCAGGCTGATGCCGGACGCGGTCAGCATGGTGTGGTGCTGGGGCAGGAGGACCTTGCCCGTCCGCTCCTGGTACTCGGCGATCGTCCAGGTGGGCGTGCTCACAGCGCCTCCGTCGGCGCCGGGCGGCCGCTGGTGACCTCGGTGCGGACGCTGACGTTGCCGTGTTCGATCGTGGGGGGATTGCTCACGGATTAGCTCCTCGAGTTCATTGCTGTGGCGGCGGGCTCGATCGGTGGTCGGTCGGTGCGTGTCGTGGTGCTACCTCCGTCCGATGAGGCGGGCGCGGACGGCCAGCCAGCGGCGGCCGGTGACTGCCCAGTGGTGGTTGACGAGCGGGGAGCGGGAACCGCGGGCAACCGTCTGCCAGACGGAGACGGTTGCGAACGAGGGGGATGCTTCGGGCTGCGCTCACGCCGCCGAGTCCCCCGGTCCATCGTCCGGCACCGCGGCGGTGGCTAGCCGGCCGCCGCCCGCCTGCGCGTGGCGCTTGACGTGGGCCAGCACGCGCCAGGCGATCTGCGCGTGCGGTCGGTCCAGCCGCGCCAGCCAGCGCGCGTACGGGCCCTGGTGCGGCTCGAAGGGAGCGCCGACTGCCCTCAGCAGCTCGACGAGCAGCAGGGCCATGTTGCGGTAGCCCTCGAGCGCCTTCCCTGCCGCTGGCTTGATGCTTCCGAACGTCGCCCGCGCGCTGAGGAGCGCCCGGGCGCGCGACTCCAGATCGCGGCCGCACTCGCCGCAGACGCCGACGAGGATCGCCCTGACGGTGTACTCGTCCGCCTCCGACCAGGAGGCCGGGAGCTCGACCTTGGCGAGTCGGGTGGCGCGGTTGCGGCAGTCGGCCATCTGGCAGTAGACACGGCCGTGTCGGTAGGTCCCGCTCATGCGTTGGGTGCCTCCTCTGCGCCGGCCACGTTGGTCGACGCGCTGCTGCGTGCGTTGCTGAGTTCGATCACTCGGCCATGCCTCCGTCGGTGGGTTGTCGGCGGTGCGGCTGTCCCCGGACCCGCGTTCTGCGGCGGTGTCTCCCAGGGTTCTCGGGTTGAGCAGCCCGACGGACTAAATGTGGGGCACTTGTGCCATTTCTCGACCAGCCACTCCCGCCGCTGGCGGGGCAACACCGGTCGTGTGGGGCGGCCGCGCTCTCGCGTGATCTCCGTCACCCCTGGTGCCCTCCCGTGCCGCTGCCGGCGTCTGGCTTCACGGCCGGTAGCTCCCGTCGCCCGAGTTGAGCGCCTCGTTGACGGACTGCGCGAAGCCGACCAGCCCGCGGACCTCGGCGACCAGATCGAGGCTCTCGTCGTCGTCCTCCCAGCGCCGGAGCACATCGGGGCCGAGCGCCGCGGCGATGCGGCCCAGCAGGGTCGCGTCCTCGTCGTAGGCGGCCATGAGCCAGTCCAGGCCGCCGCGCCACTCCCGGATCTCGCCGGTCTCGCGATTGCAGACCCGCAGCGGCCTGGGGTCGATCCTGGCCGGCTCCCGCGACTGCCTGGCGACTGCGGCCAGGTAGCGCCCGTCGACCAGCAGCGTCCAGCTCACGGCCGGCCTCCCGGCTCAGCGGCCAGGTGGTGCCCGAACCCGTCTGTGATGTCTTCGGCCAGCTCGCGCAGCGCCTGCGCCCGCGCTGACCAGCCGTTGCGGTACTCGTCGGTGTTGGTGGCTGGATCGTGCTTGGCGTTGGCCACCCGCGACTCGGCGTCCGAGATGTGGTCGCGGATCAGGGTCAGGATCTCCCGCTCCGTCCGCTGGCGGCGGCCGCCCCCGGCAGCCTGGCCGGCGGCCGGCTCGACCATGTCGAGGTAGCGCCGGATCTCTGCCGCGGCGTGGGCGTCCAGCCTCACACCTCGCAGCAGCCGCGAGCCGCTGAGCGTGAACTTGGGGCCGGCGATCCGGTAGCCGTGGCCGCCGCCGTCGGCGTCGAGCTTGTTGATGCTGACCTGGATCGGTCGGCCGGCGTAGGCCGTCGCCTCGTGGATGTCCAGGTACACCCCGGCCTCGATCTTCGAGTCCGCCATGTCAGACCTCCTCCGTCAGGTCGGCCCGCGTGAACAGGCCGGCCGCGTCTGCCCCGCCCTCGGCCGCCTCGTGGAGCCATGCCAGCGCGCGCGTCAGGTCGTGGGCGTGGAAGTGGCACAGGTCCACCTCCACGCGGGCGCTGCCGATGTCGAGCGTCGTGGTGTCGGGCAGGGGCTGGAGGCGGCAGCGCGACACCGCGCACGTCGTGATGGACGTGCTAGCCGACATCGGCCACCTCCGGCTGCTCAGCGGGCGGGGCGTCGATGAGCGGCAGGGACAGCGTCCGGGTGTCCTGCATGGCGGCCGCCCGCTGCTCCCGCTCTTCACGCTGCTGCTGGGCGCGTTCCATCGCTCCGCGGCAGTACGCCTCCGTCATGGCCTTGGCGACGCGCTCCCGGCGGGCGCGGGGCCAAGACGGCTCGTCAGCGGCGAGGCGCTCCAGCGCAATCGCGTAGAGCTGCCGATAGCCGGTCACGGTGGGCAGGCCGGCCTCGTCGACCTCGATCTGCTGAATGGCTGGCGTCATCCCGCCTGCCTCCGTGCTGCCAGGCCGTGCTCCGCCGGCTCCGGGTAGATCGGCGGCGGCGAGTCGACGAAGGGCATGAGCAGGGTCTGGGTGTCGTAGACCGGCCGGTGGGCGGCGATGAGATCGACCGCCTCATTGACGGTCAGCTGCTGGCCGTCCCACAGCGAGTGGCCCCAGGCCACGATCCCGCCGTCGTCGTCTCCGACCGGCTCGGCGAGCCGGCGGGCGCTGTACTCGTCGCTGGTGAGCGCCAGTCGCCGATCCTCGTCGCTGGCGTCGCGCGCGATCTCGTTGGCCTTGTCCGCCGTCTCGGCGACGACGTACGTGGTGTAGGTGATCGTCACGTCGACCGCCCACACCCGGTCCAGCCGCGGATCGATCAGGTCAGCGTCCATCACAGCCCCTCCCGCGGCCGCTGCTCGGTGCCTGGCTCCCAACGGGTCACCCGGCACTCGACCAGCTCGCGCTCGTAGGCGGGCCGCATCGCCGTCAGGTGGCGCCGGCAGACCCGCAACTCCAGCTCGCCGATCTTGTCGCCCGGGCCGAGGTAAAGCCGGATCTCCACCCATGCGCCCTGCACCGTGGGCTCGCCGCAGAACGCGCACTCGCCGGAGGCGGTCGTCTGCTGCTCAGCCATCGCCGTCCTCTTCGCTAATCGGGCCGTAGACATCGCTCAGCCCGACCTGCGCCCTGCGCAGCGCGGCCGCCGCGGCAGACACCGCCTGGTGCGCCTCGGCCATCGCCGCGCCCACGGCGGGCACCCGCTCCAGCACGTCGCCGCCGTCGCCGCGGCGCAGACTGCCGGCCGCCTGCTGGCTGACCAGGTATGCGCTCAGCCCCTCCAGCGCCTGTGGCATGCACTCCAGGCAGGCGGCGAGCGAGCCCAGGATGGTGTGGACGTCGGCGACCTTCTGCAGCCGCTCGACGAGGTGGTTGAGCCGGCAGACGCTCTCGACCGCCAGCTCGGCGGCCTGGGCCGGATCGGTGAGGCCTCGCGCCAGCGCCCGGCGCTGCCAGCCCTGCGGCGTGCTGTCAGCCCGCACGACGCACCTCCTCCGCATCCGCGACCTCGCCCGCGCACAGGAGCTCCACGATGCCTCGCCGCTCCATCTCCTGGCGCTTCTCGCGCAGCCTGGCCATCTCGTCGCGCATGTATGCGTCGCAGAGCACGGCCCAGCTCCCAGGGTTCGTCCTGCCGGCCGCCTGCGCCTGCAGGCTTGCCAGCAGCCGCCGGTTCTGGGCCCGCATCAGGTGGTCCATGTGCAGCCAGCACGGGCCCTCGTGGGTCACACAGCCGCAGTCCTTGACGAGCTCGACTACGGAGCCGTCGGTCAGCCGAGCGTGCGTCGGCGGTGCGTACGCTTCGCCGCCTGAAGCCGCCATCGCGAAATCGCGCTCAGCCATCGCCGCGTACCTCCCCTACATCGGCTGAGGCAAGCCCGCGCGCCTGTCCGGCCAGTTGGGCCGCCAGCCGGCCGTGCACGTGGAAGTGAGGCGGGCAGCCCCGGCGCGCCGTTCGCACGTGGCGCGCAGGCAGGCCATGGCGAGTTCCCCAGTCCAGCAGGAGCGGCAGCTGGCTGAGCACGCGCAGCGGCCGGCCTCCGCCGTCGTGCCCGTCGAGGTCGCCGTGGATGGCGCCGCCGCCGGCGAGCGCCCAGGCGAAGGCTCCGTCGGCCTGGCGGCGCTCGAAGAAGCGCTCCTCGCCGCGCCGCGGCATGGGCGGTCCGGACAGAGCGATGCGCGTCATGCCGTCGCCTCCTGACCGGGCACAGAGGCGGCCGCCCCCCGGAGCTCCTTCTCGTCCACCAGCCAGACACGGGCGGACTTGCCGCTGAGGTCGCCGGCAGAGAACGCGGCGATCTCGACCCGCCCACGCTCGTCGGGCCCTGAGTAGGCGTCGAAGCCCGTCCCCGCCAGCAGGCAAA
>JBKPCH010000131.1:0-8653 GCA_046727275.1 Candidatus Dormiibacterota bacterium
GCGCGAGGCCGGCCCGCGCGCCCTTCCTGGCCAGCTACCCGGTCGCCGCGGTGCTCTGCACCACCCCCGACCAGGGCGCCGCCCAGGAGCTGCCCACCTCCTACTACCAGTCGATGTTCACCGCGGGCGCCGGCGGCGCGGCCGACTGGTTCTCACAGGTGTCGAACGGCGCCATCGACATCGCCGGCAGCCGGGTGATCGGGCCGGTCACGATCCAGAACGCCGGACCGACGTTCCCAGCGGGGACACCGATGACGCTGGAGCGCTGGAACGGCCTGCGCCGCTACGACCACATCCAGGCCTGCGCGGGCGCCGCGGCCGACGCCGGCTTCGACCTGACGCGGTTCCAGGAGATCATCGCCGTCGAGCTGCCGCACGAGCTCGACCCCGCCTTCGCGCCGCCTCGCGGCACCACGCTGGCGGCGGCCGTGAACCCGGCCGACACGACGATCCAGGTCGCCTCCGCGGCCGGGTTCCCGGTCCCGCCCTTCCCCGTCTTCGTCAGCGGCGAGGACATGGACGTGACCGCGGTCGGCGGCCCCGGCAACACGACCTGGACCGTGGCCCGCGGCTTCGAGCAGGGCGGGGGCAACGGCCTCAACACCTGCGCTCCCGGCGGCCCCAGCCCCGCCAACGGGATCGCCCACAACGCCGGCGACTCGGTCATCGGCTTCTACGCGGCCGACGGCGGCGCCTGCCTGGTCGGCCGGGTCGGCAGCTATCCGATCGGGAGCACCCATCCGGAGACCTTGACCAACGTCGGCCTGATCACGATGGACCCGCTGATGAGCCTGGCGGTGCTGCCGCACGAGATGTCGCACGCCCTCTTCGGGCTCACCCACTCCAGCGACGTCCTCGTCCAGAGCGACTACCGGGATGCCTGGGACATGATGAGCGCCCAGCGGACGTACCGGGGCGGCGTCCAGCCCGCGTTCGTCACGGCGGCCAACTACAACGGAAATCCCGAGGGCTACACCTGGGCCGAGGGCCCGGGCTTCAACTCGGCGATCCTCGAGCGGCAGAACTGGCTCGACCCCAGCACGATCGACACGGGCATCACGGCGGGCCTGTGCGGGGCCCGCACCACCACCCTGGCCCCGCTCAGCTCGCTGAACGTGCCGTCAGGCCAGTTCCTCGACGCCCAGATGCCGTTTCAGAACCAGCCCGGCCTGCCCAACAGCACGCACTACACGGTCGAGTTCCGGAGCCCGGTCCAGGGCGCCGGCTACACGCCGTGGGACCAGGGCGTGCCGGCCGCCGTCCTGGTCCACATCGCCGGCCAGAACACGCCCTTTCCCAGCTACCTGGTGGACTCGCCCGGCTCGAACAACACGCTGGCGTTCACCGGGGTCCAGCCGGGAGGCTTCGAGGGCGGCAGCCCCATCTTCGTCGCCGGCTCGACGTTCGTCGACCAGACGACCGGGGTCCAGATGGCGGTCAACCGCATCACCTCCGGCCCCAACCCCACCGCCGAGGTGACGGTCGCCTTCGAGGGCAACAACGGCGGCATCCCGACCCAGCTCACCTACAGCGGCGCCACCTCGGCCGGCGTCAACGGCACCGCCCTGCTGGCCGCCGACCTGAACACGGCGGCGGACTGCGGGCCGCCGGCCCCCGTGGTCAACCAGCAGGTGCAGCTCTTCGTGAACGACCCCAGCATGTCGTGCCTGGCCACCACCGATGCCAACGGCCACGCCGCCTGCTCGGTGACCATGAACAAGCCGGCCGGTACCTACCAGGTCAACGCCTCCTTCGCGCCCAGCGTGCCCGGCCCCTACGTGGGGGCCTTCATCGGCGTCCCCTTCACGATCACCGCGAAGAGCGCGACGGTCGCGTTCCGCGGGCCGGCGTCGTTCCGGAACGGGACCACCGTCCGCTTCAGCGCGACCCTCAAGGACGGCGCGACGGCGGTGGCCGGACAGTCGCTGGTCTTCACGCTGGGCGGCACCCAGACCTGCCGCGGCACCACCAGCCGCGCTGGCACGGCCACCTGCTCGATCAGGGTCTCTCAGCCGCTGGGACCCGTCTCCCTGACGGTCCAGTTCGCGGGCGGCGGCGGCTACCCGCCCGCCTCGACCAGCACAACCGTCACGGTCAGACACCACTGACGCGACCCGGCCCTCCTCCGCGCTGGCGGAGGAGGGCCGGACCTCACGCGGACCGCGGTCGTCCGGTCGGTCAGCTGCGGGACGAGCGAAAGTGGTCCCGACAGCCAGTCGAGCAGAAGAAGTACGTGGTCCCGCCGACCTCGGCGGTCGCGGCCGCGCTCGTCGGTTCCACCTCCATGCCGCAGACCGGGTCCACCTGCTTGTCCGGCTCGGCACGCCCGACCTCCACCTGTGGCTCCACCGCCGAGCCGGCGACCGCTTCGGTCAGCGGCAGAGCGCGGAAACGGCGGAGGCGGTTGGCGTTGGAGACCACCGACAGCGAGCTGAGCGCCATGGCTCCGGCCGCGATCATCGGGCTCAGCCGCAGCCCGAGGAACGGATAGAGCACCCCCGCCGCGATGGGGATGCCGACGACGTTGTACGCGAAGGCGAAGAACAGGTTCTGGCGGATGTTCCGCATCGTGGCCCGGCTGAGGCGGATGGCCGTCACCACGCCACTGAGAGCGCCCGAGATCAGCGTGACGTCCGACGACTCGATGGCCACGTCGGTTCCCGTGCCGATCGCCATCCCGACGTCCGCCTGGGCCAGGGCCGGCGCGTCGTTGATGCCGTCGCCCACCATCGCCACCCGCCGGCCCTCGGCCTGCAGCCGGCGCACCTCCGACGCCTTGCGGTCGGGCAGGACCTCCGCGAGGACGCGCTCGACGCCGACCTGCCGGGCGATCGCGGTCCCGGTGCGCCGGTTGTCGCCGGTGATCATGGCGACCTGCAGGCCGAGGCCACGGAGCGTGGCGACGGCACTGGCCGACTCCGGCTTCACCGTGTCGGCCACGGCGAGGACGCCAGCCGGCCGGCCGTCGACGGCGACCAGCAGCGGCGTCTTGCCGTCGCCGGAGAGGCGCTCGGCCACCTCGCTCAGCCCGGTCGCGTCGATGCCGGCGCCTCCGACCAGGCCCGCGTTGCCGACGAGCACGGTCCGCCCATCGACCTCGGCGCGGACGCCCCTGCCGGTCAGCGACTCGAACCCGGCCGGCTCGGCGAGGCTCAGCTCGCGAGCACGGGCCCCCGACACGACGGCCGATGCCAGCGGATGCTCGGACACCCGCTCGGCCGAGGCGGCGAGCCGCAGGAGATCGCGCTCGTCGACGCCACCTGCCGGAAGGACGTCGGTCAGCGCCGGCTGGCCGCGCGTGATGGTCCCGGTCTTGTCGAGCACGACGGTATCGAGCCGGTGCGCCGTCTCCAGGGCCCCGGCGGAGCGGATCAGGACGCCCTGCTGAGCGCCCTTGCCGGTCCCGACCATGATCGACAGCGGAGTCGCCAGGCCGAGCGCGCAGGGGCAGGCGATGATGAGCACCGCCACGGCGCTGACCATCGCCGACGTGAACGCGGGCTGCGGACCGAATACGAACCAGGCGACGAAGGTGCCGATTGCGATGAAGATGACCGCCGGCACGAAGTAGCCGGCCACCACGTCGGCCAGGCGCTGGATGGGGGCCTTCGAGCCCTGCGCCTGCCGAACCAGCCTGATGATCTGGGCCAGCATGGTGTCCCTGCCGACCCTCGTGGCCAGGAGCCGGAAGGCGCCGGTCTGGTTGATGGTCGCCCCGACCACCGTGTCACCGGGCCGCTTGGTGACCGGGATCGGCTCACCGGTCACCATCGACTCGTCGACGGACGACTGCCCGTCCACCACCTCGCCGTCGACCGGGATCTTCTCGCCCGGACGGACGACCACGATGTCGCCGGCCGCTACCTCCTCGACCGGGATGTCCGCGTCCACGCCGTCGCGGACGATGCGGGCGGTGCGGGGCTGCAGGGCGATCAGCTTCCTGATCGCCTCTCCCGTTCCGGCCTTGGCCCGGGCCTCGAAGAGCCGCCCCAGCAGGACCAGCGCGATGATCACACCGACCGCCTCGAAGTAGACCCCGCGCAGGTCCTGGGGCAGCACTCCCGGGGCCACGGTCACGAGCAGGCTGTAGCCGAACGCAGCCGAGGTGCCGATGGTGATGAGCGAGTTCATCTCCGGCGACCGGTGGGCCAGGCTCAGCCAGCCGATCCGATGGATGGGCCAGCCGGCGTAGAACATCACCGGAGCGATCAGGGCCAGCTCGACCCAGTGGTTGGCCAGGATCCCGACAGGTGCGATGCTGCCGGCCAGCACCGCGAACAGCACCGGGGCCGTGAACACCGCCGCGACCACGACCCGGCGGGTGACGTCGGCGATCTCCGCCCTGCGCTCGGCGGCCTCGGCGTCCCGGCCGTCCGCCTCCGGCTTCGCGCCAACCGCCGGTGGCGCCTCCTCAGCGAGCTCGACCGGCGCCGGCGCGCTCTCGGAAGGGGCGCCGGGCTCGACGACGAGGGTGCCGTGCACCATATTCATCCCGCAGGCAAACCCGAACTGGCCGGGCCGGTCGGGCGCGAGCAGCACCGCCGTCTGCGCGAACGCCGGCAGCGGCTGGTTCACGGCGAAGTCCGGGAAGACGACTCGCGACGTGCAGTCGCCGCTTTCCTGGCGGTCGAAGACGATCCGGAGGGGCACGCCCTGCCGCGCGCGGACCAGGTCCGGCGAGTAACCGCCGCGTACCCGGACCCTGAGCTCCTGGACGCCGCCGACCAGCTCGGCTGCGCGAGCCTTTCGGGGGCCGAAGAAGAACCAGGCGAGGAAGCCGCTCAGCGCCAGCGCCACCGCGACGACGACGAGGTCCTGGACCGTCGAGATCGTCATGGCGCTCACCACTTGACGAGACGGGCGACCGCGTCGAGCGCCGCCTTGACGGCGCTGACCTGCGCCAGCACGTCGATGCAGTAGCGGTCCTCGTCGACCATCTCCTGGAAGCCCCGGACCTGGCCCTCGACCCGTCTCAGGCGGCCCTGGACCTGTTCCTTGTTGGGCGTGTACCCGGGCATGCGCTCACTATACCCCCTATGGGTATTTGCGCGCTGCCAGCTTGCGCCGGCGGATCTCCTACCCATGCCGCATCCTGCCGGCGGTGGCGGCCACGTCCCAGTGCGGCGACGGCAGGATCGCCGAGGTTCGCTACCCGGGAGCCGTGTCCTGGTCGAGGACGTCGCGCAGTTTGCGCGCGAAGGCTTCGGGTTGGCCAGGATATCCGAACTCGCCGCCCACGAAACCGCCGTGATGGCTGGGGAAAACCGTCGCCCGCTGACCAAGTAGTTCGGCGGTGGCCACCGACGTGCGTCCGGTGAAGGTGCCCATGGACTCCTCGCCCACGGCGATCACGATGCGTGTCGGCGCCGCGGCCAGCGCGTCGAAGTCGGGACGATAGCTGATGACTGCCAAGGACCGGTCGGAGAGCAGCGGGTCGTCGCGGGAGCCGTCGTCCTCGGTCGTCATCCCGAACTGGGCGGGATCGGGTGCGGGCCGGGCGAAGTAGTCGTCGGTGAACTCCCCCCGCCACGACGTCATTGCGATGAAGGCCGCCATGCCGGCACCCGACCCCCTGGCTTCGTACGCGTCCTGAACGCCGGCGCGGGCGCGCTCGGCGGCCTCCGCGTCCGGAAGCACGAAGATGAGGGGCGGCTCGTGTGCCACCAGGAAAGTCACGTCGTTGGGGTATGCCGTCACGAGCGCGAGCGCGGTCACCGCGCCGCCACTGCTCGCGAACATCTCGACGGGGCCGACGCCGAGAGCCCCGATGACGGCGTGCACATCGTCTGCCTGGACGGTGGGCGCGTTGTCGACCCGGCCGTCTTTGCGGATGCTGCGGCCGAGGCCGCGCGGGTCATAGGTGATCACGGTGCGGTCGGGGAAGAGCGACGCCAACGTACTGAAGCCGCTGGCGTCCATGGGCTGGCCGAACATGAACAGCGGTGGGCGTCCGTCGGCGGTGGGCAGCGGGCCGTGGACGTCGTAGACGATGTCGGCCTCGGTGGTTTCGAGCTTGTGGGTCTTCATGCCAGTATCGACGTCTCCCGGTTGAGAACTCATCGGACTCTACGCCAGGGCGCGGTCATCGCGAACAGACGTTCAACTGTAGGCTGTCCGCGACGCCGGCGTCAACGCCATCCGCTCCGTCGGTTCGGAAGGAACCTCAACGTGATGCGTCAGCCGAGCGCTCGATCGAGGTTGAACGCGGCGCTGATCAGCCCCAGGTGGGTGAAGGCCTGCGGGAAGTTGCCCTGCTGCTCGCCGGTGTGGCTGATCTCCTCGTAGAGACCGAGGTGGTTGGCGTAGGTGAGCATCTTCTCGAAGGCCAGCCGCGCCTCCTCCAGGCGCCCGCAACGCGCGAGCGCTTCGACGTACCAGAACGAGCAGATGGAGAAGGTGCCCTCCTCACCGCGCAGGCCGTCGGGGCTGGCCTCCGGATCGTACCGGTAGACCAGGGAATCGGACACGAGCTCTCTGCTGAGGGCATCCAGCGTGGACAGCCATTTTGGGTCCACGGGCGAGATGAACTTCGCCAGCGGCATCATCAGGACCGCGGCGTCGAGCACGTTCCCGTCCTCGTGCTGGACGAAGGCCTGCCGGCCCGCTGACCAGCCGCGACTCATGATCTGCCGGTAGATCGCGTCGCGCGCCTGCCCCCAGTGCGGCAGGTTGGCGGGCAGGCCGCGGTGCTGGGCCATGCGGATGGCTCGTTCGACCGCCACCCAGCACATCAGGCGGGAGTACAGGAAGTTCTTGCGTCCGCCGCGCGTCTCCCAGATGCCCTCGTCCGGCTGGTTCCAGTGTTCCCACACCCAGTCCACCAGCGAGCAGACGTCGTCCCAGTCGTCGCTGGATATCGGCTGTCCCCACTTGTCATAGAGGTAGATCGAGTCGATGAGTGCGCCATAGATGTCGAGCTGCAGCTGACCGGCGGCTCCGTTGCCGACCCGCACGGGTGCGGAGCCGAGATGGCCATCCAGGTGGCCGAGCTCGCGTTCGGTCAGGTCGGTCCGGCCGTCGATGCCGTACATGACCTGCAGCGGGCCGCCGGGCCCGTCCTGGTTCCCCTGGACGTGCCTCGCCAGGAACGCCATGAAGGCCTCGGCCTCGCCGGTGAACCCCAGCCGGAGCAGCGCGTAGACACAGAACGCGGCGTCACGCACCCAGACGTAGCGGTAGTCCCAGTTCCGCTCGCCGCCGATCTGCTCCGGCAGGCTGGTCGTCGGAGCCGCCACGATCGCCCCCGTCGGCGCGTAGGTGAGGAGCTTGAGCGTCAGGGCAGAGCGGTGGACCATCTCCCGCCAGCGACCGCGATAGCGGGACGCCGAGAGCCAGCGTCGCCAGAAGGCGACGGTCGCGGCGAACTGCTCGGCCGCGTCCGCGTGCGTGCACCGTTGCGGCGCCACCTCCGCGCCCACCTGGTCCAGGGCGAACACGGCCGACTCGCCCTCGGCGAGCCCGAGCCGCCCTGTCGCGTCCCGGCCGTCGTGCTCGACGGGGACCGTGGCGGACAACGTCAGCGACAGGTCCGTGGACTCGAACAGCAGCGCGGCCTCGATCGGGCGCACCACGTGCGGCTGCGTGCCATAGCCGAACCGGGGCGCCACCCGCACGCGGAACGGGATCGTCCCCCGGACGCACAGCACACGCCGCAGCAGTCGATGGCGCTGCACCTCCCCCGACGTGCCGACGACCGGCATGAAGTCCTGGACCTCGCCCACGCCGTCCTCGGCGAAGAACCGGGTGATCAGCACGTTGGTGTCCGGGAAGTAGAACTGCTTGGTGCGGGCTGGCACGTCGGCCGTCAGCTCGAAGGCTCCACCCCGGTCCGCATCCAGGATCGCGGCGAACACGCTCGGAGAATCGAAGGCCGGACAGCAGTACCAGTCAATGGTGCCATCGGTCGCCACGAGAGCGGCGCTGTGCAGGTTGCCGATCAACCCGTGCTCGGCAACCTGCCGGTACCGTGACGGTCCAGGTGCCATCGGCTCTATGCCGTGACTTTGCGGTAGCTCCCGTGACGGAACTCGTCGACGAGCCCTGGATGGGATGGAGACCAATCGAGCTCGGCTCGAACCCTGGCCGCGGCGGTGCCCTGATCGAGCAGCAGGACCTCGGCGAAGTAATCTCCCAGACGTGCCCGAGCCTCATCGTCGGAACCGGCGACCGCCCCCGGAGCGCCGGCGGCGACAGCGGCTGCCTCTGTGAGCTCGGCAACGGTCGAGTTCAATCCATTGCCGACGACGTAGTAGCCACGAGCCGAGTCGCGTTCCAGCACGCGGCGGAAGACTCCCGCCAGGTCCGCAACGTGGACCGTCGACCAGTGCTGTCGTCCCGTGCCGAGCATGATCAGGTTGCCGGCGGCGTCTCGGGGTGAACCGAGGAGCAGCCCGGGAATCGCTCCGCCGCCATCTCCGTAGGCGACGCTGGACACGATCACGACTCCGCGCATGTCCCTCGCACCGAGCACTCGCCGTTCGATCGGTTCCTTCCACGCCACCATCGCAGGCGGATCGAATGGGGATTCCTCGCTGATGGAGGAGTTGGCCCCGTAGACCCACAGACCGCTGATCGGGACGTACAGCTTGCCGGTGCCGGCGAACGCATCGATCGCCGCGTCCGCCACCGCGGAGTCCAGGTCGGCGCTTGTGGC
>JBKPCH010000132.1:0-16534 GCA_046727275.1 Candidatus Dormiibacterota bacterium
CGCCATCGAGCTCTTCGAACGGGACGGATACGAGGAGACGACAGTGGCGAAGATCGCGGCGGCCGCCGACATCGGCACTCGAACGTTCTTCGGATACTTCGCCTCCAAGGAGGAACTGCTCTTCCCCCGTGCCGACGATCGAGTGGCCGCCGCGCTCGATGCCATCCGGACCCGACGCCCGGGGGAGCGCCCGGTCGCCGTCCTGCTCCGCGGGCTTCGCACCCTGCCGCCGGACGACGACGACCTGGTCGGCCGGCTCACGCTGCTGCGGCTCAAGCTGATCCGGACGGTGCCGGCCGTCGCCGGCCGCGCTTTCGCCGCCCAGTACGCCGCTCAGCGCGATATCGCTGCGGCACTGGTGGAGGCGTACCCGGGTGAGCTGGACGACGCAGCCGCGGCGGCGCTGATCGGCGCCTTCATCGGAGCGGTCGCGGCCGCGCTCGACGTGCTCCTGGCCAGGGCCGATGCCCTGCCGGCGCCAGACGTCGTTCGTGCCGCGCTCGTCGACGCGGTGGCGCGGGCGCTCGGCGCGCACGATCGGTTGGAAATCGGGAAGCCAGGGACGCCGGCCGGCCAATGATGAGCCTGCTTGGCATCCCCGCCCGGCTGCGCGACGCCTATCCGACCCCATTGCGGGCGGCGATGAGCCTGCTCTGGCTGGCCGGCGCGCTGCTCGCCTTAGTCACGACCCTGCTCGCCCTCGCCCATGAAGCGGGCCCGGCCGTCGCCACCTACCCGCTCGTCGCCGCGGTGCTCATCGCGCTCGCCATCGCCACCTGGCTCCGTGCCTGGTGGGCACTCGGGGTGAGCTTCGCCGTCTCTGGCCTCCAGGTGTTCGGCGTCATCGGCTCACTCGTCGAGCTTGTCGCCGGCATCGATCCGGACAAGGTGGCAAGCCTTCGCGCGATTGGCGTCGATCCGACCCTCGCCGTGATGATCAACCTCGCCTTCGCAGCAGTCTCGTGGTGCCTCTTCGTGCTCGCCGTCACCCAGCTGAGACGCTCCGCGCCATCCCGAACCGACGCCCCCTCGTGATCGCCGGGGATGGGGCCATACAGGTCAGCGTCGGCGCAGGGCCAGGGAGAGCCCGGAGGCCCGGGTCAGGGTGCGTATCCGACGGGCAGGGTCAGGACGACGATGTCGAGGCCCCAGACGGCCCGATCAGTCGACCCTGCCGTGGCGAAGAAAGTCGAAAGGTCCACGGTCCACGAGGACCGTCACGGAGTTCGTTGAACGAACTCACCCCGCCCGGTGTCCGGAAGGATTTCCTTATGGACCGGCGGAGGCGCCCATGCCGGCGACCGGCCCCGCCGGAGGTTACCCGGTGGTCAGCCCGGCGGCCCTGCCGCCGACGAGCGCCAGCAGCCGCTGGACCAACGGCTCCACGATGTCGCGGCCGCGCAGGCCCTGAATCCAGTCCGGCGGGATCGCGCCCAGGCCCCAGGACGCGCCCGCGAGGCTGCCCGCGACGCACGCGGTCGTGTCGGTGTCGTGGCCATAGCGGATCGCGCGCTCGACCACATCGCCGTAGCTCCCGCCGGCGGCGAAGGCGTCCCAGGCCGACCAGAGGGTGTCGAGCACATACCCTGTGCCTGCGCGCCCGGGGTACGAGCGCACCTCGATAAGCTCCCTGCCCACACCGTCCGGCAGATGCGGGGCGGCGTCGAGCAGCGCCAGCCGGAGCGCCTCCTCGCGGTCCTCCGCGCCCAGCACCAGTCGTTGGACCAGCAGGCAGTAGACCGCGCAGGCGGCCTGCGAGCGGGGGTGGGCGTGCGTCAGGCAGGAGGCCCGGCATGCCTGGAGGGCGACCGTCGCGGGCGTCGTCTGGCAGCCCACGAGCGCGACCGGGAGCACGCGCATCAGCGAGCCGTTGCCGTTGTCGCGCTCGTCCGCGCCGCCCGCCGCCTCGGCCGGGGCGCCCGACCGGAATCGCCGCAGCGCGGCCGCGGTCGTGCCGCCGATGTCGAACAGCTCGCCCGGCTTGTAGTCGGGCCCCTCCAGCCAGCGCAGCGCCCGGCGGCCCTCGTCCTCGGTGTCGAAGCCGGCCGACAGCAGCGAGTCGAGCAGGGCCAGCATGAGCCCGCCGTCGTCGCTCCAGGTCCCCGGCGGCTGTCCGTGGGTGCCAGGCTGACCCCAGCGCACCGCGCCGATCGCGTCCGGCGGCAGGAACTCGTAGGGCACGCCCATGGCGTCGCCGACGAGGTGCCCCCAGACCGCGCCCGCCAGCCGGTCGTGGAGGTCATGCGTGTCCCCGTTCATCTATGTGGCTATAATACACCTGATGCAAGACGCCACAAGCGGCGAACGGGACGAGGTCGGCGTCCGGGAGCTCCGGGACCACCTGAGCCGCTACCTGGAGCGGGTGAAGGCCGGCGCCGAGGTCGTGGTGACCGAGCACGGCCACCCGATCGCGTACCTCGTGCCCAGGCCGCGCTCCGCCCGGCTGGCCGAGATGATCGCGGCCGGCAGGGCCCGGGCGTCGCTCACCTACCGTCGCGGCAGCCCAGAGCCGGTGGACTTCGAGGGCACCGACGCCGAGCTCGACCAGCTGCTGCGCGAGAACCGTTGATCGGCACCGCCTACCTCGACGCCTCGGGCGCCATGCGGCGCCTGCTGGCGACCAGGGCCGGCCACCAGGTCGCTCGTCGCGTCTGGGACGAGGCGGACGACGTGGTGAGCGCGACCCTGACCTATCCCGAGGTGTGCGCCGCGCTGGCGGCTGCCAGGCGGAACCGGGCGCTCAGCGAGCCCGGGCTGCAGCGGGCGCTGGCGGCCTGGGAGGAGCTGTGGGCGCAGGTGGCCCCGGTGGTGCTCGACGAGCCGCTGGCCCGGAGCGCCGGCGAGCTGGCCCAGGTGCACGCGCTGCGGGGCGCCGACGCGGTCCATCTGGCCGTCGCTCAGGCCACCGGCTGCGACCTCGTCCTCAGCGCCGACGTCGCCCTGTGCGCCGCCGCTGAACGGTGCGGGATGGCTGTCCTCGACCTGAACGAAGCGAGGTAGGTAGAGCCTGCCGGCCAAGGGCATAGCGGCGCCGGCTGCGGCCGCATTGTTGGGCCGCGCGCCCGGCTCTCGAGCGGCATATGGCGCCCTCCTCTTCGGACTTCCCGAACACGGATGTCAAGAGCGTGTTACAACGGATCCGTCAACCAAATTGGCCCAGGGCGATGCACCTCTGGGCTCGAAAGCGCCTTTACAGGAGGCGCTTTCAACAAAGGCCGAGGACGTCCCAACTCGCCGACCGGACGTAGTCCAGGTCGGCAGATTTGATAGCAGCAATGTTCGGTTATCCTCTTGGCGCTCGCCCCCGGCAGGTCGCGCGTTCGAGACTCGCAGGCGATGGTCCCGGAATCGACCTCTTCGTACGATGCCGTTGGCCCGGAGGAGGGGTCAGGAACTGACCCGTCGCCGCGCTGGCTGCCGGTCGACAGCATCGACCCGTGCCCGATCCAGCCCCGCGTCAACGTCTCGGTGGACCTGGTGGCGGAGCTGGCGGAGTCCATGGTGGCCGGCCGCCACCGGCCGCTCATCGAGGTGGAGCCGCTGCCCGGCCGCCCTGGACGCTTCCGGATCGTCTGCGGTGAGCAGCGCTGGCGGGCGGCTCGGCAGGCCGGGAAGACCCACATCCTGGCCACCGTCCTGGAGGGGCTGACCTACCGGGCCCGGCTCCGCAAGCAGTGCGAGGAGAACCGCCTGCGGGCCTCGCTCGACCCGGTCGAGGAGGCCGCGGCGATCCTCCAGGCCAAGGTGCTGGCCGACATCGAGGTGGCCGAGCGGCTGCTCCGGGAAGCTGGCGTCCCCTTCCAGCCGCTGGAGAGCCTCGAGGTGGTCGATCGCGAGGACTTCCAGCGGCATCTCGACGTTCTGAAGGGGCTGCTGGTCGAGCGCGGCGTGCACGTCGTCCGGCAGGCTGGCGTGGCCGTCTGCGGACCGCTCTCGCCCTGGCGGGAGACGGAGCAGGCGCTCAGCATCTCCGAGGCGGGTCGCAAGCAGAAGCTGGGCATCCTGCGGCTCTCGCCGGACCTGCTCGACGAGGTCAGGCAGCTGCCCGCGGAGCACGCCATCCTGATCTCCCGGCTTCGGGATCCAGCTCAGCAGGAAGAGCTGGTGCGGCGGGCGCCCGACCTCACCAATCGCCAGGTCAAGGTCGCCGTCGACCGCCTGCGCCAGGAGCCCGAGCTCGAGGTCGACGAGGCGTTGCGCGAGGATACGGCCGACGCCGACAACGATCCCCTTCAGCCCGGGCTGCAGGTCGCCGCCGTGGCCGATCTCTGCCGCCAGCTCGCCCGGCGCCTGGGCTACGTCTCGTCGCGGCTGGAGCCCGCCGAGCGCGAGCAGGTGCGCGGCCTGCTCACCGACCTGCGTCAGGCGATGGCCGGCTTCGAGTAGCCAAGGTGGGAGCTGCCTGCCGCGTCGACTGCCAGCGCTGCCCGGCGGCCGCCCGCTGCGGTCGCACGCCGAACTTCTGCCAGCTCGGTCGCTGCCGGGACTGCAAGGAGGAGTCGCTCCTGCGACTCGACGTCCGGCGCGCGATCGTCGAGCACCTTGGCGGGCTGGACCTGGGCTGGTCGCGGCCGGTCCGCCATCACCACCCCGGCGAGCTGCCCCTCCACCTGCCGGTGCTGGTCCAGGCCTACGCCGACCTGGTGGAGATGCCCTGGATCGCGCTCCACGGGGCCAGGCTCCTCGGCGCCGGCGGCCGCCTGACGCCGAAGCACCGCGGCCGGTCCCTGCGAGAGGTCTACCGACTCGGATCCCGGACCCGGCTGGCGCTCGAGCTCTACGTCGAGGACCGGGTGCTCGAAGGCGTCTGGGCCCGACGCCGTCAGCTGCTCGAGGAGCTGGCGGGACTTGGCCTGGACCTGGTCCTGGCGCCCAACTTCAGCGTCTGGCGGGACGCCAGCCGGTTCCTTGTTACGTGGAATCTGGAGAACGGCACGTCCGGTCGGAGCTCGTCGGGGATGGTCGCGTTGGAGCCTCGATCGGCAGTCGGCTGAGGAGCCGGCGGTGAGCGCCGTCTGCCCGCTCAACTGCGACCTTTGTCCGGCAGCCGACCGCTGCGGCAAGACGACGAACTTCTGCCTTCGGGGTCGGTGCCCGGCCGGCACGGCCGATCCGCTGCTGGACATGGACGTCCGCCGCTCGATCATGGCGAGCCTCGGCGGCCTCGACTTCCAATGGCCACGCCAGCTATCCCACCACCAGACGGGGGACCTGCCCGTCTATCTGCCGGTCCTCGTCCAGGCCTACGCGGACGCGATCGACCTACCCTGGGTAACCCTGCACGGTGGTCGCCTCTTCGGCCTTAGCGGCCGCAGCCTGACGACAAAGCACCAGCGACCCCTGCGGGAGGTCTATCGGCTGGCCTCCAGCACCCGGATCGCCATCGAGTTCTACGTGGACGACAGGGTCCTCGAGGGTCTCTGGGCCAACCGGGCCTCGGTCGTCAGGGATCTGGCCCACCTCGACGTCGACCTCATCCTGTGCCCGAACTACTCGGTCTGGCGCGACGCCTGCCGGTTCGAGCAGGTAGCCCAACAGCGCCGCGCCCACGTCTATTACTGCTGGCTGCGCGAGGCCGGCCTGCCGGCTATCCCCGATGTCGGCTTCAGCCGCTACGAGCCCGACGGCCGTCTCTGGGCGGAGTGGATCAACAGCCAGTCGGACCTCGAGGCAGTGTCCATCTTCTGCGGCGGCAAGCGCATCCACGCCGAGCGCCGGGCCCACCTGGAGACCGTGGAGGACATCGCCCTCCTCCACCAGGCCGTGCGCCCAGATGTGGCGTTCGTGCTCGGCGGAATCCACTCGCCGCGCCGACTGGCCGACTACCGGCGAGCCGCTCCCGGCCGGCGCCTGGTGATCTGCAACGGGCAGGCCTACGCCATGGCCCAGCGCCGACGTCTCCTGGGTGAGGGTCGACCTCCGGTCGCCCGCTCCGCCCGCGAGTGCTTCCTCCGCAACTGCGCTTACAACGACCGGCTGTATGCCCAGTTGCTTCAGGAGGAACTCGCCCGTGCAACCTGAATTGTCCCCATCACCGTTGGAGCTCCGATGGCCGGCCCTGGAGAACTGTCCCGACGCAGTCCGGTGGCTCGGCATCCAACGCGATCTTGGTCTCGCGCCGAAAACCGTGGTGGCCTATGGCCGCGGCCTCAGCGACTACCTCGAGGTCTGCCGTCGCCAGGGAGTGGAGCCCGTCGACGCGAGCCGTGCGGAGGTCGCCAGGTGGCTTCGCGACCTCTCCGAGCGGCCCAGCGGACGCGCCGCGCACCGGCAGCCGCAGATCGGTCTGGCCAACGCGACGATCCAGCAGCGCCTCGTCGCCGTACGCCTTTTCTACGACTTCCTCGTCGAGGAGGGCATCAGGCAGAGCAATCCCGTCGGCCGCGGGCGCCGCACCGCCGGTCGAGGAGGCTCAGACCGTGGCCTCGTGCGGCGCGTCACCAGGCTCCCCTGGATTCCCACCGAGGAGCAGTGGCAGGAGATCCTGGCCGCCACCGCCCAGGAGCCAATCCGGAACCGGCTGATGTTCACCATCGCCTACGACGCGGGGCTTCGCCGGGAAGAGCTCTGCAGCCTGCAGACCTCGGACCTCGATCCCGGCCACCGCACGCTGCGCGTCCGGGCGGAGACCACCAAGACCAGGCGTGAGCGCGTCGTTCCGTACTCGAACGAGAGCAGCGCCCTGCTCCAGGCCTACCTTCTCCGACGTCGGCAGCTCAGCAGGGAGCGCGGGGCCCTGTTCCGCTCGGAGTCGCGCCGCAACCCCGCCCAGCCGATCACCCCGTGGACCTGGTCCAATCGTCCACGGGATCGCGTCGCGCGCCCGTGTGCCAGGCTTCAGCACCCACACGCTGCGTCATCTCTGCCTGACCGACCTCGCCCGAGCAGGTTGGGAGCTCCACGCCATCGCCACGTTCGCCGGCCACCGGAGCCTGGCCACGACCCTGCAGTACATCCATCTCTCCGGGCGGGACCTCACGGAACGGCTGGCCAAGGGCATGGACCAGATCCACGCCTGGCGCCTCGCGGAACTTGCCAGGTCCTTTGGAGCGACCCGATGATGATGGTCCCGACCGAACTGACGCTTGACGAGATCCAGGCCCTGCCCGTCGCCCTCGGCGTCGCACCACATCCGCGGCATGGCCCGGGACCGAAAGCCGGCCGGCGCTTGCTGAGGCGGGTGATCGATCCGCTCGAGACGGCCGGCCGGCAGCTCTCCTTCGAGGCGACGTCCATCGCGGTGGCCATCCGCCAGGTGCTCGCCACCATGTACGAGACCGAGAGCGCTTATGGCGCCTGGGACGTCGAGACATGGGCGCAAGCGGCCGAGCGCGCTCAATCTTGCGGCACCTGCCTGTTGACCATCGCTCACGACGTCGGCTGCATCTCGACCGCCGAGGCGCTCGCCGCCGGCGCCCAGCCCACCTATCTCGCTCGACGGGTCTTCGGCCGAGCCTCGCTTGAACGAGAGGTGTCCCGCGTCCTCGACCACATGCATCAGATCGGGTACCAGCCGTCAGCTCGGCACAACCACACCCTGCCCGGCGCAGTCGCCCGGCTGCTGCTCACGACCGGCTGCTGCGAGCTGGAGTCCATCACGCTCGAACTCCTGGAGGCGTCATGGAAGCAGGCTCCGGTCCGGTCCAGCCTCCGACGCGCCTACTTCCGCCTCACGCACGTCCTCAACTCCATGGGCCTGGTGCCCGACCGGTTGCGGTGGGGTTCCTACACTGGCAACGACACGGTCGACGTCAGCCCCACGTGGCTGGCGTGGTGCCGACGCTGGCATGGCACCTCGACGCTGGCGCCGCGGACCCGCGAGGCAGCCTACTACCACCTCCTGAGGATGGGCCGCTGGCTGGCCAGCGAGCATCCCTCGGTCGACTCGCCCTCCCAGTGGACGCGTGAGCTCGCCGCGAGCTACGTGGCTGCCGTCGACCGATTCACCGTCGGGCAGTTCGTCGGCCGCAACGTCGCCCTCGTGTCCTCCGGCGGGGCACCTCTGAGCCCTAACACCAAGGCGAGCCTCCTGCGATCCGTCAGCGTCTTCTTCCGTGATTGCCAGGAGTGGGGCTGGATGCCGCGCCGCTTCGACCCTCGGCGAGCCTTCAGCGTCCCCAGATCGATCAAGGCCCTGATCGGTCCGTCGCCGCGCGTGATCGGCGACGACATCTGGGCCAAGCTCCTGTGGGCGGGTCTCAACCTCGAAGAGGGCGATCTGCCGGTCGGCCGCGCTGGTCCGATTCCTGGCCCCCGCCGGCCGAAGTACCCGGTGCTACTGGTCAAGTCGCTGGCGGTCACCTGGCTGTTCGCCGGGCTGCGAAGCGACGAGCTCCTGAGGCTCAGGGTCGGCTGCGTCCGCTGGCAGCCAGCTGGCGGCGGCCCCGGCGCCGCGTCGAGCGCCACTACCAGGGTGGACACCTGCCTCCTCGACGTGCCGGTGCACAAGACGGGGATCAGCTACACCAAGCCCGTCGACCCAGTCGTGGGGCAGGCGATCGCGGCCTGGGAGGCGGTACGCCCCGACCAGCCGCTGCTGCTGGACCGCAAGACGGGCGAGCGAGTCGCCCTCCTGTTCTGCCTCCGCGGCAGAGCACTTCCCAGGGACTACCTCAACCGCTCACTGATCCCGTCCCTCTGCCGCAAGGCAGGCGTTCCGCTCAGCGACGCCCGCGGCCGGATCACCAGCCACCGGGCTCGCTCCACCATCGCCAGCCAGCTCTACAACGCCAAGGAGCCCATGACGCTGTTCGAGCTGCAGGCCTGGCTCGGTCACCGCTCGCCCGCGTCCACCCAGCACTACGCCCGGATCTCACCCACCAAGCTCGCCAGGGCCTACGCCGACGCGGGATACTTCACGCGGAACGTCCGGATGCTCGACGTCCTCGTCGATCGTGATGCAGTCCTCAACGGCTCGGCCGCGGCTGGCCAGCCCTGGCAGTACTTCGATCTGGGCCATGGCTTCTGCACCTACACCTTCTTCGAGCAGTGCCCTCACCGGATGGCCTGCGCTCGCTGCGACTTCTACCTCCCCAAGCAATCCAGCCGGGCGCAGCTGCTCGAGGCCCGGTCGAACCTTCAGCGGATGCTGGTGGGCATCCCTCTCAGCGACGAGGAACGCGCGGCCGTCGAGCAGGGGCAGGCTGCGTTCGACAAGCTCCTCGAGCAGCTGGCGGACGTGCCCACGCCTGCCGAGCCAGCTCCGCGTCGATTCTCTCCGCCACCGACGCTGAAGCGCCTGCGCGTGCTCCCCGGCCGCCCGGTCCAGCCCGGAGACGGCAGGGACGGGGTCGACACGCGATGAGATTTCAGGGGTCTGCTGACGTTCCGAAGCGATCGCAGGATCGGGCCTTCAGAGGTCGGTGACGGCCGGCCGCGTCAGCAGCCAGCCTCGTGGCTGATCCGATACCCGACACCCGCGATGGTCTCGATGACCGGAGGCTCTCCCAGCTTTCGTCGCAGTCGCCCCATCGTGACCTGGACGGTCTTGGTGAACGGGTCGGCGTTCTCATCCCACAGCTGCTCGAGGAGGTCCTCCGCGCTGAGGGCGGCCGGTGCGGCCCTCATCAGGGCCTCCAGCACGGCGAACTCCTTGGCCGAGAGATCGCACGGCAGTCCGTCGCGGGTCACGGTGTGTCGCAGTGGATCGAGCTCGATCCCCGCCGCGCGGAAGATGCGAGGCTGCGCCGTGGGCTGGCGGCGGGCGAGGGACCGGACCCTGAGCACGAGCTCGGGAAAGTGGAAGGGCTTAGAGAGATAGTCGTCCGCCCCGAGTCCGAGACCGGCCACTCGATCCCCGGGAGAGTCGGCCGCGGTCAGCATGAGGACCATGACCGGCCTGTCGCCCTCGGCGATCAGGCGGCAGACGGTGTCGCCATGGAGAGCGGGGAGGTCACGATCGAGGACGACCACGTCGTAGCAGTTGACCTCGATCTTCGCGCTGGCCTCCAGGCCGTCGTAGGCGACGTCGACCGCCATCCCCTGGTCCCGAAGCCCCTCGGCGATGTCGTCCGCCAGGCGCCGGACGTCCTCGACGACCAAGACCCTCACGCTGGCACCCCGGCGCGGCCGGCGCCCACCGCTCGCGGCAGCACGATGTGCACCTGCAGGCCACCCTGGGCCCGGGCATGGAGGTGGAGCGCACCCCCGTGGGCGGCGGCGATGGCCGCGACGATCGACAGTCCGAGGCCGGTGCCATTCTCCGAGCCCGTCCGATCGGCGCCGAGTCGTCGAAAGGGCTGCGCCAGCTCCTGGACCTCGCTCTCGTCGAGCATGGGGCCGCCGGTCTCCACCACCAGACGGGCAGTGGCACCATCCATCCCGGTCTCGACGTGGATCCAGCCTCCCCGCTCGTTGTGGCGAACGGCGTTGTCGATGACGTTCTCGACCATCCGAGAGAGCAGGGTCTCGCTTCCCTCGACTCGGACGTCGCGAATCGCCCGGTCCACCTCGATACCCATGCGAGCGATGGCCTCGGCGCGGTCCTCGAGGGCCGCCGAGACGACCCGGCCGAGCGAGACCGTGGCGTGGTCTGGCAGGGCGCCGTGCTGCGCCCGGGCAAGCGTGAGGAGCTCTTCGAGGAGGCGGTCCGCCCGGTCGAGCCCTTCTCGGACCTTGTCCGCCAGAACGTTCACTTGTGGGGGTTGCGGACCTGGCTTGGCGATGGCTACGTCGACCGACGTCCTGATCATGGCGTGCGGGGTGCGAAGCTCGTGAGAGGCGTTGGCGACGAAGCGTCGCTGGGCGTTGAAGGAGGCCTCCAGGCGTTCCAGCAGCTCGTCAATCGTGTCGGCCAGGTCCTTCAGCTCGTCCTCCGGCCCCTGCATGGCGAGACGCTCGTGGAGGGTGTGTTCCGAGATCCGCCGGGTGGTGGCCGTCATCGTCCGCAGCGGTCGCAGCACCCGTCCGGCGACGATCCAGCTGAGCGCGACGGACACCACGGTCATAACGCCAAGCGCGATCGCGGCCGCAACCGCCGCCGTCGCCTTGTCGATCCCGACGCCGGACCGCGTGACGCGCTGAGCCGCCGCGGGTTGCCCGGACGGCGGGCCCGTCTCCAAGGGCGCCCCTCCACTGGCGCCGATCGGCGTGGCCACGGAGCGGACGGGGGGGGTGCTCCCGCTGAAGCCCTGCAGCACCACCAGGTTGATGGCGAGCAGGGCAGCGCCTGACACGACGAAAAGCCCGACGTAGACGAGGGTCAGGCGCAGCCGCACGGTGCGCCGAGGCAGGTGTATCGGACTCATCGCATTGTCCTCCGGCCTCCAGGATGCCCCATCCGCCGGTAACAGGGCGGTAACAGGCCATGTTTGCGCCGTGTTACCTCGGACCTCCTACAACCACCGCCATGGAACGAATGGCAACTCTCCATCATCTGCGCCGCGCCCTGACGGTGCTGGCGGTCCCGGCGCTGCTGGCCGCCGGCTGCGGCGGCTCACCCTCGAACGGCAACCAGACCGGACAGAACTCCGACGCCCAAGCGCTGAAGTGGGTCCAGTGCATGCAGCAGCACGGCGTGAACGCGTCCGAGAGCAACAACGGGCAAAGCACAGCGGTCCGGGCACCCACGGGAAGCAACAGCCAGCAGGGACCCAGCCAGCAGCAGGTACAGGCCGCGCAACAAGCCTGCAAGCAGTACGAGCCGAACGGCGGGAAGAGCTCCGGTCAGCCCAGCGCCCAGGAGCTGGACCGGAATGCGAAATACGCTCAGTGCATGACCGAGCACGGCATCCCGACGCAAGCGCAGGGCGGCGGGGTGAACGTGAACGTCCCCCCTGGCACCGACCCCAGCAAGGCGCAGCAGGCGGAGCAGGCCTGCCAGCACTACAGGGGTGGAAGTGCCGTCCCGGTGGGCCACTCCGGCTCGAACTCGTGACCTCCGCAGATTCTCTCTCCAACCGCGGGAGGGTCGGGCCATCGCACCCGGCCCTCCCCTGGGGCGCACGAAGATGAGCCGGCTGCGCGTCGGGCTCCTGGCCGCGTTGGCCCTGGCGGCTGGCGGCGCGGCGATCTGGGGAAGCCTCACCCTCGTGCCCAGGCACCCCAGCAGCCAGCCCTCCCTGGCCGCCTCCGTCACCACGGCCATCGTCACCCGGCAGACCATCTCCAATCAGCAGCAGGAGACTGGCACCATCGGCTACTCCGCCAGCTACTCGGTCGTCAACCAGTACACGCCGCCCCCCTCGGCCGCCGACCTGGCCCAGTTGCAGGACGCGGTCAAGGCGGCCCAACAGGCGCTCAGCGACCAGGAGGCCCAGAACGCCTTCACGGAGCAGCTGGACGCCAACGCCGTGGCCGCCGACACCGCGCAGCTCCAGGCCGACCAGGCCCAGCTCACCAGGGACCAGCAGGCGCACGACGCACAGGCCGTGAACAGCGACCAGCAGAAGGTCAACCAGGACCGGGCCAAGCTCGCCCAGGACCAGGCCAAGCAGCAGTCCGACCAGCTCACCGACACCAGACAGCTGCACCAGGCCCAGGCCACCCTCCGGAGCGACCAGGACCAGCTCAACCTCAAGCTCCAGCCCGGCGGCGGGGGCGGGGGCGGCGGGTCCGGAGGCGGGGGCGGTGGGACGCCCGCCATCTACACCTCGCTGCCGGCCGTGGGCCAGACGGTCAGCCGCGGCCAGACCCTCTACTCCATCAATCAGCGGCCCATCCCGCTGCTCTACGGCAGCACCCCCATCGGCCGCCAGCTCACTGCGGGCGTCAGCGGCCCCGATGTCCAGGAGCTGGAGGCCAACCTCGTCGCCCTCGGCTATGGCTCCGGGCTGGCCACCGACGGCAACTTCACCCAGGCCGACGCCGCCGCCGTCAAGCGCTGGCAGGCCGCCCTGGGCGCCCCCCAGACCGGCGTGGTCAACCCCGGCGACGCCGTGATCCTGCCCGCCCCCCTGCTCGTCTCCCAGGTCAAGGTGGCCGCCGGGGCCTCCGCCCAGGCTGGCGCCGAGATCATCGACGGCACCTCCACAACCCCCGTGGTCACCATCGCCCTCGACGCCCGCGACCAGACCCTGGCCAGGGTCGGCGAGCCCGTCGACGTCCAGCTGCCCTCGGCCCAGGACGTCAAGGGCACCATCACCGCCGTCGGCACCGTGGCCACCACCTCTGGCCAGGGCTCCTCCCAGACCACCACCATCCCGGTCACCGTCACCCTGGCCGACAACGGCGCTGCCGGCAAGCTGGACGGCGCCTCGGTCACCGTCAACCTCAACAGCGAGACCCACACCAACGTGCTCACCGTCCCCATCGCCGCCCTGCTCGCGGTGCCCGGCGGCGGCTACGCCGTCGAGACCGCCGCCCACACCCACCGCCGCATCCCGGTCCAGACCGGCATCTTCTCCAGCAGCCAGGTCGAGGTCTCCGGCCAGGGCCTCTACGAGGGCCTGAAGGTGGAGTTCCCCTCGCTGTGAGCGCCGTACCCGACCTCATCGCTCTGCGCGCGACCTCCGTCCTGCAGCTGGTGGACGTGGTCAAGCGCTACCCCGGCGATCCCCCGGTCGAGGCGCTGCGCGGCGTCAGCCTCAGCATCCAAGAGGGCGAGATGCTCGCCATCATGGGCCGCTCCGGCTCCGGCAAGTCCACTCTGCTCCACGTCATGGGCACCCTGGATACCGCCGACGAGGGCGCCGTCCGGGTCGCCGGCTACGACACCTCCACCCTGAGCGACCGCGAGCTCTCGGCGCTCCGCGCCCGCCACGTCGGCTTCGTCTTCCAGCAGTTCTTCCTGCTCGACGGCATGACCGCCCTCGACAACGTCGCCGAGGGCCTGCTCTACACCGGCCGGTCCCTGCGCGAGCGCCGCGCCGCCGCCCGCCTGGCCCTGGAGCGGGTGGGCCTCGGGCACCGGCTGAAGCACCGGCCGGCCCAGCTCTCGGGCGGCGAGCGTCAGCGGGTGGCCATCGCCCGCGCGGTCGTCCACCAGCCGACCATCGTCCTGGCCGACGAGCCCACCGGCAACCTGGACTCCGCCTCCGGCGCCGCCATCCTGGACCTGCTCCGCGACCTCCACTCCGATGGCGCCACCATCGCCGTCATCACCCACGACGGCGCCGTCGCCGCCGCCATGCCCCGCCGCGTCGAGATCGAGGACGGGCGGGTCGTCCGCGACACGAGGGCAGTTCGATGATCGCCCGTCGTGAACTGGCCCCCAGCCGCGTCCGCCCGGGCGAGCTGGTGCGCCTGGGCTCCATCGGCCTGCGCACCCGCCGGTTGCGCGCCCTGCTCTCCGCCCTCGGCATCGCCATCGGCATCGCCGCCATGGTCGCCGTCCTCGGCGTCTCCGCCTCCTCCCGGCAGAACCTCGTCAACGAGCTCAACCAACTCGGCACCAACATGCTCACCGTCTCCCCCGGCCAGAACTTCTCCGGCCAGACCGCCACCCTGCCCGGCACCGCCGCCGTCACCATCGGCCACCTGCCCTCCGTCCAGGCCGTCTCCTCCACCGGCACCATCCAGAACGCCACCGTCCGCCGCACCGACCGGATCCCCGTCTACAACACCTCCGGCCTCACCGTCCGCTGGTCCGACACCAGCCTGCTCCGCACCCTCAAGGGCTCCGTCTACCTCGGCCAGTGGCTGAACGCCGCCAACGTCCGCTACCCCGCCGTGGTCCTGGGCTCGGTCGCCGCCCAGCGCCTGGGTGTCGTGGACCTCGACCAGCCCACCGAGGTCTACATCGAGGGACGCTGGTTCACCGTGCTCGGGGTCCTCAACTCCCTGACCCTGGACCCCGAGATCGACCGCTCCGCCCTCATCGGCCTGCCCGTGGCCCAGGCCCAGTTCCATGCCAGCGACGCCCCCGATCTGATCTACGTGCGCGCCAACCCCAACGATGTAGTGGAGACCCAGGACCTGCTGCCGCGCGCGACCAACGCCCAGCACCCCGAGCAGGTCAACGTCAGCCAGCCGTCCGCCGCGCTGACCGCCCAGGCCGAGGCCCAGAGCGCCTTCACCTCACTCTTCCTCGGCCTCGGCGCCGTCGCCCTCCTCGTCGCGGGCGTGGGCATCGCCAACGTCATGGTCATCTCCGTGCTCGAGCGCCGCTCCGAGATCGGCCTTCGCCGCGCCCTGGGCGCCACCCGGGCCCTGGTCGCGCTGCAGTTCCTGGCCGAGTCCCTGCTCCTCTCCCTGCTCGGCGGCCTGGGCGGGGTTGCTCTCGGCGCTGCGGCAACGGCCGGCTACGCGCTGGTGCAAGGCATTCCGTTCGTGGTGCCGGTGGTGGCCGTCGGCGGAGGGGTGGGCGCGGCTCTGGGGGTCGGCGCCATCGCCGGCCTCTATCCCGCCAGCCGCGCCGCTCGCCTCGCCCCCACCCAGGCCCTGCGCACCGTGTGATGTGCACGCCCCCGCCTCAGAAGTTCCAAGGCAGCGAAGGTGGCCGGCGCCGGCGAGCGCACCGTCAGGATGCGCCCGCCACCTGCCGGCTCCGGCTTCGAGGCCCACGGCCAAGTAGGTGACAGCAACGGTGTAGGCATATCTCTTGGGCCGTCGCCCTAGGGCGCGTCGGCCCCCGAGACTCCGAAGGCGATGGCCTCGCATCCGGATTCGGAGCTCGACATTCATCGCGGAGGCGCTGGGTCAGAGCCTGACCCTGCGCCGTACCGGTGGCCATCGACCGCATCGAGTTCTGCCGCGCCCAAGCCTCGGGCAAACATCTCCCTGGACCTGGTGCGACTTCGTCCCGCTCAAGAGCGGCCGGTCGCCTCGAGCCCGCCATGGAGCTGGAGCCGCGGTCGAAGTGCCCTTGTGTGCTCACCGCTCGGCCGGCCGAGCCCGGACTCCGTGGAGACGGGTTGACACGCGTGAGATTCCAAAGAATCCTTGTTGCTGACGCAGCAGCGACGGGCCAGCGTCTTCTACCACGAGGCGCTGGAGGCCGGCCTGCCCATCATCCCCGACGTCAGCTGGAGCCTGTGGGAGCCGGACGGCCGGCTCTGGGCGGAATGGGTGAACGCGCAGGAGGGGCTGCACGCGCTCTCCCTCTTCTGCGGCGGCAAGCGCATCCACGCCGAGCGGCGGGCGCACCTGGAGACGGTGGAGGACATCGCGCTCTTCCACCAGGCGGTGCGCTCCGACGTGGCCTTCGTGCTGGGCGGCGTCCATTCGCCTCGCCGGCTGGCCGACTACCGACAGGTCACCCGAGGCCGGCGGCTGGCCGTCTGCAACGGCCAGGCCTACGCGCTGGCCCAGCGCCGCCGGCTCCTGGTCGGGGGCCGCATCGTCACGCCGCGGTCCGCGCTGTCCGCGCGCGACTGCTTCCTGCGCAACTGCGTGGCCGCGGAGCGCCTGTACGCGATCGCGCTCGAGGTGGGGGATGGCGTCCAAGGCGAAGGGTAAGGGCGAGGTCTCGTTCGTCACCGCCAGCCAGGTGATGGCAGGCCCGCCGGTCGCGGCGCCGGAGGCGGGCGCGAGCGACGTGGCCACCGCGTCACCTCCCGAGGAGGCGCCGCCGAAGCCCGAAGAGGCCACCTCGCAGCCCGTCCAGCCCACGCTCCAGGAGCTGCAGGAGACCAAGGCCTGGCTGCAGCAGCACGAG
>JBKPCH010000133.1:0-8842 GCA_046727275.1 Candidatus Dormiibacterota bacterium
CTCCCGGAAGCCGAGTGCCTCCCGGATCTGGGCTCGGTGGTACTCGATCGTCCGGCCTGACCAGGCGTACTCGGCGAACAGCCGGGCATCGACCTTGACCTGCTCGGCCATGTAGTCCACCGCCGCCTTCGGCACGTCGCCGGCGTGGCGGGGGAAGCGGGCGTCCAGCTCGAAGTACTTCAGCAGCAGCGCGAAGCCGAGCCGCGTCGCGCCCGTCTTGTTGCCCACCCGCGCCCAGTCGTCGCCGAGCAGCGTCCAGTAGGCGATTAGATCCTCGGGGTCCCACTCCCGCCGCATGCGCCCCTGCCTCCTCGTGGTGATCGGAACGAGGATGCGCGCGCCCGCGACCCGGACCTCAACTCCCCCGCCGTCAGATCAGATGAGTGCGGAGGGTACTCCTACCTTGCGGCTGGGGACACGGACCCGAGCACCGGGCCTTTACAGACGGCCGCCCGCTACGACAGCTCCAGGGGCTCCCCGCGCTCCAGGGCCAGGCCGGCAACCGTGCCGGCCGGCAGCTCCAGCACGCTGTGCGCCCGGAGCACCAGAGGCACCACCCGCCACGGGCGGAGGCCGGGGTACACGCGGACCACGCGCAGGCGCCGGTCGAGGAAGACCGCGTCGATGGAGAAGCGCATCCCGAACATGTGGATGCCGTTGCAGGGCTGGATCCACATGCCCTCCCCCGCACCGAGCTGGCGCCTGAACATCAGGCCGAGACCGCGGCCCACGAACGTGCGCGGCACCTGCAGGCGCTCCGCCAGCACCCGCCCCGTCCGCGGGTGGACCAGGCGGAGGGGACGGCCGGCCATCGTGATTGCCTACCCTACCTCGCGATGCCCACGTTCGACTCCGGCGGAGTGCGCCTCCACTACGTCCTCGCCGGACCGGACGACGGGCGGCCGATCGTGCTCGTCCACGGCTACTGCAGCGACTACGAGCTCAACTGGGTCGGCAGCCGCTGGCAGGAGACGCTGGCCGGTGCCGGCTACCTGGTGCTCGGCCTCGACTGCCGCGGGCACGGCCACTCGGAGAAGCCGCACGACCCGGCGGCCTACGCGCGCCCGACGATGGCCGGGGACGCCATCCGCCTGCTGGACCACCTGGACATCGCCGACGCCGACTACCTCGGCTACTCGATGGGCTCCCGGATCGGGCTGGACGCCGTCATCGCGCATCCCGACCGCATCGGCCGCGCCGTGCTCGGCGGATTGGGCCGGTGGGGCGGCGACGGCCGCGCCGACCTCATCGCGCGCCGGATGCGCGGCGACGAGAGCGTCGACGACGCGGCGGCCGAGATGTTCTACCGCTTCGCGGCGGCGAGGCCCATCAACGACCTGGAGGCGCTGGCCTGCTGCATCCTGGGCCCCCAGCCGCGCCTGACGCCCGAGGCGCTGGGGTCCATCAGGGTGCCGGTGGCCATCATCACGGGAGACCGCGACGACGTGGCCCGCGGGGCCCCGGAGCTGGCTGCCCGCATCCCGGGCGCCCGCTACGTTCCGATCCCCGGCCGCAACCACATGAACGCGGTGCCGGCCCGGCCGTTCAAGGACGCCGCGCTGGCGTTCCTGGGCGGCGCCGAAGCCTGACGCGCGTCCCGTGCCGGACCGCTACGGGCCCTGCAGGATCGACCCGATGTTCTGGAAGGCGCCCAGCATCTGCCTGCCGACGAGGCTCAGGGCGATGATGGCGACGATGGCGACCAGCAGGAAGAAGACCGCGTACTCGATCAGCCCCTGGCCGCCGCGCCTGCCGGACGGACCGGCGCCGTCGATCCCGCGCACGCCGTCAGCTTCCTCCCCTTTTGCGACCGGCGCCCGACAGAGGTCGCACCGGCCGAATCCCGGATGGTTCCGGCGTCGCGAGTGAGTACGGTTTGGACATGCAGCGTCAGGTGCCGCCGCCCAGCGAGCCGACGATGTCCTGGAAGGCGGCCGTGATCGACTTGCCCATGGTGCTGAGCACGCCGATGACGACGATGGCGACGAGCACGAGTATCAGCGCGTACTCCACCAGGCCCTGGCCCGACTGGCGTACGGGCAGCAGAAGCCTCACGTACCTGTTGAGCACGTTCTCCTCAACCTCCTTGTCGCGGGGCCGCGCGCGCCCCTCCCTTGGGTCTAGCGAAGCCGGACTGAAGCCCATACGGCCCAGGACTGGCGTCGCCCGGTGATAGGGTACCCGTCCCGCAACACGCCGCGCGCGGCGGGCGTGGGGGCCGCACCGGCAGTGCGTCTGGGGCCGCACGCGCTGCTTCTCGGAGCCGTGCTGCTGCTCACCATCGTCGCGTTCGTCCGGCCAGTCATCGACCCCGACTACTGGATGCACGTGCGCGTCGGCAGGTGGATCCTGGAGAACGGCAGGCTGCCCGGCCACGACCTGTTCACCTACACGGTCCCGGACCACCGCTGGGTCGACCACGAGTGGCTGACACAGGTCCTGTTCTGGCTCATCCACTCGCACCTCGGCCCGCTCGGCGTCAGCGTGGCCGTCGGCGCGCTCACGTGGGCGGGCATGCTGCTCGTCCTGGCCGCCGCCCGACCCAGCCGCCAGCCGTACGTGATCACCGGGCTGGCCATCGTCCTGGCCGCGCTCGCCGGCGGCCCGATCTGGGGACCGCGGCCGCAGATGTTCACCTTCTTCTTCGTGTGCCTGGAACTGCTCTGGCTCCGCCGATCGCTGGAGGGGACGAGCCGGGCCATCCGCTGGCTGCCGCTGGTCATGGTCCTGTGGAGCAACCTGCACGGCGGCTGGCCGATCGCCTTCGTCTTCCTGGGCGTCGCGCTGCTGACCGAGGCGCTGCGCTGGCTGGCGGACCGGTCGAGGAGGGAGCACCTGGAGCAGGTCCGGCTGCTGGCGCTGGTGACCGCAGCCTCGGCCGTGGCGGTCCTGGTCAACCCTAACGGCCCGGCGATCGTGGCCTACCCAGTGCAGACGGTGGGCAGCGCGGCGCAGCAGAACCTCGTCCAGGAATGGCTGTCGCCGGACTTCCACATGGCGGCGCTGCAGCCGTTCGGGGCCATGCTCCTCCTGGTGGTAGCCGGGCTGGCGTTCGGCCGGCCGAGCCTGTTCGACGGCCTCCTGGCCCTGACCGGGATCGGCCTGGCGCTGGACTCGGACCGGCACATCCCACTGTTCGTCGCCGCCACAACGCCCGTGCTCGTGGCCTGCTGGGCCGACGTGTGGCGGCGCCTCCGCCCCGACGGGGCAGGAGGGCCGGCCGTGCTGGCTGCCGCGGCCGCGCCGGGGACCGCCCGCGTCTCGCGCTGGATGCCGGCGGCCACCCTCGTGGCGCTGGCGCTGGTCGCCGGCGTGGCGGTCACGCGGACCGGCCAGGCGCTGGCCGGCCAGCAGGCCGTCTTCCAGGCGGAGGTGCCCGTCGGCGCGGCCGACTGGCTCGCCCTGCACCCCCGGGCCGGCACCCGCATGTACAACCAGTACAGCTGGGGCAGCTACCTGGCCTACCGCTTCTACCCCGAGCCCGGCCGTCGCGTCTACGTGTTCACCGAGGGGGTCGTGATGGGAGACGCGCAGTTCTACCGGTACGAGCGGGTGGCGTCGCTGCAGCCCGGCTGGCGCCGGGAGCTGGACGGGACGGGCGTGGACTACGTCGTGTACAACCGCGGCTCGGCCCTGGACGACGCGCTGGCCACCCAGCCGGACTGGCGCCAGGTGTACCACGACTCGACGGCCGTGATCTACGTCAGGGTGGGCACGCCGGGCGCGTAGGGCCCCGGCGGGCTGCATCGTTTTGTCTACGTCCGCGCCCCGCGGCCGCTCGGACGCGGCCCAGCGTGGGTCAACCTGCCGGCCATGAGCACCGTGCTCGCGGTCGACTACGGCGAGTCGACCGGGTGGCGGCCGGCGCGCCCGCGCTTCCGGCCGCTGCGCCTGTTCCTCCTGTGGCTCGTGGCCGCGGTCTCCCTGCTCGTGGCCGCCGCCCTCCTTCCGGGAGTCCACGTCCCGAGCCTGCCGGACGCGCTCATCACCGCCGCCCTCATCGCGGTCCTCAACGCCGTGTTCGCGCCGCTGGTCGCCGCGCTGCGCCTGCCCTTCACCGTGGCCCTGGGGTTCGTCCTGGCGCTCATCGTGGACGCGTGGGTCCTGCTGCTCGCGTCCCGCATCGACAGCCGCACGTTCCAGGTGGACTCCTTCGGGTGGGCCCTGCTGGCGGCGCTGGTCATGGCCGCGGTCAGCGTCGCGCTGGACACGATCCTCGGCATCGACGACGACGACGCCTACACGTTCCGGGTGATCCGGCGGATCGCCAGGCGGCAGGGCGCCACCCCGACGCCCGTGCCCGGCATCGTGTTCCTGGAGATCGACGGGCTCGCGCTGCCGGTCCTGCGCCGGGCGATGCAGGTCGGCAGCGCGCCCGAGCTCGCGCGGTGGCTGGAGAGCGGCAGCCACCGCCTGGTCGAATGGGAGACGGACCTCTCCTCGCAGACCGGGGCCAGCCAGGCCGGCATCCTGCTCGGCTCGAACGCGGACATCCCCGCCTTCCGGTGGGTCGAGAAGGAGACGGGCCGCCTGATGACCTGCTCCGCTCCCAGCGACTGCGCGGAGATCGAGCGCCGCCACGCGGACGGCCGCGGCCTGCTCGTGGACGGCGGCGCCAGCCGGGGCAACCTCCTGTCGGGGGAGGCGGGGGAGGTCATCCTGACCGTCAGCCGGATGGGCGCCGAGAGGCGGGCGAACCCCGGGTACCGCGCGTTCTTCGCCAACGGCTTCAACGTCACCCGCCTGCTGGTGCTGGCGTTCTGGGAGGTGGTGCTGGAGCTGGTCGGGGCGGTGCAGCAGAGGCGCCGCGACGTGCAGCCCCGGGGCCACCGCGGGGGCAAGTACCCGTTCCTGCGCGCCGGGCTGTGCGTGGTCGTCCGCGACCTGATCGTGTTCGGCGTGCTCACCGACATGATGCGGGGCCGGCCGGCGGTGTACGCCACGTTCTCGAGCTACGACGAGGTCGCGCACCACTCGGGCCTCGAACGGGCGGACACGCTGGAGGCGCTGCGCAAGCTGGACCGGCAGCTCTCCCGCATCGCCCGCGCCCGGCGCTACGCGCCGCGGCCCTACGAGCTGGTGGTGCTGTCGGACCACGGGCAGACCCAGGGGGCGACGTTCCGGCAGCGGAACGGCTACGGACTCGACGAGTTGGTCGCCCGCTCGGTCGAGGTCGGCGCGGTCAGGGGCCTGAGCGGCGGCGACGAGAACGACGCGGCCGTGGGCCGCGCGGTGGACGACGCCACCGGCCGCCGCCCCGCGCGGCAGCCCTCGGGCGACCAGGTCGGCGAGCGCGAGGTGATCGTGCTCGGCTCGGGCAACCTGGGCCTGGTCTACCTCATGGGGGAGCGGCGCCGGCTGACGATGGAGGAGATCGAGGCGCGGCACCCGCGCCTGCTGGGGGACCTCCGCGCGCACCCGCACGTCGGGTTCCTGCTGGTCCACTCCGGCGAGCACGGGCCGGTCGCGCTGGGCGCGCGGGGCGCTCGCTACCTCGCCGAGGGCCGGGTGGACGGGGAGGACCCCCTCGCGCCGTTCTCGGTGAACGCGCCCACGCACCTGCGCCGCACCGACGGGTTCGCGCACGCCCCCGACATCCTGGTGAACAGCTTCCACGACCCCACGCTCGATCAGGGCTGCGCGTTCGAGGAGCTGATCTCGTACCACGGCGGCCTGGGCGGCCCCCAGACCCGTCCCTTCCTGCTCTATCCGGCCGTCCTGCCGGCGCCGGCGGAGCCGATCGTGGGCGCGGCCAGCGTCCACGGGGTGCTGGTGGCCTGGCGGCGGTCGCTCCAGGACTCCGCGGCAGCCGTGCCCGACGCGCGCGAGACCGTCAGCCGACGCCCTTGAGGCGGAGCCACAGCACCGCCAGCAGCGCCTTGCGCACCTCGCCCTCCGAGACCTTGGAGCGGCCGGCCACGCGGTCCTCGAACTGGATCGGCACCTCCCGCACCGCGAAGCCGCGCTTCACGCAGCGGTACACCATCTCGATCTGGAACGAGTAGCCCTGGGACATCACGCGGTCCAGCCCGACGGTCTCCAGCACCGGTCGGGGATAGCAGCGGTAGCCGGACGTGGCGTCGCGGACGCGCAGTCCCAGCAGCGCGCGGGTGTAGACGTTGGCGCCCCACGACAGCAGCTTCCGGTGCCAGCCCCAGCCGGACACGGAGCCGCCCCGGACGTAGCGGGAGCCGATCACGAGGGCGCCGGTGCGCTCCGCCTCGGCGACGATCTCGGGCAGGTGCTCCGGCCGGTGGGAGCCGTCCGCGTCCATCTCCACCAGGTAGTCGTAGCCCCGCTCGATGCCGCACCGGAACCCCGCAACGTAGGCGGACCCGAGGCCCAGCTTGCCCGGCCGCACCAGGACGTCGACGCCCGGGTCGGCCGCGGCCAGGGCGGCCGCCAGCTCGCCGGTGCCGTCCGGCGAGCTGTCGTCCACGACCAGGGCGTCGCAGCCCGCCTCGCGGACCCGGCGGACGGCCGCCTCCAGGTTCTCGATCTCGTTGTAGGTGGGGAGCACCACGAGCGTGCGCGCCGTTCGCTCCTTCACCGGCCGAACCGGATCCGCAGCAGGTCGACGAGCATCTCCCGGGAGTGCCTCACGGCCTGCACCCGGCTGGTCGCCGAGTTCGTCCAGCGCACCGGCACCTCGCTCACGCGGTAGCCGCAGCGGCGGGCCCGGTACAGCACCTCCACGTCGTACGCGAAGCCGTCGGTCCGGAGCGCGCCGAACAGCTCGCGGGCCACTTCGCCCTGGAAGAGCTTGAACCCGCACTGCGTGTCCCACAGCCCGGGCAGCAGCAGCGCCTGGACCAGGAGGTTGAACGCCTTGCCCATCAGGCGCCGGTGGACCGGCTGGTCGACCTCCCGGGCGCCGGGAGCGGCCCTGGAGCCGATCGCGACCTGGGCGCCGGCCTCGATCGACTCCAGCAGCCTGGGCAGCTCCGAGATGGGCGCGGAGAAGTCGGCGTCGCTGGTCAGCACCAGCCGGCCCCTGCTCTGCCGGACGCCCTCGGCCAGGGCACGACCCTTGCCGCGGTTCCGGGACAGCGTGATCCCGCGCACCGCCGGGTTCGCCCGCGCCGCCTCCCGGATGACCTCCGGCGTGGCGTCGCGGCTCCCGTCGTCGACCAGGATGAGCTCGAACTCATGCTCGCCCGCCGCCAGGTAGTCCCCGACCGCGGCCAGGGACGGGGGCAGGCGGGACGCCTCGTCGAAGCAGGGGACGACCACGCTGAGGTCCACGCCGCCCAATGCTAGTTTCGTGCCCAGAGCGGCCGGTCCCGCGCAGTGGCGGCGGTCCGCCGGTCAGCGGTCCAGGCCCCGGAGGATGGCGAGGGCGAACACCGGCAGGACCGCCATCCTGCGGGCGCGCGCCGGCTGCAGGGCCAGCCGCCACAGCCACTCCAGGTGCGCCCGCCGCATCCAGCCGGGCGCGCGGCGCACCCGCCCGGCGAGGAAGTCGAGGGTGCCCCCCACGCCGATCGCGACGGGCACGTGCAGCCGGTGCCGGTTGCGGGCGATCCACAGCTCCTGCTGGGGCGCCCCGTAGGCGACGAGGAGCAGGTCCGGCCGAGCGGCGGCGATGCGGCGCAGCGCCTCGTCGTCGTCGTCCGGGTGGGGCGAGCCGGCGTAGGTGCCCGCCACCCGCAGGCCGGGGTGGTCCGCCTCCAGCTGCCGCGCCGCCTCCTCCGCCACGCCCGGCCGGGCGCCCAGCAGGAACGGCCTCCACGCCCTGGCGGCGCAGGAGCTCGCGAGCAGGGGGACCAGGTCGGCGCCCGAGACCCGCTCCACCTGCGGGCAGCCCTGCCGCTGCATGGCCCAGACGACGCCGATGCCGTCGGCCAGGCTGAGGGCGGCCTCCTCCAGCGCCTCCCGGAACTGCTCGTCCCGGCGCGCCCGCATCACGAACTCCGGGTTCACCGTGGCCACCAGCCGGGCCGGGCCGCCGGCGGCCACCAACCGCTCGATCTCGGTCACCGCGCTCGCCATGTCCAGACAGTGGACCCGGACGCCCAGGATGCGCACGGCGGCAGCCTCGCTATGATCGGCCGGTGCCGCGCCGGCTGGTGGTCTCAGCTGAACTGTCACGACTGAACATGCAACGTCCGACCGGCCCGGCAGTTTACGCCGCGTTCGTCCTCGATCTCCTGCGCGAGAGCGGCGAGGTGGACCTGGTCGCCGGCAGGCGGGCCGCCGGGGCCGACGTGGTCCTGTCGCTGGACGGCCGCTTCCGGGCTGGAAGGGGCCAGCGGATCGTCACCGCGGTCCTGGACCTGGGCCACCTGTTCGAGCGCCGCGGCTATGGGCTCGGGGAGTGGCTGCGGCAGAACTGGCGGGTGGCGTCCGCGGTGCGCCGCTCCGACCACCTCCTGGCGCCGTCGGAGGCGGTGGCGTTCGGCCTCGAGCGCTACCTGCGGGTGCGGGCCGAACGCGTGACGGTGCTGGCCCCCGTGCCGCGCCCCGTCTTCCGGCGGCCTGGGCGGGACGCGGTGGAGGCGCTCCGCCGGGAGCTGGGGCTGCCCGCGCGGTATTTCCTGGTCACCGGCTCGCGGTCCCGGCGGAAGAACCTCGGGCTGCTGGCCGCCGCCTGGCGGCGGGCGGCCGCCGAGCTGGGACCCGGTGTCGGGCTGGTGGCGGCCGGTCCCGGGCGGCCGGTCCCGGGAGCCAGCAGGGAGCTCGGCTGGGTCGACCTGGAGCAGCTGCCGGCCCTGCTGGCCGGCGCGATCGCGTGGCTGAGCCCGAGCCTGTACGAGGGCAGCCCGGCGGCCGCGCTCGAGGCGCTCGCGTGCGGCACGCCGGCGCTCGTGGCGGGACGGGGCGCGCTGCCGCGCGCCGTCGG
>JBKPCH010000134.1:0-30852 GCA_046727275.1 Candidatus Dormiibacterota bacterium
GAGTATGTGGGGCTGAAAAACCCGGTTTCGTCCCAGTATCGGAGCTGTCTAGCGGATAGGCCGGTCAGCCTGCTGACTTGGTCAGCAGAAAAGATGCTGAGCGTGGTCTTCTCGGCTGTCATGACACTGGCGTCCCGTATCCTTGGTCCTTATCGGCAACGCCTCTTCCCGAGTCGGCCACTGGTCGTGGGGTTTGCTGAGCCGACCCAGAAGGCTTGGCCGTCCACGTTGCCCACCACCCCGCTGCAAGGCTCACTCGCATCCTCCTAGCCCAACCTGATATATGCGGGCAAGTCTACGCCCACTCCGGCAATGTGCCAATCATGCCCGAAATAGCCCGCTTCTGGCTGACCTCAAGCCCTTGCCCTTGGCTTCCGGTGGGGTGGCCTGGCCGGGTTCCCACCGGCCCCTCACCGCCCTAGACTGAATCCTATTGGCGGGGTGTTGGACATGGCAAGGAGGTGGGAAGGGTGAGCCCACGACGCCGGGCGAGCGCACTTGAGCGGGGCGAGAAATGGCTTGGGCGCCAGCTAGGCCACCTCCTGGCCATCGCCACGATGGTGGCTGCGCCGATGCTCCTGATCTATCTGCTGTGGTCCTATGTCATCCACCGCCTCATCACCGGCGAGGCTGGGGCCATTGCCATAGCAGTAGTCTTGGCGGTCGCCGTGGCTGTCGCGCTCGTCTATGGCGCATATTGGGTCCGGTCGCATGGTGTCTCGCAGACGATCGAAGTGACGCGAACAGCCTTGCATCTGCAATCACGGGAGAAGACTATGCCGTCGAGTGATCAACCATCCCGGTCGAATAGGAGTCGGCGGTCAGATTCAACTTCCCCAGATTCGATTCAGGTTCACATCTACGGCGATAGCAATGCCCCCATATCCATCAACTCGCCGCAACGAAACGTTAGGCAAAGCGTCTATACAGTAAAAGCGGGCCCGCATACTGTCGAGCTAAAGACTGGCGTCGAGCAAATGTCCGGTGCAATCGCCCGCAGCCGTAGTCTCACAGAGCAGCAGAAGGAGGAAGCGCGCGAGCTCTTACGAGCCCTTACTGAGTGCGCATCGATGACTCCCGGCGCCCGCCGCCCCTCTCAGGTCGAAGCGACCATGCGACGTCTCGGCCAGGTCCTCTCGATGTCGGCAAGCATCGCCAAGCTCTGGCAGTCGTTAGAGCCTGTCTTTCGGGAAGTGCTTCACGTCCATGGAATCTAATTAGGCAGCATCTGAGGCATATCGAAGTCTCGCCTACAGGGCCATTCTGTCCACGGCCGCCAGGCTCGTTTGCTGGCTGGCGCAGAACCATGCAGAAAACAGCGAAGTCCTGCGCCAGCATGGACGTGCGGCCGCCCGGCTAACGGTGCGCGCATCCTGCCTGGCCGTGCAGGAGGTGCGCATGTGAGTACGAGCGGACAGCAACGGCCGTCCACCCATGAGGCGGCCAGGGTAGTGCGGATCGGTTCCCGGGTGCGAATCCGGGACGCGGACGGCAACGCCGAGTTCAGCGTGGTCGATCCCGAGGAGGCGGACGCCGTGGCCGAGCGCGTCTCGGCGTCGAGCCCGCTGGGCCGGGCGCTGCTGGGGCGGCAGGTCGGTGACGAGGTGCGCTTTCGGGCGCCGGGCGGCGTGCTGGCCGTGACCGTGGTCACCGTCAGCTGATGGTGCGGAGGCGCAGGCCGAAGAAGGCCATCGTCTACTTCCGGGGCGTTGCATACGAGATGGACATACAGGCCTGCGTCCGTGCAGTGGTCCGGTGTCAGGTCGCGGGCGAGTTCGCCACTATGGACGAGTTAGCGGAAGCCGCGGCCGTCAGTCGCAGCACCGTCTCGCGCTTCCTCCAGGGCCGACCCACCAGTCTCGGCGTTGCCCGGTCGATCCTTGACAAGCTACAGATCACGTTTGACGAAGTGTTCCGACCCCACAGCGGCGATCGGTAGCCGCTCAGTATGACCAGAGCGCGCCTGTGCCGCGATATTCGGAGATCGGGATGGGTTCGACTCCCGGCTGCATCCGGTCGATGTAGAGGCGTCCGTGCAGGTGGTCGATCTCGTGCGCGACCAGGCGCGCCATCCCCAACTCGTAGCGGTCCCGGACCCGTTCCCCATTGAGTAGCGAGTGTTCAACCTCGATGCGGAGCGAGCGCGGGACGAGGCCGCGCACGTCGAAGAATGACAGGCATCCCTCGTACTGCTCATCCTCGATCTCCGAGGCCTCCACGATCTCGGGGTTGACCAGGAACAGTGGCTCGATGCCCGGGAAGAGCAGGATGGTCGCCGCGCGAGGGACGCCGATCTGCGGCGCCGCGACGCCGATCCCCTTGGTGAACGCATGAAGCGCCGTCGCTGCCTGGGCCACACTGAGCAGCTGGTCGCGCAGGGCCTCGGCCTCCGGTCGTTCCCGAGGTAGGTCGAACGGACGGCACGTCTCACGGAGGACGGGATCGCCGAGCTGGCGGATGCCGATAGCTCGCATCTGCTCGCTGGGCGGTACGTCCTTCGTGTCCACGCGGCCGGCTACTCGGCCTGGTCGTCGTGGCGGAAGCGCCACTCCATGCGGTAGCGGGTGTGAAGCGGCGGGTTCTCGGTGCCCCACTCGAAGACGGCCTCGTCGTCCTGCCTCCGCTCGACAATCGGCGTCCGCAGAGGGAAGTCCTCGCCGGCAACCGATGTCTCCGTCCCCCACACGACAGGTCCCAGGGACGAGGCGAAGCGCAGCTGCACCGTGAGATGACGTGTCGGCCAACGGACGGCGCGCTGGAACCACTTCCCCACTTGAGGGCGGACACGGTATAGCTGTACTCGATCCAGGTGGACTGATCCGGGTACAGGGGGAACTGGCGCCCGGTGCCGTTCTCGAAGCGCAGGTACAACTCCTTCAGCGTGTCTCGGTCGACCTTCACCGTCCAGGTCATCGGCTCGTCGCCACACGTCGCGGAGAAGCCAAGCTCGTCCAAGGTCAGCGGATGCTCTCGATAGAGCGGGTTCGATCGCGCCGGGTCGTCGGGGTGGCGGTCCACTGAGATTCGGACGAGGAACCGGGTTACCGGCGTGCTGCCGGCGTTCTTGAGCAGGCGCCGCATGGTCAGGCCGTAGATGCCGTCGAAGTAGGTCAGCTCGGCCTCGTCGCGCTCCACCAACAGGGTGCCCATGCCGGCAATCGCGGCCTGGTCGCGCTGCACGGCCGGGCTGGCGACCAGGACGGCATGATCCGTGAGGGCTGCCGGCTCGACTCGAAGCTCGCCGGCCAGGGCGACGATCTCGTGCAGGCGCGGGTCGGTCCGGCCTGCCTCGACCTCGACCAACCAGCGTTCGGACTTGCCGACCCGCTCGGCCAGAACCTTCTGGGTGATCCCTCGTCGACGGCGATGGCGGGCGATGTGCTCGCCAACCGGGATGGCGTCGGAATCTGACTGGCTCATTGCGGCTCGACCCGGGACTCGTCGCCGGTCGAGGCGAGCAGCTGCTCGACGGGAACGTTCAGGGCTCGGGCCAGGGCGCGGAGGTGTCGCTGGCGCGGGGTGGTCGAGCCGCTCTCCCATGCCGCCACGGACCGCATGGAAACGCGGACCCGTCTGGCTAGCTCCTCCTGCGTCAGTCCACGCTCGCGACGAATCTGCCCGATCATGCTCGTCCCCTGCGTCAGCTTAGCACGACCCTGCTACATGCATGAAGTTTCGAGTTGACAACTTCATGTAGTTGCCTCTACGATGCAACGCCAAGTGGCCGGGCGCTGCGCCAACAGCCCCGGCCGTGGTCGGACCCCTGCATGGAGGGCCAGACGGTGGCCGATTCTACATCCCGGTTCGCCCGTTCAGGGACGGCGCAGCAATGCCGCAGCGCGGTGTCAGCCAAGCGGCTGCAATGTGCGTGCGCGTGCGGAAATGCGCGCAGTCATGCGCATGAACAGAGGCGCAGAGAGTCGAGCCCAGAGCGCCGCATCGTGTCTCCCGAGCTGACGCCGACCAACCACAGCGAAAGGAGGTGCACGACATGAGCAGATCTTGGAAGGACATGCCGCCCGAGGTGCGGGCACAGCGCAGGCGCGAAACCGTCTATCGCGTGCGCCGGCCCGTGGCGCTGCGCCGCGGCCCTGGGCGCCGGTACTGGCGTCCGGCCGATCGGTTCGAGCTGAACGAGGAGGACGAGGTATGAGACTGAGCAGCCTGTCGATCCAACTCACCGAGGACGAGGACGTGAACGTCGTGTACGTGCCCGCGGGCACCGTGCGGGACAGCATCGGCACGTGGAACCGCCCCGAGTCGCTGCACGTGCACTTCTCCGATATGCACGTGTACGGGCGGCCGGCCGCGGTGGTCGAGACGCTGGGACGGGTGCTGGCGGACTGCTACGCGGCGTGGGGTGACGGCGGCCCGGACGGTGACCCCGCCGGGCCGGCCGTGGCCGCTCAGCACGAAGGAGGTGAGCGATGAACCAGGTCCAGCTGATCGGCAACCTGACGCGGGCTGTCGAGATCAAGCAGTACGGCGCCACCGAGGACAAGGTATTCGGCCGCACGATGGTCGCGCTGTCGCGGCACGGCAAGCGCGAGGGCACCGACTACGTGCGCATCGTGATCTTCGGCAAGATGGCGCTCAACGCGGCGCGCTACCTCTCCAAGGGCTCGCGCGTCGGCATCGTCGGCCACTTCGACTCCGAGTTCTACGAGCGCAAGAACGGCGAGGGGAAGGGCCTCGACACCGAGGTCGTGGTCGACTCCATCGAGTACCTGAGCCCGCCGCCACGGCCCGACCAGGTGCCGGCCGGCCGGGAGGCGCGGCGGTGAGCGACCGCAACGCGCGACAGTCGGAGGAGGAGCGCAGCACGTCGCGCTTCTGGATCGGGGTCATCCTGGTCATCGTCGGGTCCTGGGCGCTCCATCAGGTCGGCTCCGCGGCGCTGGTCGTCGCGGTCCCGGCCGCGGTGGTGGGCCTCGTGCTGGTGCTGGCGTGGCGGCGGATGCTGCCCGCCCGCGCCACGCGGGTGCTGACGCTGGTCGGCAAGTCCAAGGAGGAGGACGGCCGGCTCCGCCTGCGCCGGCTGAGCAGGCGCGACCACGTCTGGCACCTGGCCTGGAAGGTGCCGGTGGGCGTGACCGTGACCGGCCTCCAGCGCCAGCGGGAAGCGATCGAGCAGGCGCTCAACGCCTCGGTGAGCCTGTGGTTCGACCGCGGCCTCGTCCACATGCGGGCGGGCACCGCGCGGCTGCCGGGCACGCTGCGCTTCGAGGACTTCCGGCCGGACACGTCGGAGGGCGGGGAGCTGCCGCTGGCCATCGGGGCCTCGCGCTTCGGCCCGGTGTGGGCCGACCTGGCGGCGCTCCCCCACCTGCTGGTCGGCGGCCTGACCGGCGGGGGCAAGACGGCGTTCGTGCGCCAGCTGCTCGTCGGCCTGGCCCTGCGGCTGCCGCCCGACCGGCTGCGCCTGGCGCTGCTCGACCTCAAGGGCGTCGAGTTCGGCCTGTTCGACCGGCTGCCGCACCTGGTGGCGCCGGCCGCCCGCGACCTGGACGCCGCCCTGGCCGTACTGGCCGAGGTGGACGAGGAGCTGGAGCGACGGCGGGCGCTGTTCGCCGTCGCCGGCGTGGAGGCGCTGGGGGCCTGGAACGCAGCCCGACCGGCCGAGGCGCTGCCCTATGTCCTGGTCGTGGTGGACGAGTGCGCGGAGCTCTCGGCCGCTGAGGTGTCCGACCGCGAGGAGCGAGCGCGGCGCCAGCAAGCGCTCGCGCATATCTCGCGTCTCTGCCGCCTGGGGCGGGCGCTGGGGGTCCACGTGATCGTCTCCACTCAGCGGCCGGACGCCGAGGCCGTGCCCGGACAGGTCAAGGCCAACATCCCGGCCACCGTGGCCTTCCGCGTCCGCAACGCCACGAACAGCCGCATCCTGCTCGGCGAAGGCGGGGACTCGGCCGCCGCGCTGCCGCCCCTGCCCGGTCGCGGCGTCTGGCAGTGGGACGAGGAGACGACCTTTCAGGCGCCGTGGCTGGGCGTGAAGGAGGCGCGCCAGCTGCTCGAGGCCGCCTATCCGCCGGTCGTCGCGGCGGGGTCGGGGCGCGTAACACCGACCCCTCAATGTCCAGACGAGGAGGCCGCGTAGTGGCGCTGGTGCTGCTCTCGTCGGGGGTCGACACCCTGCACCTGTCCGCCCGCGGCGGCGTGCGGCCGAGGCCTGGGAGGCGCTGGAGGCCGCCAAGCGGGAGGCGCAGGCCATGGACGAGCCGGTGCCCTTCGAGTTCCCGCTGACCGGGCAGGCCTTCATGCTCAAGCCCTACGGGCTGCGCGGCTACGCGCACTGGCTCGCCTCGCCGGACTTCGAGCTGCTGCTGGGCCGCAACGCGCGGTTCCCCGCCGCGCTGGTCCAGCTGCACTCGGCCTACCTGCACTCGATGGGCGCCGAGTGGGCGCTGCAGCTGGCCGAGCAGCTGCTCAGGCTGGAGGTCTTCGGCGGGCCGCCCGAGCTGGTCGTCTCGCGCGTCGACCTGTACGCCGACTCCCAGGGCTGGGACCTGGAGCTGGCCGACATGCGGCGCTTCGTCTGCCGGGGGCGCGGGCGCCGGGCTTTCGTGGACCGGGAGCAGGCCTTCGCCTCGGGGCGCCGGCTGACCGGGTTCATGTTCGGCCGCTCCGCCATCCTGGCCCGGCTCTACGACAAGACGGCCGAGATCGAGCGGCGCGGCGTCAGCTGGCTGCCCGACCTGTGGGGCGAGCGCGACGACGGGCGGCCGGTCTGGCGGCTGGAGTTCCAGTTCCGCCGCGAGGTACTGGGCGAGTTCCAGCTGCGGACGGTGGAGGAGACGCTGGCCTCGGTCCAGGACCTCTGGCGCTACGGGACCGGCCAGTGGCTCACGCTGCGCCTGCCCAACGGCGATCCGCGCGAGCGGCGCTGGCCGGTGGACCCGCTCTGGCAGGAGGTCCAGGCGGTCGAGATCGCGCCGGCCGTCTGCGGCGTCGTGCGCCAGCGGCTCGTCCAGGCGCGGGAGGAACGGGTCGTCCAGGGCCTCCAGGGCTACCTGACGTCCTGGGCGGCGCTCCGGGAGCACGAGCAGCTGGACCGGACCATGGAGGCGGTGGGGCCGATCCTGGAGCGCTATCTGGCCTCGCGCGGGCGCACGTTCCAGTCCGAGGTCCGGCGCAAGCGGGCGCGGCTGCTCTCCATCTCCGCCTTCCTCGATGACCTGGAGGCCGCATGACGACGCCAGCCGGCCGGGGTCCCGCCGCGCGAAGCGTGGTGGGTGCCGGTGTGGGGCGGCTCTGCCTGAGTCCTTCATGGCGGAGGGGAAGGTCTCTGGGGCCGAAGGCTGGAAGCACGTTCAGGGTCCCTTCCGCGTCAGCGGTGAGGGGGTTGCCCGGCGCCGCATCGAGCGCCGGAGGCACGAAGGGAGGTGATGTCCATGGATCGTGAGCTTCTGCGCGCCGACGAGGCGGCGCGGGTGCTGGGAATCGGCCGGTCCAAGGTCTTCGAGATGCTGCGGGCCGGTGAGCTGCCGGTCGTCCGAATGGGCCGCTCCGTGCGGATTCCGCGCCAGGCTCTGTCGGCCTGGATCGCGGCGAGGACGGAGGACCCGCTATCGCGGTCGCGCCGGGCGGCGGACCGCGTGAGGAGGGCTGCCTGATGCCGCGACGGGCGAACAACGAGGGAACGATCGTGCAGCGGTCGGACGGCCGGTGGGTCGGCGCGGTCAGCCTGCCGGACGGCGGGCGCAAGTGGGTGTACGGACGAACGCGGCGCGAAGTCGCCGACCGCATGAAGGCGATCCTGCGCGAGCTGCAGCGAGGCGTCGCACCGACACCCGAGAACCTGACGGTCCGTGACGTGCTCGAACAGTGGTTGGCCGAGGGGGCGCGGATGTCGCTCCGTGCCTCCACCTTCCGCTCCTACTCGGACATCGTGCGGCTGCACCTGGTGCCCGAGGTGGGCCACGTCAAGCTGACGAGGCTTCAACCACAGCACGTCGAACGGCTGCTCGGCCGGAAGCTGGACAGCGGCCTGTCCGCTCGCCGCGTCCAGTACATCCATGCCGTGCTCCGGCGCGCGCTCGGACGGGCGGTGCGCTGGGGCGTGCTGGCGCGCAACGTGGCAACGCTGGTGGACGTGCCGCGCGTAGTGCGGCCCGAGGTGCAGCCACTCACGCCGGACGAGATTCGCGTCTTCCTCGCAGCCGTGGCCGGCGATCGGCTGGAGACGCTGTACCGGCTCGCTCTCAGCACAGGGCTGCGACAGGGCGAGCTGCTGGCGCTGCAATGGCAGGACGTCGACCTGGAGGCCGGCACGCTCCGGGTCAGGCGCTCCCTCCAGCGCGTCGACGGCGAGCTGCGGTTCGAGGAGCCCAAGAGCGCACGGGGCCGCCGGGTCATGGCGCTGCCGGCATCAGTGTGCGGGGAGCTGCGCCAGCATCAGTGCCGGCAGGAGGGCGAGCGGCGCCGGTCGCGCCGCGAGTGGGACGATACCGACCTGGTGTTCACCACGCCGCGGGGAACGCCGCTGGACGGCACGAACGTGACGCATCGGTTCCAGAAGGCGTTGGCTGATGCCGGGCTGCCTCGCCGCCGGTTCCACGACCTTCGCCACTCCTGCGCGACCGTGCTGCTGGCCCGAGGCGTCCCGGCTCGGGTCGTCATGGACCTGCTCGGCCACTCCCAGATCGCCGTGACCATGAACACGTACACCCACGTCCTGTCGGAGATGCGGAAGGACGCCGCCGACCTGATGGACGGCTTCCTGGGCGGCCTGAACGGCGGGGCGCCGGAGCAGCGAGCGACGCCTGAGCGGGCAACTGTTGTCAGAACTGTTGTCACCCGGCCGGGACGCGGGCCGGGTACCCAGCGCGAACCACAAGATGGGGACTCGCTGAAGCTTCCGACCACAACATAGCTGGTGCCCGCGCACGGACTCGAACCGTGAACCTTGGGATTAAGAGTCCCCTGCTCTGCCAAATTGAGCTACGCGGGCCTGGCCTGGCCTGGCCGGGGGCTTCCCCGACCAGGCACCGATTCTACTTCCTGCCGCTGGTGGCCACACGCGGCGGCGAATTAACCGCCTGAGTTCCCCTCCCGCCGGGTCCCACCTACCGTTCGAGCCATGAACGCACGCGTGCCACAGGACGTCGACCTGGAGGACCAGCTGATCTACGGGCTCAGCCCCCTGCGCTTCGCCTACCTCGTCGCGGCCGCCCTGGCCGCCCTCGCCACCTGGCGCGGCCTGCCCGCCCCGGCGGCCCTCCGCGCCGTGCCAGCCGTGCTGCTCCTGGCGGCGGCCGCGGTCCTGGCCTGGGGCCGGTGGCGGGGCCGGCACCTGGATCGCTGGCTGCTGGACCTGGCGGTGTTCGTCCGCCGCAACTACAGGCTCGGCATCCACCGGCGGGCTCGCTCTGCCGGCGCCGCCCCCCGGTTCCTCCGCGCCGTCGCCGCCGTCGCCGCCGTCGCCGCCGGCGCCCGCCGCCGGCCTGGACGCCCGCGGGACGGCGAGCAGGCGGTGATCGTCCGCCTCTCGGCCATCAACGCGCTGCCCGGCCCGGGCGTCCGCCCCGATCCCGATCCGGACGCGTCGGACCTGCCTCCAGCCGCATGAGACCGCCGCTCGTCCACCCGCTCCCGCCGCGCCAGCTGGCGCAGGTCGGCCGGCCGCCCGCCGGCGTGCTGGCCACCGGCGCCATCGGCTTCCTCGACGCGGCCGAGGCCGACAGGCGGCGCTGGGTCGCCGGGTTCCGGGCCCTGCTCGACGGCCTGGACGCGCCGCTCCAGGTCCTCGTCGACTTCGTGCCCGGCACGGGCGCCACGGGCGGGCGGCCCGGCGCCGGCACCGGTGCCAGGCGGGAAGAGGCGGCTGCCGCGGGCCTTCCGGCGCCTGCGGACCGGCGCCGGCACGACGTCGCGTTCGCCTGCGAGATCCGCGACTCGCCGGCCGCCCAGCGCCGCGACGTCACATTCGCGACGCCGCTGCCGGCGGTCGAGGCGCTGGCGCGAGGGCTGCGAGACCTCGCCGTGCCCGCCGTCCACAGGATCGAATGGCAGCCGCCGTCCGGCCTGCTCTTCGGCACGGAGTCGCCGATGAGCCTGGTGGACGGCCAGGGCTGGCACCGCACGTGGTGGGTCCAGCGGTTCCCTGGTGTCGACCTGGCTCCCGGCTGGCTGCTGCGGCTGGTGCCGCCGGGCCTCCGGGTCAGCCTCGCCTGGCACGTCGAGCGCCTGCCCACGGGCTGGATGGTCGAGTACCTGCAGCGCCAGCTCGTGCACCTGCGGGCGGCGCAGATGCACCGCGGAGAGGGCGTCGGCGATCCACAGGTGGACAGCGCGGCCCCCACCGCGGCGGCCCTGCAGCGCCGTCTCACGGCCAGCGAGGAGAGCGCGTTCCACGCCGCCCTCTACCTGACCGTGTCGGCCGGGTCGGCGGCGGACCTCGACGCAGCGGCGGAGCTGGTCGAGGCGGCGGCGCGCTCTGCGCTCTGCGAGCTGCTCCCGGCCACCTTTCGCCAGGTGGACGGCCGGATCGCGACCCTCCCGGTCGCCCGCGACCCGCTCCACCGGCGCCACGTCCTGGACACCTCGTCCCTGGCGACGCTCTTCCCCTGGTTCGACGGCGATATCCAGGAGCCGGCCGGCCTCGTCCTGGGGCGCAGCCGGGCGACCGGGCAGCCGGTCATGGTCGACCCGTTCGACGACACGAGGTACGCCAACGCCAACATCGGCGTGTTCGGCCACTCGGGCGCGGGCAAGACGTACCTGCTGTCCACGCTCGCGATGGGCGCGCTGGGCCTGGGCGCGCAGGTCTTCGTGATCGATCCCGAGCACGAGTACGGTGGGCTGGCTCGCCGCCTGGGCGGTCTGGACGTCAACCTGGCGCTCGGCTCCGGCCACGCCATCAATGTGCTGGACCTGCGCGGAGCGGCGACCGACGAGGCGACCGACGAGGCGATCGTCGGGCCGGCCGTGGCGGACGCCGTCGATCTCTGCGCCGTCATCTGCGGCGAGCTCGACGAGACCGACCGGGCCACCCTCGAGCTGGCCATCCGGCAGACGTTCGAGTCGGTCGAGACCCCCGTGCTCGGCGACGTCGCCAGGCGGCTGCGGCCCGAATCGCGCGTGGCGCGCGTGCTGGCCAGGTGGGTGCAGGGCAGCCTCGGGCAGATCTTCAGCCGGCCGACCAACCTGGACCTGGAGGCGCCGGTCATCGTCTTCGGCATGCGCGAGCTGCGTGCGGAGATGGTCGCGCCGGTCCACTACCTGCTGGCCGAGGCCCTCTGGGCGCGCATCAAGAACCGCGAGCGCCGCCGCTTGCTCGTCATCGACGAGCTCGGCCTGCTGTTCGAGGACGCGACCGTCCGGCGCTTCGTCGTGGCGCTGGCGAGGCGCATCCGCAAGTACGAGGGCAGCCTGGTCTTCGCGACCCAGAATCCCGGCGACCTCCTCAGCGGCGACGCCGGAGCGGTCGTCGCCACCAACCCGGCGCTCCACTTCTTCGGCGCGCAGAGGCCGGGCGAGGCCGGCAAGCTGCAGCTGGCGTTCCGGCTCAGCGAGGCGCAGCGAGCCGGGCTCGAGACGGCTCGGCGCGGCGAGTTCCTGCTCGCCGCCGGAGCCGAGCGTCTGTCGATCCGGGTGCAGGCGCCGCCATGGCAGGCCAATGCCATGGCGGAAGCGCGAGACCCGCCGTTCGTACAATCCGGGTGATGGGCGCGCCCGAAGCGCGTGTCCAGCTGACGGGCGAACGGCTCGACCTGGATTGGCCGGCCTTTGCGAGCTGCACCGGCCTGGAGGCCGAGTGCAGGCTCCGAGACGGAACGGTCCACCGGTCCAACGGCTGGACGGCAGCGCCGGCGGAGGCTGACCGCTACCGGACGACGTGCGGCCCCCTGCAGCTCGTACTGGAGCTGCGGGCCGTCGACGGGTGCGTGCGCGTACGCCTGGACGCGGAGGCGACCGAGGCAGCGGAGGTCATGGAGGTCGCGATCGCGGGCCGCCCGCTGCTGCGGGGCTCGCCGCCCGCCTGGGTCCTCTACAACGGATACCAGTCGTGGGACCCGGCGGGTCACGTCCCGGCCGGGGACGGCCTCCGGGAGTCGTGGTGGACGGTCGGCCTGGCTGACGCCGGCGGCGCCGGGATCGCGGCAGCGGCCGCGCACGCGCGCTCTTGCTGCACCAGGTTCACCCTCTCGGACGGGGGGTTCCGGACCGCGTGGCGCGAGGCGGAGACCCCCGAGTGGCAGCCGGTGCTGTTCCAGGCGTCGCCGGGAGCGACGTGGCGGGCCGAGGAGGTTCGGCTGGCCGCCGGGGCGGACGTCCGGGCCCGCCTCCGAGGCCTGCTGGCCACCCCGCGGCCGCGGAGCGAGCTGCCGGTGATCGGGTGGCTGAGCTGGTATCACTTCGGCCCGTTCGTGCGCCTGGAGGACGTGCTGGCGAACGCCGAGCTCCTGGCTGCGGAGGAGTTCGGCAGGCTCGGCTACCGGCTGGCGCAGATCGACGACGGCTGGCAGGAGACCTACGGCGAGTGGGCGCCCAACACCAAGTTCCCCGGCGGCCTGACGGCCGTCTGCGAGGAGCTCCGCCGGCGGGGCCTCGTCGCCGGCCTGTGGACGGCGCCCTTCCTGGTCGGCACCGCCGCGGACCTGGCCTCGGAGGCGCCCGAGGAGTGGTTCGTCCGCAATCCCTCGACCGGGGAGCGCGTCATCGACCCGAGGCACCGGGTGTTCGGCCCCCTCTACGTGCTCGACCCCTCGGTTCGCGAGGTGCGGACCTACCTGCGCGACCTGTTCGCGGGCTTCCACGACGCCGGCGTCCGCTATTTCAAGATCGACTTCCTCTACGCCGGCGCGTACATGGGCACCGCCGCCCTGAGGAGCGGCGTCGAGGCCATCCGGGAGGGGGTCGGGGACGCGCCGGTGGTCGCCAGCGGGACGCCGTTGCTGCCCGTCGTCGGCCTGGTGGACGGGTGCCGCATCGGGCCGGACACCGCCACGCCGATGCCGGACTTCGAGACGATGAGCACGCGGCCCACCATCTTCGGCGACGAGGTGCTGGCCGTCGCCCGCAATGCCGCGGCGCGCTTCGTGCTCGAGCCCTGGTTCCAGCTCGACGCCGACGTCGTGCTGGCGGGCGGCAACCTCAGCGTCGAGCAGGCCCGCCAGCTCGCCACGATCGCGGCCCTGTCCGGCGGCCCCTTCCTGGCCAGCGACGACCTGGCCGGTCTGCCTCCCGACCGGATGGCGCTGCTAACGAATCCGGAGGTCGTCGAGCTGGTCGGCGGCCGGCCCGCAGTGCCCGACTGGGAGCCGAACGACGCGGACCGCCCGGCGACTCACTGGCGGCGGGGCAGCGTCCTCGCCGTGTTCAACTGGGACGCCGAGACCGTCGAGGTCCCGGTGCGAGCGCCGGGCGCGTGCGGAGCGCGCGACCTCTGGGCGCGCGAAGACCTGCCGGAGCTGGTCGATGGGGCGCCCCTGGTCGTGCCCGGTCACGGCGTGCGGTTGCTCCGGCTTACCGAGGGGTAGGCTGTATGCCGTGGCCCGGGTACTGCACCACCGCATCAACGGCCTGCCCGGCGACCGGCTCGAACGAGTGCACACGCAGTTCGAGCAGCTTGCGAAGAGCCGGTCCTGGCGAGGCGACCAGCCGTGGATCGCCAGCGACCGCTCGACCGGCCTGTTCGAGATGGAGTATCTCGCCCACGTCCGGGAGGCGGAGGGAGTGGGGATCACGGCCGCCGGCTTCGTGAAGACCGGCGGAGACGAGACGGACGCGCTGGTCCTCATGCTGTTCCTGCGCGACCTGAGCGCGGAGTACGGCGTCAGGGTGGTCTGGCGGGACGAGGACAACCCGCTGGCCAAGCTCCGCTACCTGGAGTTCCGGCACGGACGGCTGCCGTCGGGCAACTCGCTGGAAGAGCTGCTGGCAAGGCGGGCGGTCATCAAGAAGGTGGACGGCCAGGCGATCCAGTTCTATCCGCCCGCGCACCGGCTGAACCGCACCGCGCCCGCCCGCCCGGCCCAGTGGGGCTACGCGCTGTGCGGCCTGCGAGCCTACGCACCGACACTGATGGAGGCGGAGCGGGAGGCCCTCAAGATCCTCCGGGCGATGAGGCGGCTTGGCCGCTGACCTCGGTCAGCGCCAGGGAGACCTGACCTCTCGGGACGGCACCCGGCTGTTCTGGCAGTCGTGGCCGGTCCCGGAGCCGAAGGCGACGGTGGCCGTCGTCCATGGCCTCGGCGAGCACTCCGGCCGGTACGCGCGCCTCGCGGCGGCGCTGAACGCCCGCGGCTTCGGGTGCTGCGCAGTCGACCTGCGCGGGATGGGCCGGAGCGAGGGCCGGCGCGGCCACATCGACCACTGGGAGCGGTGGATCGAGGACAGCGCGGCGTTCTACCGGCTGGCGTCGGAGCGGTCCGGCGGGGTCGAGGTGGTGCCGCTCGGCCACTCGTTCGGCGGCGTGGTGGTGGCGACCGCGGTCCTCAGCGGCGCGATGCGCCCGGGACGATTCGTCCTGTCCAACCCGGCCTTCCGGCCCGCGGTCAGGGTGCCGGGCTGGAAGCGACTGCTGGGACGCGCCACCGGCCGGATGGCGCCCCGGCTGACGATGGGCAACGAGGTCGACCCGGCCCTGATCTCACGCGACCCGGCTGTCGTCGCCGAGTACCGGGCGGATCCGCTGGTCCACGACCGGATCTCCAGCCGCCTCTTCACGGAGTGGCTCGGGGTAACCGAGATGGCGATGCGGCAGGCGCCCGACCTGACGGTGCCGGTCCTGCTGATCGTCTCGGGCGACGACCGGATCATCGACGCCGCAGGAACGCTGGAGTTCGCGAGCCGGGTCGGAAAGGTCGCCACCGTACGGCGGTACGCCGCTCGCTACCACGAGCCGTTCAACGATCTGGGCGGGGACGAGGTCTTCGCGAGCCTGGCCGCCTGGCTGGATGGCGCAGCCGAATGCGAGTAATCGTGCAGCGCGTCACCGCGGCCAGCGTCCACTGGACGGCCGACGACGGACGAGCCCAAAGCGAGCAGATCGGCCGCGGCCTCGCCATCCTGGTCGGCGCCGGCCAGGACGACGGAGCGCCCGAGGCCGGCAGGCTCGCCGACAAGGTCGCCCAGCTGCGCATCTTCCCCGACGGCGACGGTCGCTTCGACCGCAGCCTGGAGGACATCGGCGGCGAGGCGCTGGTCGTCTCCCAGTTCACGCTGTACGCCGACACCACCCGCGGCCGGCGGCCCAGCTTCATCGGCGCCGCCCCGCCCGACTGCGCCCGCACCCTCTGCCAGTGCTTCGCCGACCGCCTCTCGGGGCGCGGCATCACGACCAGGACCGGCAGCTTCGGCGCGCACATGACCGTGAGCCTGGAGAACGACGGCCCCGTCACCCTCGCCCTGAGCACAGAACCCTGGGACACCCGCATCAATGGCTGAAGGCGCCCCTCCCGACATCGCCCGCCGGACGGCTGAGCCGGGTCCCTCGGACGACGCCGCCGCGTACCTGCGCCGGCATGCAGCCGAGATCGACGCCGCCGCCGAGCGCATCGCGCCTCACGTCCGCCGCACGCCGCTGCTGACCACCGACCTGGACCCGCGGCTGCGCCTGAAGCCCGAATGCTTCCAGCGCACCGGCTCCTTCAAGGCCCGCGGCGCCTTCAACGCCGTGCTGGCGCTCCGGGCCAGGCAGCCCGACGCGACAGGCGTCATCGCCGCCAGCTCAGGCAACCACGCGCAGGCGCTGGCCCTCGCGGCCCGCGAGGCCGGCCTGCCGGCCGTCGTGCTGATCCCGTTCGACGCCAACCCGGCGAAGGTCGCGGCCACCCGCGCCTACGGCGCCGAGGTCGTCCAGGACGGCATCACCTTCGAGAACCGCGAGCAGCGGCTCCGGCAGACGGCCGCCGAGCGCGGCCTGACCGTGATCCACCCCTTCGACGACTGGGACGTGATCCACGGCCAGGGCACCGCCGCCAGGGAGATGCTGGAGGACGATCCGGCCATCGGCACGATCGTGACCCCCACCGGCGGCGGCGGCCTGATGTGCGGCAGCGCGCTGGCGGCCAGGGCCCGGGACCGCGGCATCCGGGTGATCGGCGTCGAGCCCGAGCGGGCCGACGACGCCCGGCGCACGCTGCTGACCGGCAGGCTGCAGAGGCTCGACCGGGCGCCGGACACGCTCGCCGACGGCGTCCGGGTGACGGCCATCGGCAGCCGCAACTTCGAGGTGATCGTTGAGAGAGGGCTCATCGAGGACATCGTCACGGTAAGCGAGGCGGAGATACAACAGGGCCTGTTAACGGCGTGGCTTCGCCTCAAGCTGGCGGTGGAGCCGACGGCAGCCCTGCCGCTCGCCGCCTTCCTGGCGGGGAAGATCCCGGACGATGGCCGGCCCGTCGGACTGGTGCTCACGGGCGGGAACGCCGATCCGCGGGTGGTGGCTAGACTGCTCGGTACCGCATGATCCCGGTCAAGCAGGTGATGACGACGGAGGTGATCACCTTCGGAGAGGAGACGCCGGTCGACGAGGTCGCCACGCGGCTTTCCACGAGCCGCATCACCGGCGCGCCGGTCGTGTCCGACGAGGGCTTCGTGGTCGGCATCGTGTCGGAGGTCGACGTCTTCGCCAAGCGCGGGCGGGTCGCGCGCGACATCATGTCGCCGCACGTGATCTCCATCACGGAGGACACCGGCATCGACGAGGCGGCGCGGCTGCTGGCCGGCGAGCGCATCAGGCGCCTGCCGGTGCTCAAGAACGGGCGGATGGTCGGCCTCATCAGCCGCTCCGACGTGCTGGACTTCTTCGCCACCCGGGTCTGGACCTGCTCCGCCTGCGGACACGGGGAGCACGGGCTGGAGGCCCCCGACCGCTGTGTCGTCTGCTCGGGCACGGACTTCACGCTCGAGAGAGCGCATCCGAGGACCTGAGCGAGCCACGGTGCCCAGCGGACTCAGCCTCAAAGCGGACCGTTTCACGGAGTCTGTCATCAGGGACATGACCCGGCGCTGCCTGGCCCTCCACGGCCCGGAGCGAGCGATCAACTTCGCGCAGGGGTTCCCCGACTTCGACCCGCCGCCGGAGGTGGTCGAGGCGGCGCACGCCGCGCTCGCGGCCGGCGGCCCGTATCACCAGTACGCCACCACGTGGGGCGCACCGCTGCTGCGCCAGGCGATAGCCGACAAGCAGTCGGCCGCGTGGGGCCGCCCGGTCGACCCCGAGACGGAGGTGACGGTCGCCTGCGGCGCCACCGAGTCGATGATGGCAGCCATGCTGGCGGCCGTCGATCCCGGCGACGAGGTGATCGTCTTCGAGCCCTTCTACGAGAACTACGGTCCCGACTGCATCCTGAGCGGCGCCCAGCCTCGCTACGTCACGCTGCGGCCGCCCGACTGGTCGTTCGACCCCGACGAGCTGCGTGCGGCCTTCGGCGCTCGGACACGGGCGATCGTGGTCAACACGCCGCACAACCCGACGGGCAAGGTCTACACCCGGGAGGAGTTCGAGCTGATCGCGGCGCTCTGCCAGGAGTACGACGCCATCGCCATCACCGACGAGATCTACGAGCACCTGGTGTACGAGGGCGATCACGTGAGCATGGCGACGCTGCCCGGAATGGCGGACCGGACGATCACCATCAGCGGGGCGAGCAAGACCTACTCCATTACCGGCTGGCGGATCGGCTGGCTCGTCGCGCCGGCTGCGCTGACCGCCGGCATCCGGAAGGTGCACGACTTCCTGACGGTAGGGGCCGCGCACCCTCTGCAGATCGCAGTCGCCTCGGCGCTGCGCTTTCCGCCCGCCTTCTACGACGGCCTGCTGGAGGCGTACCGCGGCCGCCGCACCGCGCTGGTGGAGGGGCTCCGGGACTGCGGCTTCCAGCCCAACCCGCCCGCCGGCGCGTACTACGTCATGGCCGGCATCGAGGCGCTCACGTCGCTGGACGACGTGGCCTTCGCCCACCGGCTCGTCGAGGTGGCCGCCGTCGCCACCGTGCCGGCATCGAGCTTCTACTCACGGCCCGAGCTGGGTCGCCGCCAGGTCCGCTTCAGCTTCCCCAAGCGGCAGGAGACCATCGAGCGCGGCCTCGCGGCGCTGCGGCAGGCGCTCTACTGACCACGACACCCAGCCCCCGGCCGGGAGGCTGGTCGGACACAGCGCCCAACACGACCAGACTGACACGGCATCCCACCGCCGACAGTATCGCCCCCGCCCTGCCAGGGGGCGGGCCTGACGGTACGGCGCCGGCCGCCCAATCGCAATCCGTCCTGTTAAGCCGAAGCCCGCCGATTCAGAAGGAGCCACAGGGCAGCCTCTCTTAACAGCTCGTGTTCCCACCACCCGGCTTCCTCTCTACCGTCGGAGGTATGAACCTCCTCCTCTCCCTCCTCCGCCGTCCCCTGCTCTGGCTCGTCCTCGGCGAGACGCTCCTCGTGGCCGCCATGACCCTCGCCGCATGGCACGTCTGGTCGACGCGCTGGCGTCCTCCCGCGACCACCGCCCAGGCTCATTCACGCCTGCCACCGCCACCGGCGATCGATCGATCGAAGCGCATCCCGGCCACGCCTGACGGGAAGCCGTCCCCGATGCCGGCGCCAACGGGCGGCCCCACGACAGGCCTGCGGACGGATCCCGAGTTCCTGGCGCGCCAGATGAACGAGCTCAACCGCATCGAGTCGACCTTCGAGAACCTGGAATGGCGGGTGACGCGGGCGGTGGTCGACGCCATCCAGTACTACGCCGACCACGTGGTGCTGCCCTCGATAGAGCGCACCGAGAAGGCAGCCCGATGAGCCTGTCAGCCGGCGGCCTGCCCGAGCGCGATGCGCATCAGCTCCGACAGCGTCGGATAGGCGTGCATGGCGCGGGCCACCACGGCCACAGGCGCTCGCGCGGCCATGATCGCGACCGCCTCGTGGATCATGTCGCCGGCCGTCTCCGCCACGATGTGACAGCCGAGCAGCTCGCCCGTGACGGCGTCGGCGACCACCTTGACGTGCCCGTGCGTCTGGCCGTCGATCTGCGCCTTTTCGGCCTCGGCGACCGGCACGAAGCCGACCCGGACCTCGTGTCCGGCCCCCCGGGCCTGCCGCTCAGTGAGACCGACCGAGGCCACCTCTGGATCGGTGAACGTGACCCGCGGCAGGACTCGCACGTCCACAGCCGCACCGGCGTCCAGCAGCGCGTTCTCCGCGGCCACGCGGCCCTGCTCGGAGGCGACGTGCGTGAACAGGGGCCCCCCGATGATGTCGCCGGCGGCCCACGCCCACGGCTGCGTGGTGCGCAGCTGCCCGTCCACGCGAACCCCCTTCCGCGTCCACTCGATGCCCGCCGCGTCGAGGCCGAGAGCCCTGCCGTCCAGGGACCGGCCGACCGCAACCAGGATGTCGTCGACCTCGAGCGTCTCGCCGCCGGCGAGGTGCAGGCGGGACGACGACCCGCTGCGCTCCACGCGTTCCAGCTTCGCGCTCGGCCGGACCTCGATCCCCTCTTCCTGGAAGACCGTTCGGATCGCCTCCCCGGATTCCGGCTCCTCGGCCGGCAGCACGCGGTCGAGCGCCTCGATGAGCGTCACGTGCACCCCGAAGCGGGCGAAGATCTGCGCGAACTCGGAGCCGATAGGGCCGGCGCCGAGGACGGCCAGCCGCCGCGGCAGCTCCTGCAGCATGAGGGCGCCCTCGTTGTCCAGGTGGCGGCCCTCCTGGAGACCCGGCACAGGCGGCACCGCCGGGTCCAGGCCGGCGGCGAGGATGACTCGCTTTGCCTCGATAGTCTCCCCGTCGACGTCCAGGGTGTGCTCGCCGGTCAGCACCGCCCGGGCGGGATAGCGGACCTCTATCCCTGCCTGGTCGAAGGGCGCTACGCCGAAGCGCAGCATGTGGTCACGAACGGCATCCGCACGGCCGATCACCTCCTGCCACCTGACCGCCGGCTCGTCAGCGTACACGCCGTAGCGGGAGGAGGTGCGCACCGTGTGGGCCACGCGGGCCGCGCGCACCAGTGCCTTGGTCGGCACGCAGCCGTGGTTCGTGCAGGTGCCGCCGAAGTGGGATGCCTCTGCGAGGAGGATGCGGTGCGCGCCCCGCCCGGCTGCGGAGAACGCCGCCTCGGAGCCGGCGGCGCCCCCGCCGACGATCACAAGGTCGTAGGCGCTCACCGGAGCAATATAGAGATGTGGTGGAACCCATTCCCGAACCGATCGACCCTCGGGTTCGCATCGGGCACGTTCACCTGAAGGTGGCCGACCTCGAGCGGTCCCTCTCGTTCTACTGCGGCATCCTGGGCTTCGAGGTGCAGGAGCGGTGGGGGAAGCAGGCGGCCTTCATCAGCGCCGGGGGGTACCACCACCACATCGGGCTCAACACATGGGAGAGCGCCGGCGGCTCGCCGCCCCCGCGTGGGAGCACCGGCCTCTATCACCACGCGATCCTCTATCCGGACCGCCGCTCCCTCGGCCGGGCGCTGAAGCGCCTGCAAGACGCCGGCTGGCCGATCACCGGGGCGTCCGACCACGGCGTCAGCGAGGCGATCTACCTGAACGACCCTGACGGCAACGGGATCGAGATCTATCGCGACCGGCCGCCCGAGGAATGGCCTCGAACCGCCACGGGCGAGCTGGCCATGACGTCCGCCTACCTTGACCTCGGCAAGCTGCTGGCCGAGGCCGAGGCTTCGCCGAAGACCCCCGCATGAGCGCCTCACCGACCACGACCGACCTGCAGGCGCCCCGCTTCACGGACGTGCTGGAGGCCCGCCGTCGCATCCGGCCCCACCTCGACCCGACGCCGCTGCGCCACCACCCCGGGCTCACGGCCCTGACCGGCGCGGAGACCTGGGTCAAGCACGAGAACTTCCTGCCCACGGGCGCGTTCAAGGTCCGGGGCGGGATCAACCTGGTGTCGCGGCTGGACGAGGACGAGCGCCGGCGGGGCATCATCGCCGCGTCGACCGGCAACCACGGCCAGTCGATGGCCTACGCCGCGCGCCTGTTCGGCGTCCAGGCGATCATCTGCGCGCCGGCCCGCGCCAACCGCGTCAAGGTCGCCGCGATGGAGGAGATGGGGGCCGAGGTCATTCTCCACGGCGCCGACTTCGACGAGGCCCGCGAGCACTGCGAGCAGCTCGCCGCCGAGCACGGCTACCGGTACGTGCACTCCGGGAACGAGCCGCTGCTCATCGCCGGCGTGGCCACGCACACGCTCGAGGCGCTCGAGGCGCGACCCGATCTCGACGTCCTGATCGTGCCCATCGGAGGCGGCAGCGGGGCGGCAGGCGCCTGCACGGCCGCTCGGGCCATCAACCCCGACCTCGAGGTGATCGGCGTCCAGTCCGCGCAGGCGCCGGCCGCCTACGAGTCGTGGCGGCAGGGCCGGCTGGTCACCGCCGAGAACGTCACCTTCGCCGAGGGTCTCGCCACCCGCACCGCCTTCGACCTGCCGCAGCGAATACTTCGGGAGCTGCTGGCCGACTTCGTGCTGGTCGAGGACGACGAGATCCGGCGCGCGGTGGCGTTGATGATGGAGCGGACCAGGACGCTGGTCGAGCCGGCAGGGGCGGCGCCGCTGGCGGCCGCGATGATGCTGCGCGATCGGCTCCGCGGCCGCCGGCTCGGCTTGATCTGCAGCGGCGGCAACATCAGTCCGGAACAGCTGCGTGCGGTGCTGGCCGCTCCGGAGCCCGGCGCCGCGAGCGCGACGGGAGCGTGAGCAGCGTCACCACCGCGGCCGCCGCGCACAGGCCGGCGGCGAGAAGGAAGATCTCGCGGTACTCCTGCAGCAGGGCGCCTCGCACACAGCCGCTGTAGGCGACGAGCCGGTCGCGGAGCGTCCCGCCCGAGGCCGTCGCGACGGCGTCGCAGTTGCGGGCCGCCAGGATGACCTGCAGGCGGGCCAGGCCAAACGCCGTCAGGGCCGACAGCGACAGCACCATGCCGACGGTCCTCGCCAGGACGACCAGGCTGCTGGCGAGGCCGTACTGCCGGCCCTCGGCCTGGTCCAGGACCGCCGTCGAGAGCGGGGCGATGACGATGCCGAACCCGAGCCCGCACGCGGCCAGCTCGAGCGACGCGGCCAGCCCGGCGCCGTCCAGCGCGTGCACGTTCCAGCCGGACATGAGGACGAACGCCGCGCCGGCCACCAGCAGCCCGATGGTGGCGGCGGCGCGCTGGCCGACCACACCCGCCAGCCAGCCGCCCAGGACCGCGCCGACCGGCACGCCGAGCAGGAACCTGGAGAGCACCAGGCCGGACGTGAGCGTGTCCAGGCTGAAGACGCCCCGAGCCAGGATCGGGACGTCGACGAGCGCGACCATCAGCGCGCCGCCGGTCAGGAGGTTGGCGGCCAGTGAGCCGCCGAAGGCGCGCCGGCGAAGCAGGTCCGGGGCGACCAGCGGTCGGAGCTGGCGCGTCTGGCGCCAGGCGAACGCTGCCAGCGCCACGATCCCGGCCACCGCGAACGGGATCGCGTTTGCGTTGACCGCCCGGCTCCCCGGGTCGTCGGGATAGAGCGCCAGCACGGCCAGGCCCAGGCCCACCCCGAGCAGCAGGGCTCCCGCCCACTCCACGTCACGCCAGCCGCGACTTCCCGGAGCGGGCCCGGACGGCGACGCCGGCAGCTCGTCGTTGCGCATGGTGAGCCAGAGGCCCGCCAGGATGGCAGCGCCGAAGGGCAGGTTCAGCCAGAACACCGGCCGCCAGCCGCCCAGCCCGGCCGCCAGCGCGGCCCCGTAGACCGGACCGAGCACGCTGCCCGCCTCCTGGACCGCCGAGACGAGGCCGACGGCCAGCCCCCGGCTGCCGGCCGGGTAGAGGTCGGCCGCGAGCGCCAGCGACAGCGGGACGAGCGCGCCCCCACCCAGGCCCTGCAGCACCCGGCCGGTGACCAGCCACCCGAGCGAGGGAGCGAGCGCGGTGACGGCCGAGCCGAGGCCGAACACCGCCAGCGCCGCCGCGAACGCCGGCAGCCGCCCGCGCGCATCCGAGAAGGCGCCCAGCAGCGGCATCGCCACCACGTAGCCCCCGAGGAACCCGGTCACGATCGGCGCCGCCGCCTCGATCCGGTCGATCGGCAGGTCGACTGCATCGAGCATCTGCGGCAGCAGCGTGACGACCGCGTACGCGTCCAGGGCGGCCAGGAAGAGCCCGGCCGCCGCCAGGCCCAGCCGCAGGCGCCGGCCCTGGACCTCAGACAGGGGTGGCGATTGCCACCGGCTGGTTGAAGTCATGGAAGTCCACGTTGGCCTGCACGTCCTTGCCCGCCTCCAGCAGCGGGCCCTTGAGGGTGACCTGGCGGACCAGGTGATCGGAGCGGCCGGCCCAGATCGTGGCCTTGACGTCCCCCGCAGGCTTGGCGTTCAGCAGGCTGGCCACCTGGTCCGCCGCAAAGGTCGTAATGACCTTGTCGCAGTCCACGCCCGCCACCTGCTCGGTACCCAGGTATTTCGGGTCCTGGCCGGCGGCCAGCACCGCCGGGAGCCCGGACCGCCCGTCGAAGAGCTGCGCCAGGTCCGGGACCTCCTTCGCCTGGTCGGGGGACAGCTCGGTGAACCGGGAGAACGGAAGCCTGACGAACACGTGACCCGGAGTGGTCACGACGCGCAGGTCGACCAGGAAGTCGCCCTGCTTGACCTTGAACACCGTGTCGCTCCCGCCCGGGAGCTGAATCTTCGAACTCGCCGAGGAGAGCGTGAGGCCCTGGAGCTCCACGCCCGGGCCGAACTTGACGTCGACGCTGACCGAGTGCAGGGAGGACATCGACTGGCCGGCCTGGCGGAGCACTGACGTCGGGTCCGGAGGAGGCTGTCCGGGACCCGAGCAGGCCAGAACCAGGACAGCCAGCAGCGGCGCGGCTGACCGCGCGATCCGATTCATCGTCTCAAGTGAAGCACCACGGGCATCGGGAACGTGACGCGCCCGCCTCGTCCGGGCCCCTAGGGGTCGATCAGCACGCCGGGGTTCATGACGCCCGCCGGGTCGAGGACGCGCTTGGCGCCACGCAGCGCCTCGGCGAAGAGCTCCGGTCGCTGCCGGTCGTACCAGGGCCGGTGGTAGCGGCCGACCGAATGATGGTGGGTGATGGTGCCGCCCAGGCGCAGGAGGGCCTCGGAGGCCGCCTCCTTCACGGCCGCCCACTGCTCCAGCTCCGCGCCGGCCCGTCCGGGGGCGACCACCGTGTAGTAGGGAGCAGGACCGTCCGGGTAGACGTACGCGAAGCGGCAGGAGACGATGCCCTGGCCGCACTGCTCGACGACCGCACGTCGCGTCGCCTCCAGCACGCCGGCGTGGAAGTCGGGAAAGCGGTCCCAGGTGATCGCGGTCTCGAAGGTCTCCTGGACCAGCCCGAGGCGGACGTAGGCATCGTGCAGGTGGCCGCCGCGGATGAACGCGCTGCGCCACAGGCCGGCGGCGCCGCGGCGGGCGGCCGTCTCGTCCGTCTGGCTCGCCGCCAGCGCCTCCGGCACCTCTCCCCGGTGTCCGCGGCAGATCTCCGCGGCGCGGGCCAGCCATGCGTCGAGCGGGTGGTCGGCCGACTCGAACCCGACGATCAGGATCGATCGCGACCCGTCGCCCGACCCGGAGACCAGCGCCTCGTCGTGGTCCAGCAGCCGGCAGTTGGCCGGCCAGAGCCCGGACTGCGCGATCCCCCTCGCCGCCCGCCACGCATCCTCGAACGACTCGAACGTGACGGACGCCGACGCCCGGAAGCGGGGGCGGTCCTGCAGGCGCATCCAGGCGCGCGTGATCACGCCCAGCGCACCCTCCGACCCTATGAAGAGCCGGTCGGCCGAGACGCCGGCGCCGTCGCCGGGCAGCCGGCGCGTCTCGACGATGCCGCCCGGGGTGCACACGCGCAGGCTCTCCACGAACTCGTCGATGTGGGTGTGGAGGGTGGCGAAGTGGCCGCCGGAGCGAGTCGCGATCCAGCCCCCCAGAGAGGACATCTCGAAGGACTGGGGAAAGTGGCGCAGCGTCAGCCCGTGAGGGCGCAGCTGGTCCTCCAGCGCGGGCCCCAGGGTCCCGCCCTCGATCAGGGCCGCTCGCGACGTCCGGTCGACGTCGAGCACCCGGCCCAGGCGCCGCAGGTCGACCGACATGGCGCCCGGGTAGCCGTCCCCGACGTCGGGCTCGATCCCTCCGGCGACCGACGACCCGCCTCCGTACGGGATGGCGGCCACGTGCGCGTCCGCCGCCCACTCCAGCGCCGCGCCCACCTCCGCCTCGTCGCGGGGATAGGCGACCAGGTCGGGAGGATTGGCGTAGTCACGCCGCAGGCCCCTGACCAGGTCGTGGAACGACTTGCCCAGCGTGTGCTCGGCGCGGTCTCGCGGATCGCTCGAGCAGAACCCCGCGATGCTGGCCGGGGCCTCGACCCGCGGCCTCCTCAGGTCCAGCTCGGAGACGTCGGGCGGATCCGCTGCCCGCAGGTCGCCGAGACCGAAGCGCGCGGCCACCACCCGGGCGAGGGCGTCGATCTCGCCGGGTGGGAGCCCCTCGCCCTCGTAGCCCCAGCCCCAGAGCTTGCGCCGCCGCTCCGGCGATCCCGCCGCGGGGACAGCGGGACGCTCGCTCACACCGACTCCGGCAGCCGCTGCTTCAGCTTCAGCACGGGCTCGAAGAGGTCGCCGTGGCTGTCGATGCGCTTCAGCACCTCGCCGGAGCCGAAGACGAGCAGGCTCGGATCGCCCGCCTCGAGGCAGGCCTCGACCTCGTCCCACCTGACCGGGGTGGAGACCGTCGGTCGCGCCCTGGCCCGGAGCGAGTACACCGAGACGGTGGTCTTGGCCTCGTCGTTCTGGCTCCAGTCGATGAGGACCTTGCCCTCGCGCAGCGTCTTGCGCTGCATGTGCACGACGTGCTGGGGACGCTCGCGCTCCAGCTTCTGCGCCAGCCCGCGAGAGATCGTCTTGGTCTCCTCATAGGTCACCGGGGTGTTCAGCGGCACGTAGAGCTGCAGGCCCTTCGACCCCGACGTCTTGGCGAACGCCTTCAGGCCGCGCTCGTCGAACCACTCCCGGAGCCAGCCCGCGACCCGGCAGCACTCGACGATCGTGGCCGGCGGCCCGGGGTCGAGGTCGAAGACGAGCATCTGCGGCTGCTCCAGCTTCCGGTAGACGGACAGGGAGGTGTGCAGCTCGATCGTCCCGAGCTGCGCCACCCAGACCAGTGAGGCGAGATCCTGGACCATGCAGTAGTACATGTCGCGGTTGTTGCCGCCGCTCCAGACCTTCGCCGTCTCGATCCACGGTGGCCTGTGCTTGGGGCAGTTCTTCTCGTAGAACATCTCCCCGTCGACGCCTTCCGGGTACCGCTTGAGGGTCAGCGGGCGGTTTCGGAGATGGGGCAGGAGCACCGGCGCCACCCGCGTGTAGTAGTCGATCATCTGGCCCTTCGTGAAGCCGGCCTCGGGCCAGTAGACCTTGTCCAGGTTGGTCAGCTTGAGCGTCCGCTCGCCGACCCGCACCTCCACCGCCCGTGCCGAAGGGCTCACGTGGCCGCCCGCTCCCGGACCACCTGGCGCGGATCCCGGTCGTCGCGCAGGCCCTTGAACGCGCCCGCCCGCACCTGGTTCGCCCTGGTCCATTCCGTGAACTCGAAGTCGCCGACGAGCCGCGGCTCCACGAAGTGGGCCTGGGGCGGCGGCTGGCCGGCGTCGAACGGCGAGCCCGCGCGTTCCAGCGGCGCGAGCAGGCCGGCCAGCCTGGCCAGCGTGGCGTCGGTGAAGCCGGTGCCGATCCGGCCCGCGTAGACGAAGCGGCCGTCGTCCCAGTAGCCGACCAGCAGCGCGCCCGGCAGTCCCTGCCGCTTGCCCTCGCCGTCCAGCCAGCCTCCGATGACGAGCTCCTGGCGGAGCCGGTTCTTGAGCTTGAGCCAGGCGCCCGAGCGCCGGCCCTCCTCGTACACGCTGTCGACCCGCTTGGCCGTGATGCCCTCGACGCCGGTCCGCCGGCTGGCCTCCAGCATCAGCGCCCCCTGCCCGACCTGGTAGGGCGGCGTCTGCCAGGAGGGACCGGCGAGCGCGAGCGCGTCCAGCCGCTCGCGGCGCTCCAGGTAGGGCCGGTCCGTCAGCCGGTGCCCGTCCAGGTAGAGGACGTCGAAGGCGAAGAAGTGCACCGGCACCTGCTTCATCTTCCGGCGGATGTCGGCGTCGCCGTTCAGGCCGATCCGCTGCTGCAGCTGCTCGAAACGGGGAACCCCGTCGGCGGCGAGCGCCACGATCTCGCCATCCAGGATGGCGGCGTGGGTCCCGAGCGCGTTGCCGATGCCGCGCAGCTCCGGGTAGCGCTTCGTCAGGTCCTCACGGAGACGGCTCATCACGTGCAGTGTGCCTCGATCGCTGAAGACCAGGGCCCGCTGGCCGTCCCACTTGAACTCGTACGCCCACCCCCGATCGGGCTTCGGGACGCCGTCCGCGGTCTTCGCCAGCATGGGCGGGATCCACTCGGGCATCGGCTCCCGGTCCGGGTCCTCCGGAGGATCCATGCGGTGGATCATCCAGCTGTCGTCGCGCGTCTGGAACAGGACGTACCGGCCCCGGACGCGCTGGCCGTGGAGCGTGACCATCACCTCTCCCTTGGGCCCGTCCATCCGCCACTTGTGCGTCTCGTAGGTGCCCTGGTCCCAGATGGACACCTGGCCGGCGCCGTAGCTGCCCTTCGGGATCTCGCCCTGGAAGCCGCCGTACTCGAGCGGGTGGTCTTCCACGTGCACCGCCAGGTTGTTGCGCCGCGGGTCCTCGGGCACGCCGCGGGGCAGGGCCCAGGAGACCAGCACGCCGTCGCGCTCGAGCCGGAAGTCCCAGTGCAGCCGGCGCGCGTGATGCTCCTGGACCACGAACCGGGGCAGAGGCGCGTCCGCGCTGGACTCGGCGACCTCGCCGGCCGGCTCCGGCGTCTCCAGGAAGTCGCGCTTCGCCTGGTAGGGACCCAGCTTGCCCATGCCTCCAAGGTACCCGGCTCATCACACGCTCACCAGCCATTGATGGAGCGGCCTCAGGCGCACGAACTCGGTGACCAGCATCAGCGGCAGCCGCGGCCCGAACACGATGTCCGGCATCGGCTCCGCTCGTTCGATTCGCAGGCCGACCAGCCGGAGCAGGCCGGCGCGTTCGTGGTCCGCCGGGTAGGGCTTCGGGACGCGAGCGAGCTGGCCTCCCTCCAGCGACCAGCCCGCACGCGAGAGGCGATGGACGATCGCCGCCAGGTCGCGTCCGGAGTCCGGCCGGTCGACTGCTTCGCGATACCGGAGGAGGCGGTCCGCGGGGAACAGGGTGATGCCGGCGCCCACGGCTAGCCGGTCCGGCGCGAGACACACGAAGTAGCCCGGGTGATCGCGGCTGGGACCGGCTCCCTCCCAGAACCACAGCTCCAGGTGAGTCCGAAACGGACCTGCCCGAACGAATCGAGCGTCGTGCTGCAGCCGCAGGACTGAGCCGCCGACGCGGGGCTCCGCGCGCAGGCCGGGCGAGACCCGCTGGCGCAGCAGCGGCCCGAGGTCCGTCACCAGGTCCAGCGCCGGGCGTACCAGGCAGGCGTCGAGCGCCGCCCGGTTGGCGGCGAACCACGCGCGGTTGTTGTGCTCGGCGAGCTGGCGCAGGAGGTCGAACGCCTCACGCGGAAAGCCGTCGAAACGGGGTCTGCCTCGAGTCGCATCGTTCATGGTCGAACACCTCCGCCAGCCATGCTGCCTGTGCGGCCTGCGTTTGCCATCCCCACCTGTTAAGACGCCCGGCCGGCCGCTTGTAGCCACAGTCACGGCCGTCTTAACAGCCCCAGTTCCCAATCGCCCCGGCCACTCATAGCGTGGAGGGCGCAACACATCCCACCGCAGGAGGAACCCCGCCATGCCAGCAGAGACGCTGCAGCCGCTGCAGGACATACTGAGCCGCTGGATACTGATAGGGCAGGCGCTCGTCGGCTCGATCGGCGCCCTTGCCTTCGTCGTGGCTTTTCTATGGAAGATGCTTGCCGTGCAGCCGCAGTCGGTGCTGCAGGCCAAGCAGTGGATCCAGCGGATCGTCATCGGCACGATAGGCGTCGAGATGGCCGGCACGCTCGTGCATGTGCTGACCGGCTCGGTGCCGGGACATTGACGTGGGCGACGTCCTCCAGGCCCTCCTCGGCATCCGGCAGGCGCTCGACCTGGCCGGCTACGCCGCCTGGTTCGTCGCCCACAACGTGCAGACGGTGTTCACCGCGCTCCGCACGTTCGTCTTCCAGACGACCGATCCCACGACGCCGGGCGCCGCCTTCACCGAGGTCGCGCCGATCCGGCGCTTCACGCCCCTGGTCCAGGTGGCGGCCGACTCCGCGCTGACGGCCGTGATCACGTATGCCTCATTCCGCATGATGTGGGGCCGCACGACGACGCGCAGCCAGTTCGTGCTGCGCGTCCTGCTGCCCCGCCTGCTGCTGGCGGCGCTGCTCATCAACTTCACGCTTCCCCTCGTTCAGATGGCGGTGGACGGCAGCAACGCCCTGTCCGCCAGCCTGATGCTGGCGACCCACCAGGAGGTGCTGATGGACGTCCGCGATTTCTCCATGGGACCGTTCATGGGGCTCGAGGGGACCACGATGCTCATCCTCTTCGTCGCCTACGCCATCCTCGCCTTCGCCTACATCGTCCGGTTCGCGCTGCTGGTCGTGCTGACGATCCTGGCGCCTGCCGCGGCCCTGCTGTTCGTGCTGCCGGCGACGCATCGCTACGCGCGCGAGTGGGGCTCGCTGTTCGTCACGACGCTGCTGATGCAGCCACTGCAGCTGCTCGTCCTGGCCGTCGGCTTCTCGCTCGACGGCTACACGATCCTGCCCATCCGGCACCTGTTCGCGCTGGCCGCGGTCTTCATCACGTTCAAGGTCCCCTTCGCCCTGCGCAGCGCGACGATGGCCGGCGCCAAGGCCAGCGGCTTCGCCAGGCGGCACATCACCCACGCGGTGCACGCGGTGACGAAGGCATGAAGGCTCGACTGCTCGTGCCGCTCGGCGCCGCCGTCGCCATCGTCATCGGCGGTGCCCACGCACCGCCGGCCGGCCCGGTGGCGAACGGGGGCGGCGGCCCGCCGCCGCAGCGCCTGGCCTGGCCGCTCGGCGCCGGCTGGATCCTGACGCAGCCCTACGGGTGCACAGAGCTCCAACTGGAGCCGCCGGCGTCCTGGTGCCCGAGCGGCCACGTCCACACCGGCGTCGACATGGCTGCGCCGCTAGGCACGCCCGTGTATGCGGCCGCGGCCGGGGTCGCCCAGGTGGCGGAGAACCCCGGAGGCTACGGGCTCTACGTGACCGTGGACCACGGCGGCCGGGTCGCCACGCTGTACGGCCACCTGGACTCGACGGCGCTGCGGGGCGGGGAGTCCGTGGCGGCCGGCCAGGAGCTGGGCCGGCTGGGTTCCAGCGGCCTGTCCACCGGGCCGCACCTGCACTTCGAGGTCCGCCGCGAGGGCCGGCCGGTGGACCCGGCGCCCTGGCTGCCGGCCAATCCGTGAGCACGACGAGGAGGTCACGACGATGGTCAACAAGGTCATCCTGGTAGGCAACCTGGCAGCCGATCCGGAGGTCCGCACCACGGCCACCGGCAGCCAGGTCGCCAATGTGCGGCTGGCGACGAACACCTACCGCGGTCGCGAGGACGACGGGACGCCGCGCGAGCAGACGGAGTACCACAGCCTGGTGCTGTTCGGCCGCCAGGCCGAGATCGCCGCCACGCACCTCTGCAAGGGCAGGCTGCTGTACGTCGAGGGGCGCAGCCAGACCCGTTCCTGGGAGACGAGCGAGGGCCAGCGGCGCTACTCGACGGAGGTGGTGGTCGACAAGTTCGAGATGCTGGGCCCGCGGCCGGCCCAGGTCGCCGAGGCGGCGCTGTGAGCGTCACGCCCGGGAGTCCTCCTCTCGCAGCCGGGCGAGGCGCTGGCGCCGGC
>JBKPCH010000135.1:0-4256 GCA_046727275.1 Candidatus Dormiibacterota bacterium
ATCTGGTCGATCAACCGGATGCTCCAGGGCCGTCACGGCGAGACCTTGGAGGCGATGCGCCGGGCCGTCCGCGCGTTTCCGGCCTTCCCCGTCTACCGGGCCCCGCTGGCGCTGGCGCTGATCGAGTCGGGCCGGCGCGAGGAGGCAAGGGCCGAGTTCGAGCGGCTGGCGGCCGGCGACTTCCTCGACCTGCCCCGGGACTTCGTCTGGGTCATGTTCCTCGCCATGCTGTCGATGGTCTGCGTCCGGCTGGGGGACCGCCGGCGCGCGCTGCTTCTCTACGACCTCCTCCTGCCCTCGGAGGAGACCAACGTGCGCGTCACCCGCATCGGCATCGCCTGCGCGGGCTCCGCCCACCACTACCTGGGCCTGCTGTGCGCCACGCTGGGCCGCTGGGACGAGGCGGTCCGGCGCTTCGAGGCCGCCGTCGCCCTCCACCGGCGGATGGCGTCGCCGGTCTTGATGGTGACCAGCCAGCACGAGCTGGGCCGCGCGTTGCTCGCCAGGGCCGGCGCCGGCGACGCCGAGCGGGGGCGGGCCGAGCTCGCCGCCGCGCACCAGCTGGCGGCCGCGCTCGGCGTCCTGCTGGGGCCGGACGAGCCCGCCCCGCCGGAAGCCACGCGGGTGGAGCTGCGCCGGGAGGGCGACACCTGGGCCATCGAGCGGGCCGGCCGGGCCTTCCGGCTGAGGGACAGCGTGGGCCTGCGGCACCTGGCCCAGCTGCTTACGGAACCGGGACGAGAGCGCCACGCGCTGGACCTCGCCGGGCCGGGCGGAGCCGCCCCACACGAGACCGGGTCGGGCGGCAGGCTGCTCGACGACCGGGCAAGGGCCGAATACCGGGACCGCCTGCGCGAGCTGGCAGGGGAGATCGAGCAAGCCGAGTCCTGGGGCGACCCGGAGCGCGCCGCGAGCGCCCGCCGTGAGGTGGACCTGCTCACCGAGCAGCTGGCGGCAGCCGTGGGCCTGGGCGGCCGCGACCGCGGCGCCGCGTCCTCGGCGGAGCGGGCGCGGGTGACCGTGACCAAGGCCATCCGCGCCGCCCAGCAGCGCATCGCCCAGGAGGACGCCGAGCTGGGCGCGCACCTGGAGGTCAGCGTGCGCACCGGGAGCTTCTGCGTCTACCGCCCCGACCCGGGCTCACCGATCACCTGGGCCGTGCGAGCTTGAGACGGCCGCCGCAGCGGCAACCAGTTGGCTCGTGTCCGAGACGACGGCGCGGTCGCCCGGCTACTTCACGTCCTGAAGCGTCTCGTCGTGACCGATGCCCACCAGGAGCAGCCAGGAGCCCGAGATCATGAAGAAGAAGTTGGCGACCATCGCCACGCCCACCACGTAGAGCCCGAAGGACGAACCGACGAACAGGACGACTGCTCCCACCATCTCGGTCACATAGCACGCGGTGCCGCCCGCCGTGCGGAGGACACTCGCGCGAGGTACGGGCTGGTCCTGCCTGGACACCTGTGCGAAGCTGCTCACGCCGGCGACCGTGACGACGGCGCAGACCACGAAGAGCTCCGCTGCGACCGCTCGACCTCCCTGGCCTCCCATCAGCACCAAACCGCAGCGCATGAAGACGGCGGCCAGCCCCGTGAGAATGCTTCTCGCGCGATGCCGCAGGACGACATCCGCGGCGATCACGTCGAGGTGCAGCGACATCGCCACGACCACCAGACCGGTCAGCGCCGCGGCTCCGCCTCCCACCATGAGGAAGAAGTCGTGCCACTGATCCGGCCGATAGGGGTCCACGGTGGATCAAAGAGTAGCCAGCGCGGGAGCCTGGCCACGAGGCGCGCCCCCGCTGGGCTGTCCGCGATCCCGAGCGCGCCGCCATGGCGGGCGGCGATGTCGCGGGCGATCGGCAGGCCGAGACCGGCGCCCCCGGCATCGCGGATCCGGCCGACCTGAGGCGCGCTGCCGGCGACGGTCGCCGGCAGGGTGGTGGCCCGGCAGCTCAGGTGAGGACCGCCGTGGGTCCGCCGGCGGGAAGGGACCGCAGGCCGCTCCCCTTCGCGAGCTGGCGAGCCGACGACGGGCCGCCGCCCACCTGTTGTTCCCGATCCTGGCAGCCTTACGAGGCCTGACGGTGGCTCGGCCGGCGCTGGACGACGAGCTGGCGCCAGGCGAGGAAGACCCAGGCCGCCAGGACGGCCATCAGCAGCCCGCTCCCCTCGTGGAAGGCGTCGGTGGGCGGCAGGTGCTCGGTCGGAAACAGCTCCGACAGCAACGCCGGGGAGCCGGCACAACGACGCTGGAGCGTGCCCGCCGCACGGCCTGGCCCGGAATGGTCACCGCTGTGCCTCCTTGATGAGTCCCCTCTGCCGGCCGACGATCAGGTCGTGCAGGCTGACGGAGAGGACCGTGGGCGCCGAGGCGGCGTCGAGGCGTCCCGCACGGACCTCGTCCACGGCGGCGTGGACGAGCGCGTAGGAACAGGCCACGAGCCAGTCGACGGGCACGTCGGACCGGAACGCGCCCTTCCGCCGGCCCCGTTCGAACAGGCGCCGCAGCGGCGTCAGGCCGGGCTCGTGGAGCTGCCGGCGGCGCTCCGAGGAGAGCTCCTCGGCGGTGGCCCTGGCGATGCCCGAGAAGCGGTCCAGCAGCTGCCAGCCCACGGCGATCAGGCGGTTCAACGCCTCGATCGGAGGCCCCGTGTCCAGCTGCGCCGCCTCCATCACCGTCGTGGCGTGCCGCAGCGTCCGGTCGAGCACGGCCTCGAGCAGCTTCTCGCGGGTCGGGAAGTGGGCGTAGACCGTGACCCGCGACACCGCCGCCTCGGCCGCCACAGCCGCGATGGTGGCCTGGCTCCCGCGCTCCAGCAGCCGCTGTGCGGCATCGAGGATCGCCTCGACGTTGCGCTCCGCGATTGCCCGGTGGTGGTCTGGTGCCTGCCTGCTGATGACGTCTGCGCCTCCTGATCGCTGTGGTTTACAGTAGCGTCAAGGATAGCGAGTGGTTGACGTGCATGTCAACCGCTCGCCCCGGCCGGCGCCGGCACGGGACGAGCGGCTTGCGGCGCTCACCCCGATGGGCCTACCCTAATCCGAACAGTAGTGTTCGGGTTAGCGGCTCTCGGAGTCGCTCCAGAGGAGTGAGCCATGTACGACCTTCCGGGCTACATCTGGGCAGCGGTGCTCGTCGGCGCGATCTGGGGGCTCGCGGCGACGTCCGTGGCCCTCTACCGCGGGGCCATCCGGGCCGGGCTCGGCCGGCGACGCGCGGCCCGGGTCGGCGCTGCCGCGGCCACGCTCCTGGCTGGCTGGCTCGTCGCCACCAGCCTGATCGCCCGGGCCGGCGCCTATGATCAGCCGTGGCCGGTGCCCCTGGTGGCCTTCGTGGATGGCGCGGTGCTGATCGCGCTGCTGGCGGCGACCCGGATCCCGATCGTGTCACGTGTCCTCGCCGCTCCGGACACGGTCGCGCGGCTGGCCGCGGCGCAAACGTTCCGGATCCTCGGCCCGACGTTCCTCGTCGTCGCGGCGCTGGCTCCCCTGCCTCTCGTCTTCGCGGTGCCGGTCGGCCTCGGCGACACCGCCACAGGCGTAGCCGCGCTGTTCGTCGCCCGGCGGCTGGCCAGGGGGAACGGTCGCAGAGACGCGATCTGGTTCAACGCATTCGGCCTCGCCGACCTCGTCGTCGCCGTCATCTTGGCCACCGTCGCCCGGAGCCTCCTGGGCTATCAGTCCATCGAGCCGCTGCGCCTGCTGCCGCTTGTGCTCGTCCCCACGTTCGGCGTCCCGCTGGCGATGGCGATGCACGTGGTTTCGCTGGGACGGCTCCTGCCGAGGGAAGCGCGGGAGGCGGCGCTCCAGGCGTGAGGACCGAAAGCGACGTGACGGGCGATGCCACCTTCTATGGATCAGTCGACCGGCCGGTACCCTTGCTGGCATGCCTCGCAGCGAGAGCCGCGAGCCGGGGGTCGCCGGGGACCACCTCTCGGAACGCCGGCGCCGGGCGGACGCCGAGCGCAGCATCGCCGCCATCGTCGAGGCCGCCTCCGACTGCCTCTGCGAGGACCCGGGCGTCACGATGAGCGCCATCGCCCGCGCCGCGGGCGTCGGCCGCGTCACCCTCTACGCGCACTTCCCGACGCGCAAGGCGCTGGTGGATGCCGTCGCTCGACGCGGAGGCACCCGACGAGGGTCCCGCGAGGGAGGCGCTGGCGCGCCTGGCCGGTCCGGGTTGGCGAGTCCTCGACCGCTGCTGGCACCTGGCCGCCGCGATCGCTCGCGACCTGGCCTTGCCCGGCATCGCGA
>JBKPCH010000136.1:0-13775 GCA_046727275.1 Candidatus Dormiibacterota bacterium
AGCCCCAGCAGCATGCGGGCGGCCGACGGCAGCAGGCCGGGGCCGGCGGGCGCGGCGCCGGGGACTGCCGCCGGAGCCGTCCCCACGGGCAGGACGCCGCCGCTGTTCACCGGGGCGGGCACGGCGGACAGCGCGGGCGCCCTGAGCGCGGTCGCCGGGTCGAGGACGGCGGTGATACGGAAGGCGTGGCCCTGCGAATCGGTCTGCGAGAAGGCGGACATCCACTCCCTGGCCAGGCTCACGGCGTCGGGGTGGCTGACGGACAGCTGGTTGTTGGGGTAGGCGACCTGCGCCAGCAGCAGCTCGGGCAGGAGCCGGTCGACCGCCGGGTTCAGCGTGGCCAGCAGCTGCCGGCCCGACGCGATGGTGCCGGGGGCGGCCGCCAGCGAGGCGCGGTCGGCCGGCGTGGTGTCGGCCAGGACCGCGTCGAGCGAGGCCAGGAGGCGGTCCGCCTGCTGGATCGTGCCGGCCAGCTCCCGGTCGCGCCGGGCCACGGCGCCGGCGGTGGTGTCCCCGCTGTCGATGACGCGGCCGAGCGCCTCCTGCTCGTCCGCCAGGGCGGCCAGGATCACGGCCAGGTCGGTCAGGATCCGGCCGATCTCCTGCTGCCGCGCGTCGGCCGTCCGCGCCAGCGGGCGCACGTTGGCGGCCGCCTGCTCCACCTCGGGGATGGCGGCGCCGATGTCGCCCTGGCGATCGGCCACCGCGACGCCGAGCTGGCGCAGCGAGGTGGAGATGGCTGCCCTGGTCTCGGGGTCGAGCTGGTTCAGGATGTCGTCGATCGCCACGGCCTGGCCGGTCTGGGCGCGGGGCAGGCGGTAGCCGTCCGGCGCGTACGGGGCCGTCGAGCCGGGCCTGCGCACCAGCTCCACGTACTGCTCCCCGATGGCAGAGCGCGGCCGCAGCGTCGCCCGCGTGTCCTGCCGGAGGCGGACGCCGGGGTCGATGACCATCGAGACCAGCGCCCCGCCCGCGCCGTCCGGGCCGATCGCCACCACCCGCCCGACGTGCACGCCGGCGACGTCGACCTCCGACTGGGCCACCAGGCCCTGGGCGCCGGCGAAGCTCGCCTGGAGCCGCCAGCCCTGGCGCACGCCGGGGGCCTCCAGGCCCAGGCTGAAGGCGAGGAAGGCCAGGCCGGTCAGGCAGAGCAGGGCGAAGGCGGTGACCACGGCCAGGTTCGCGGCGGTCCGGGACCTCATCCGCCGCCTCCCGGGCACGCCGCCGGCGTGCCGCTGGCCGGACAGGGGACGCTGACCGTGCCGGCGCCGGCCACCGTATAGACGCGCCACATGTGGTCGCCCTGGGGGTCCGTGCCGCTCATCACCGAGGCCAGCCGCGTGAAGACGTCGGCGATCGCCGGGGACTCCGCGTCCAGGTTGCCGAACGCCACCGTCGCGTTGCCCAGGTAGTGGTCGGTGCGGCCCAGGAGCTGCGGCGCCTCCGCGATCGCCTGGTTCAGGCCCCGGGCGCGGCCGCCGGCCAGCGCCTGGTCCAGGATCGTGACCACCCGGTCCTCCTGGACGAAGACCGACTGCAGGTCCGTCTCCTGGGCGGCCAGCGCGCGCATCAGCCGGTCCCAGTCCGTGACCAGGGCGCGGATCTGCGAGTGGTACGCGGCCAGGGTCTCCAGCACCTTGCGCAGCTGGGGCAGCAGGGCGTCGAGGTGGTCGGACTCGCTCGCGACGGCGTGGGCGATCGTCACCAGGGAGCCGGCGACGTCGCGCAGGTCGCCGGCCGACGCGTTCAGGTCCTGGCCGCGGCCCTGCACGGACTCGCCCAGCTCGCCCAACAGCAGCACCAGTCGCTGCCGCGTGTCCGCGTCGAGCACGTTCAGCACCTGGTCGATCTCGACCGGCACGAGCGTGTGGCCCAGGTCGATGACGCCGCCGTCCGGGAGCGGGCCGGACCCCGGCGTGCCCCGGCTCAGCTCGACGTACGTCTCGCCCAGCAGGTTCTTGCTCTTGACCATCGCCCGGGCGTCGCGGAAGAGGGGAGCGTAGTCGGCGTGGAGCTGGAGCACGGCCTCCGCGCCCTTCGGGACGGGCCGCAGCGACTCCACCCGGCCGACCCGGAAGCCGTCGATCGTCACGTCGTCGCCGGCCACCAGCTGGGCTCCGCTCGCGAAGACCGCGGCCACCCGGTACGCCGGCCGCAGCAGGAACTCGCCGCCCATCTGCGTGCCGAGGAGGCCGAGGACCAGCAGGCAGGCGGCGGCGTACGCGAGCAGGATGGGCAGGTTGGCGCGGCTCCTCACGGCCTGCCGCCTCCGCTCGCGCCGCCTGCCGGGGCCGGGGCCGGGCGGCCCAGCAGGAAGTCGGCCGCCTGGGAGCTTTCCAGCAGCCGGCAGTCGGTGACGCTGGCGCAGCCGAGGATGGGGGAGATGCGCGTGGCGTAGCCGCTGGCGTCACGGCCCCCGAACACCGCCGGCCCCTCGGCGATCGCGGTGTCGATCTGGCCCATGTGCGTCATGAGCACGTCGGAGTCCGGGCCCAGGTCGGCCACGACCAGGTCGGCCAGATGGACGGTCTGGGGCAGCTGCTGGGCGATGCCGGCCAGGCTGCCGCCCGTGCCGTCCAGCGCGTTCCCGGTCCGGGTGAGGGCGGCGCTGCTCTCGGCCAGAGCCTGCCGGAGCTGGGCCTCCTGGTCCGCGAGGTTGTGGAGCAGCGCCTCCAGGCCCTGGATGAGGACGCCGAGCTGCCGGGAGCGGTCGCTGCGGGCCAGCTCGGCCGTGACGCTGTCGAGGTTCGCGATCACGTCGCGGAGCTCGGCGTCCCGGCCGGCCAGCGTGCTGGCAATGCCGCGCAGCGAGTCGAGGTCCTGGCGCCCGGCGGCCAGCCCGGCGTTGAGCTCCTGCCCGCGGCCGGCCACGCCGCCGCCCAGCTCGACGACCAGGGTCTGCAGCTTTTCGCGGGTGGGCTGGTCGAACGTGTCGATCACGTCCTCCAGGTCGGTGGAGCGGACGACCGCGGTTGGCGGCAGGGTGGCGCCGGAGGGCAGGGTGCCGGCGGCCTGGCCGGGGTCCAGGGCCAGGTAGCGCTCGCCGAGGAGGCTCTTGGGCCGCACGCCGACGGTGGCGTCGCGGTGCACGGGCGCGTGCTCGGCATCCACGCTGATCGTGACCAGCGCCGAGCCAGGGGCCAGCGCGATGGCCTGGACGCGGCCCGCGCTGGCGCCGGCGATCATCACGTCGCTGCCCGGCGACAGCCCGGCCGCGTTCTGGATGGGCACCCGGAGCTCGTAGGGCGCGGTGGAGGGCAGTACGTGGCCCAGGGCGAGGCCGGCCCCCACCACGGCGGCGAAGGCGAGGCCGAGCTCGAGGCGGCGCACGTGGGAAGCCATGTCAGTCCATCGCCAGCGGGCCCTGGGCCGCGCCCCGGATGAACTGCCGGGTGAACGGGTGGCCGGAGGTCCGGAACTGCTCCTTCGTGCCCTGCTCGACCACCCGCCCGCCGTGCAGCAGGATGACGTTGTCGGCGACCTCGAACACGGCCTTCGTGTCGTGGCTGATGACCACGGCGGTCGAGCCGTAGCGGCGCTGGATCTCCCGGATCAGCCGGCAGAGCAGCGCGGTCCTGACCGGGTCGAGCCCCGAGTCCGGCTCGTCGAAGAGCAGGATCCTCGGCTGCAGCACCAGCGCCCTGGCGAAGCCGGCGCGCTTGCGCATCCCGCCCGACAGCTCGTTCGGCATCCGGCCCTCGGCGCCGGACAGGCCGACCTCGCTCAGGCGGGCCATGACGATCTCGCGGATCTCGCGCTCGGACTTCCGGGTGTGCTGGCGCAGTGGGAAGGCGACGTTGTCGTAGAGGCTCATCGAGCTGAACAGCGCGCCGTCCTGGAAGAGCATCCCCATCTCGCGGCGGAGCGCCAGAAGCTCGGGCTCGCGCATGGCCGGCACGCTGCGGCCCTCGACCAGGACGTCGCCCCGGTCGGGCGCCAGCAGGCCGACGAAGTGCCGCAGGAGGACCGACTTGCCGGTGCCGGAGGGGCCCATGATCACCGTGATCCGGGCCCGCGGGATCTGGCAGTCGACCCCGGTCAGTACGCGGTGGCGGCCGAACGCCTTCTCGACCGCGACGCACTCGATCACGGGCTCCGCCGTCTCCGGCGGCTGGCTGGGCGCGGGCATGGTCTCGGTCTGCATCACGTGGGGATGGGCAGGTTGGGGTTGGTGCCCCAGAAGACCTGGGTCAGGACCGCGTTGAGGACGACCGTCAGCACGAGGCTGAGCGCCATCGTCCTGGCGACGGCCCGGCCGATGCCGACCGGGCCGCCGCTGACGTTGTAGCCGTAGTAGACGGCAACGCAGATGATCGTGAAGGCGAACACGATCGCCTTGACGGCGGAGAAGAGCAGGTCGACCAGGTTGGTGAACCGCCAGAAGTAGCTGAAGTAGACGCCGTCCGAGACGAGGCCGATCTGGAAGTGCTGCACGACCCAGCTGGCCAGGAAGCTGCTGGCCAGCGCCAGGACGTACATCAGCGGCAGGACGAGCAGGGCCGCCGCCATGCGCGTCGAGACCAGGTAGCGGAGCGAGTTGACGCCCATCGTCTCCAGGGCGTCGATCTCCTCGTTGATGCGCATGGTCCCCAGCTCGGCCACCAGGCCGCAGCCGACCTTGGCGCCGACCGCGAAGCCGAAGAACAGAGGCGTGATCTCGCGGAGGTCGCAGAGCGCGTTGAAGACGCCGGCCAGCGACTCCGCGCCGCCAAGCTGGTGCAGCGAGTAGTAGGCCTCGACCGAGCACTCGGAGCCGCTGAAGTACGTGATGGCCAGGGCGACGGGCGTCGAGCCGAGGGCGAGGAAGGCTCCGTACCACCAGACCTCGCCGGTGTGGCGGAGGGCCCGGGGGATGCCGGCCAGGGCGCGGGCCGCGAAGGTGATGACCTCGCCCAGCACGTCGAACGGTTCCAGTGCGCGGTCCATCTCCTGCTACCTCAAAGTCAGCTGGTCGTGGAACAGGGCCAGGACCGTCGGGGTGAACAGGTACTCGAAGACCTGGATGCCGAGGAAGGACCAGATCACCGAGGAGTGGACCGCCTTCGCCACTCCCTCCGCGCCGCCGCGGGCGGAGATGCCGCGGGCGATCGAGACGGCGGCCACGATGGCGCCGAAGACGACGCACTTCACCTCGCCGCCGATCACGTCCACGACCGTGCCCTGGGTGAAGAAGCTGGCCATGAAGGCGCCCGCGTTCACCCCCACGACGAGGACCCCGACCGCGTACGAGGCCGCCATCGTGAAGACGATCATCGGGAAGTTGTAGAGGGCGGTCATCAGCATCAGCGCGAGCGCGCGCGGCACGACGATGAACAGGACGTTGCTGAGGCCCATGACGCTGAGCGCCTCCAGCTCGGAGCGGACCTGGCGGGCGCCGAGGTCGGCCACGATGGCCGTCCCGCTGACGGCCGCGATCATCAGGCCGGTGGCGACCGGGGAGAACTCCCGGATGTTCGACATGACCGTGAAGCCGCCCAACCGGTACTCGGCGCTGGCGGAGCGAAAGAAGTGACCGGCCTCGAGCGCCACGATGGTCCCGAACCCGAGACCGGTCAGGAGTAGCGGAACGAAGTTCGCCGTGAGGATGAACCGGCACTGCTCGAGGAGCTCGCGCCAGTAGAACGGCCGCCGCATCGAACCCCGCAGCGCCGCCCCGAAGAGCAGGGTCAGCTCCCCCAGGCCAACCACGAGCCGCCATGCCGCAGCGGTCACGGACGCTCTCCTTCCACGTTCGGGAGACGCACGACCGCGCCGGATTGTTCGGTGGGGCGGCGGCGGGAGGCGGGGGGCAACCGGGCCGCCGCGCGCCTCCCGGCGCCCGGCGGCGCCGGTCTAGATGTAGCTGCGGATCAGCCCGCGGACCTCGCCGACCATCTCGGCCTGGTCGGGCTCGATCGGGGCGTACGCCGGGTTCTCGGCGATCAGGCGGACCCTGCCGGCGGAGCGGTCGAGCCGCTTGACCGTCGCCTCGTCCTCGACGAGCGCGACCACGATGGTGCCGTCTGGCGCGTCCTGCTGCGGGCGCACGAGGACGAGGTCCCCGTCCAGGATCCCGGCGTTGACCATCGAGTCGCCCCGGACGCGCAGCGCGAACCAGCCCTCCTGCGCCAGGTCGGGCGAGAGCATCAGGTGCTCCTCGATGTTCTGCTCGGCCAGGATGGGCACGCCGGCCGCGACGTTGCCCACGACGGGGACCGCGATGGCGCGGCCGCGCTCGTCGACCTGCTGCAGGCTCTCCACGAGCTGCACGGTCCGCGACTTGCTGGGGTCGCGCTTGATGAGGCCGCGGCGCTCCAGCTGGTTCAGGTGGTTGTGCACGGTCGAGCTCGAGGAGAGCCCGACGGCCTCCCCGATCTCCCGCACGCTGGGCGGGTAGTTGCGGAGCCTGGTGACCTCCCGGATGTAGTCCAGGATCCGGGCCTGGCGTTCGCTGAGATCTTGGTTCAAGTCGCTACCTCGATGTCGGCTGCAAGAGCTGTGGGACGTCCGGCACGGGGCCGGCGTGGTCATCGTAGCAAGGATCGCCGAGAAAAGCAAACTTATGTTCGGCGAACGCTTGACCCCCGAACGCCCGTTCCCGTACCATCACGACAAACAAATGTACGCCATTCCAGGCCGCCCCGACACCCCGACCCTGCCCCGGTCCGATCTGGCCGGACGCGATCGCTCCGATCGCGACCGCGTGGGGCCCTGGCGCCTCCGCGAGTCGGCCGCCTGGCGGGTGCGGTGGGTGGTCCTGGCGGCGGTGGCCGTGACGCTGCTGGCGCTCGGCTACCTGCGGGCGGCGGACCCGGGCTGGCCGGGCCCGGCCGGCGGGGACGGGGCCGGCCGGGCGTACCAGACCGTCACCGTGGCCCCGGGCGACACCCTCTGGACGATCGCCGCGAGCCACTACCCGGACTCCGACCCCCGGCAGAAGGTGGGGGAGATCGAGCGGGCCAACGGCCTGGCCGGCCCGACGATCGAGCCGGGCCAGCGGCTGAGGCTGCCGGCCGGCTGACCCAGCTAGGCTTGGACGGCGATGGCCGTCCAGCTCGTCACGCGGCGCGGCTGCCACCTCTGCGACGACGCCCTGGCGCTCCTCCGCGAGCTGGCCGTCGAGCCGGAGCAGCGGGACGTTGACGCAGACCCCGAGCTGTTCCGCCTCTACGACTTCCGGGTGCCCGTCGTGCTGGTCGACGGGCGTGTCGTCGGCGAGGGGCGGCTGGACCGCGACTCGCTGCGCCGGGCGCTTGGCCGCTGAGACCGGCCTGCGGATCGAGGCGTGCGGGCCCGAGCAGGCGGACGTGGTGCACCACCTCACCCAGGAGGCGTTCCGGGCCCAGGCGAGCCTGGAGCCCCCCTCCAGCGCCGGGCGCGAGACGCTGGAGGCCGTCCGCGCGGACCTCGCCACGGGCGGCGCGGTGGCCCACCTGGACGGGCGCCCGGCCGGCTGCCTGCGCTGCGCGGCGGAGGGCGACCACCTGCACGTCCGGCGGGTGGCGGTCCTGCCCGAGCTGCAGGGGCGCGGGATCGGCAGCGCCCTGATGGCCTGGGCGGAGGCCCGGGCGGCGGAGCTCGGCCTGGCCGAGGTGACGATCGGCGTCCGGCTGGCATTGACCGGCAACCTGCGCCTGTACCGGCGCCTGGGCTACGAGGAGGTCGCCCTGCGCTCCCACCCGGGCTGGGACCGCCCGACCTGGGTGGCGATGCGCAAGCAGGTCACTCCCGGGTGAGCGCCTCGCCCTCGGGATGGGGCCGGCCCTGCACGACTGGCGGCAGGGTGGACCAGGGGAAGTTGATCCACAGGTCGGTCCGGCGCCACACGTACTCGCACTTCACGACCGACCGGGTCTTCTCGTAGAGCACCGCGCAGCGCACGTCCAGGACGTGCTCGGCGCAGAAGTCGGTCACGAGCTTGAGCGTGGCGCCGGTGTCCGCGACGTCGTCGGCCACGAGCACCCGGGCGCCCGCGATGTCGACGGCGTCGAGCAGCGGCGGCAGCATCACCGGGAAGTCGAGCCGCTGGTCGACGCCCGTGTAGAACTCGACGTTCATCGTGAACACGTTCTTGACGTCGAGGGCGTAGGCGATGGCCGCCGCGGGCAGCAGGCCGCCGCGGGCGACCGCCAGGACGATGTCCGGCCGGTAGCCGCTGTCCGCGACCAGCCGGGCCAGCGCCCGCGTGGCGTCGCCGAACTCGAGCCAGTCCAGCACCTCCCGCTCCCCCCCGTGAGTAGGCACCACCTGAGCTTAGCCGGCCGCCGCCCGCCGGCCCCGCCGGCTGCGCCACAGGCCCACGGCGACGAGACCGGCCACCAGCACCACCGCGCCGGCCAGCGACCAGCGGGAGATCGCCGTCGCGATCGTCACCCCCGTCTGCCCGATCGCGTAGCCCAGCCCGACGCAGAGGCCGATGTGGAGCAACGTGCCTGCACCGTCGAGCAGCAGGAACCGCCACAGCGGCATGCCCGTGGCGCCGGCGAGCAGGTAGAGCACCGCGTTCGGGACCGGGATGTAGTACGCCCCGACCAGCGTCCAGCCGCCCCAGCGGCGGAACGCGGACTCGGCCCGCGCCACGGAGCGGCGGTCGACCGGGCGCCGGCCCAGGTACCACTGCAGCGCCAGGCGGCCCCAGCGCCGTCCCGCCAGCCACAGGAGCGGGTCGGTGACCATCAGGCCGGGGATCGGCGCCAGCAGCGCCAGCCAGAGCGCCGTGCGGCCGACGCGGGCGAAGGCCCCGGCCGCGACCATCGAGGCCACGCTGCCCTGGAGCGCCTCCAGCAGGACGGGATGCGTGCCGACGAGCGCCGGCGTGACCGGGATGAGGACGAGCTCCCACACCCCGGAGAGGACGATGCCGGCCAGCAGCAGCCCGTCCGTCCTGGTGAACGCCGGCGCTCCGTCCTCCCGACCGGGCGTCGTGGGCGTCGCCACCAGGCCCGGGCCTACCGCGAGGTCACGCGCGAGGCCTGCGCCCGTACGTGACGCTGATCCCCCACGTGGTCCGATGCTCGTCCCACTCCACCTCGCTGGCGTGGCGGGGAAAGATGTAGGCGGCGTCACCCGGCTGCCGCTCGCCGGCGGCGGGACGGCTCACAGCGTGCACCACTGTAGGGCCCGGCCGCGGGCCCGCGCCAGCAGGGAAAGATACGTAGTCGCCGAGTGACCAGCACGCGAGCGGAAAGGCCCCGGCGCGCCGCGCCGGGGCCTTCTTCGTGTTTCCGGGCCCGGCCTGTAGACTCTCCGCCGTCGATGGGAGAGCGAGCGAGCCCCGCGCGCAGCTGCCTGGTGGCCCTGCTGCTCGCCGCCTGCCTCGCCGCCGCCTGCGGCTCGCGGCCGGCCGGCGGCCACCCCGCCTCGATGCCGTCGTCCGGCGCCCCGGCTGCCGCCCGGGACCGGCAGTTCGCCATCTCGATGGTGCCCCGCCTGCAGCCCGCACCCGGGCTGCAGGACTATGTGGCGGCCGCGGACCTGGCGGCCGGCGCCGGGGTGAGCGCCGACTACCAGTCGGTGAGCTGGAATGACCTGGAGCAGCCGGGCGGCCTGAAGAAGGTGCGGGACGACCTGGCCTACGCCGGCAGCGCGCGGGGCTGGGACCTCCTGCTCGGCATCAAGGTCCTGGACACGACGGTCAAGTCGACCCCGGACGACCTGCGGGGGACGTCGTTCGCCAGCCCGCAGATGCGGCAGCGGTTCCACGCGCTGGTCGACTCGCTGAAGCCGGTGCTGGACCGCCACGTCCGCTACCTCTCGATCGGCAACGAGGTCGACGCCTACCTGTCGGCGCACCCCGACCAGTGGGACGCCTACCGCGCCTTCTACGCCGACGCGGTGGCGTACGTGCACGCGGCGCTGCCCGGCATCCGGGTGGGCGTCACGGCCATCTTCGACAACGCGCGCGGGCCGGCGAGGAGGGGCGTCGCCGCGCTGGAGCAGCTCAGCGACGTCGTGATCTTCACCTACTACCCGCTGGGCGACCGCTTCGTGCCCGGGCCGCCCGACACGGCGGCAGCGGACGTCGACGAGATGCTCCGGCTGGCCGGCGGGCGCCCGCTGCTGCTGCAGGAGGTGGGCTACCCCTCGTCCGCCCAGCTCTCCAGCTCGGAGGCGGCGCAGGCGGCGTTCGTCACGAACGTGGTGGAGGCCTGGCGGCGCGCCGGCCCGCGGATCCCCCTCCTGAACTGGTTCGCCCTGCACGACCTCACCCAGGCCATGTGCGGGCAGCTCGGCGCGTACTACGGCCTCCCCGGCCAGGCGAGCTTCGAGGCCTACCTGTGCTCGCTGGGCCTGCGGCGGGTGGACGGCCGGCCCAAGCTGGCCTGGCAGGCCCTGCTCGATGCCCACCCGGCGGCCGGGTGAGCGACCCGCTCGCGGGGACCGAGCCGGCGCGCGAGCTGCGGGTCGCCGCCTATGCGATCTGCCGGCGCCAGGACGGGCTGTTGCTGGCCCGGTTCATCTGGGGCGACCGGCCCGTGTGGACGCTGCCGGGCGGCGGCGTGGAGCACGGGGAAGACCCGGCCGCCGCCGTCCTTCGCGAGCTGACCGAGGAGACCGGCTACACCGGGCAGGTGCGCCGGCTGCTCGGCATCGACTCCTGGCACGGCGTGGTGGAGCGCGGGCCCGACCGCAGCGTGGACCACCACGCGCTCCGCATCCTGTACGAGGTCGCGATCGTGGACGGGACGCTGCGCTTCGAGGTCGGCGGCTCGACGGACGAGGCGGCCTGGGTCCCGCTCGGCGAGATCGCGCGGCTGGAGCGCGCCGGCCTGGTGGACATCGGCCTCGCCATGCTGGACGGCGGCCGCGAGGCCTCCTGAGCCGCCGTGGAGCTGCGGGTGCTCGGCTGCGCCGGCGGCTGGCCGGCCGCCGGCAGGGCCTGCTCCGGCTACCTGGCCGGCGACGGCCGTACGCGCGTCTGGCTGGACGCCGGCGCCGGGACGCTGGCGGAGCTGCTGCACTACGCAGCGCTGGCCGAGGTCGACGCGCTGTGGATCAGCCACCTGCACCCGGACCACTGCACGGACCTGGGCGTCGTCCGCAACGCGATCGCCTACGGGCGCGCCAGGGGAGAGAGCCGGCTGCCGGTGCTCGGCCCTCCCGGGTGGCCCGCCTGGTTCGAGGCGGCGGTTCCCGACCGGGAGGCGACGCGGGCGGCGTTCGACGCGCGCGAGCTGGAGGCAGGCCGTCCGGACCGGATCGGCGGCCTGCGCGTCACGCCGCTGGCCGTGCGCCACGGCGTCCCCACGTTCGGCTGCCGCATCGAGGCCGAGGGCGGCGTCCTCGCCTACTCGGCCGACTCCGGACCGTGCGACGCGCTGGTCGAGCTGGCGCGCGGCGCCGGCCTGTTCCTGTGCGAGGCGTTCCTCAGCCTGCCGGACCAGGGCACCTCGGCGACCGTGATGACGCCGGAGCAGGCGGGCTCGATCGCCGCGGCCGCAGGCGCCGCCCGCCTGCTGCTGACGCACCTGCACCCGGACGCCGACCCGGCCGCGGCGGCGGCCCGGGCGCGGACCGCCTTCGCCGGCCCGGTGGACGTCGCCAGGCCGGGCGAGGTCTACCGCTGGTGACGTCCGGGCCGGCCTACTAGAGCGGCCCGGGGGCCATCTCCGCCGCGGCGGCCTGCCGAGACGGTCCGCCCCAGGTCGCCCACGACCTCGACGACGTGGTCCAGCGAGGCGCTGTCGAGGCCGGCGGCCGTCCGCTCGGCCAGCCGCTGCCAGACAGCCTTGAGCCGGGGCATCAGCGCGTGGCCGGCTTCCGTCAGCTCGACGACGGTCGCCCTGCCGTCGCTGGCCGACGGCGTCCGCCGGATCAGGCCGGCCGCCTCCAGCTTCTGGACCATCAGCGTGACGCTGGGCGGCTCGCAGCTCAGGCCGTCCGCCAGCTGGCGCTGGTTGCGGGGGCCGTGCGCGTCGAGCTCCAGCAGCAGCAGCTCCTGGCCCGGGTGCAGGCCCAGCTCGGCCAGCCCGGCCGCCGCCAGCGCCCGGTGGCTCATGCCCAGCAGGCGGATCGCCCGGTTCAGCGCGTCGGCCCGCTCGTAGTCCACCTGTCGCACCTCCACGCCTTGGGGCATATACTTATGCGCATAACAGTTATCTGAATAACCAGTTTACCGCCATCTGCACAGGAGCGACCGAATGAGCGTGTTCACGACCGACGAGCTCTCGTACCTGGGCGCCGAGCGCCGGCTGGCCCGCCTCGCGACGGTGGGAGCGGACGGCACGCCGCACGTCGTGCCCGTCGGCTGGGCCCACAACCCCGACCTCGACACCATCGACATCGGCGGCAGGGGAGACTTCGCCGCCACCCGGAAGTTCCGCGACGTGGCCCGGAGCGGCCGGGCGGCGGTCGTCGTGGACGACGTGCTGCCACCGTGGAGCCCGCGCGGCATCGAGGTCCGCGGGCGTGCGGAGGCGCTGGACGGGCCGCCGGCGATCATCCGCATCCACCCCCAGCGCATCGTGTCCTGGGGCCTGGCTGACGGCCGCCGGCACGCGCGGAGCGTGGGATGAGCGCCGGGGACCGTCGCCGCCTCGCGATACTCGCCCTGCTGGCCGCCACCCAGCTGATCGGCGTCCTCGACTTCTCGATCGTCAACGTCGCGCTGCCGTCCATCCAGGCCCAGTTCGGCCTGTCCCCCGGGGAGCTGCAGTGGGTGATCAGCGCCTACGCGCTGACCCTGGGCGGCGGCCTGCTCCTGGGCGGCCGCATCGCCGACCTCTACGAGCGCAAGCTCGTGTTCATGGCCGGCCTGGCCGTCTTCTCGGCCGCCTCGCTGGCCGGCGGCCTCGCCCCGACGGCGCCGCTCGTGTTCGCCGCGCGGGCCGTCCAGGGCCTCGGCGGCGCGATCCTGCTGCCCACCGCGCTGGCCCTGGTGACCAGCGAGTTTCCCGAGGGCCCCGAGCGCAACCGGGCGCTGGGCGTGTTCGGAACCGTCGCCTCCGTCGGCTTCACCGCGGGCGTGATCCTCGGGGGCCTGCTGACGGGGGTCGCGGGGTGGCGCTGGGTCTTCTTCGTCAACGTCCCGATCGGGCTGGTCGCGCTGGCGGCGGCCTGGCGGCTGCTGCGGCCCGGGTCGCGGCAGGGCGAGCGGCCGCCGCTCGACGTGGCCGGGGCGGTCCTGGCGACCGCCGCCATGCTCGCGCTGGTCGGCGGCCTCTCCCAGGTCGGCCCGCAGCCGGCGAGCCTCCTGCGCGCGGTCGGCCTGCTCGCCGCGGCGGCGGCGCTGCTGGCAGCATTCGTCCGGGTGGAGTCCTCGGCGCCCGCGCCGCTCGTGCCGCCGGGCGTGTTCCGGCTGCCCGGGCTGGCGGGCGCCAACCTCGTGGCCGGCCTCACGATCGCCGTCGCCTCGGCGCTCGCGTTCACGCTGACCCTCGTCGTGCAGCGCGACATGGGCTTCCCGCCGCAGGTCACGGGCCTCGCCTTCCTGCCCGCCGGCGCCGGCGGCTTCCTGGGGGGCACGCTGGCCGGCCGGTCGCTGCACCGCCTCGGCCTCCCTCGGACGGCCGCCGTCGCGCTCGCCGCCCTGGTCGGCGGCACGGCCGTCGCCCTGGCCCTGGGCCTCCACTCGATCCTGTGGCTGGCCGCGGGCTACGCCGTGGTCGGCTTCGGCATCGTCGGCACGGTCGTCGTGTCCACCGTCGCCGGCACCTCCGGCGTGGAGCGCGGCCGCCAGGGCCTGGCCGCGGGCCTGCTCTCCACCTCGCAGCAGGTGGGCGGGGCGGTGGGCGCCGCGCTGGCCGGGATCGCGGTCGCGGCAGGCGGGCCCGCGGGGTCCCTGTCTCTTATACACA
>JBKPCH010000137.1:0-16207 GCA_046727275.1 Candidatus Dormiibacterota bacterium
CGTGGCCTGGGGCCACTCGCTGTGGGATGGCGAGCAGCTGACCGTCAACGAGGCGGTCGAGCTCGTCGCCGCCCACCGGCCGGTCTACGACACCCAGACCATCCTCATGCCCTTCGTCGACTCGCCGCCGCCGATCTACCCGGAGCCGGCCGCGGACAGCCTGGCAGCACGGAGGAGGGCGCGATGACGCCAGCCCTTCAGCAGATCGACATCGACGAGGCCGGCCTGCCCACGATAACCGGCTACCGGCAGCTCTACACGATCGCGCTGGAGCGCCTCGCCGCCGACGAGCCGTCCTGGCCCCGCGCCCGCCGGGAGCGCGTCGCCAAGGCCATGACGGAGGCGTACTGCCGCGGAGCGGTGGAACGCGCCCAGCAGGAGCGCCAGCAGCGGCAGCAGCGGGCCGCCGGTCGGGAGGGCATGCAGGACACCCTCACGCTGCCCCTCCCGCTCATCGACGCGCCGTCCGCCGAGCGGCCGGAGGTGGCCGATGTCGGATAGCACGTCCGTCACGAAGTGCGCGGTGTCGCGCTGCCGCCTCCAGCCCCTACCCGACACCACGCCGCTCGACATCGGCAGCGCCCGCGTGGAGGTGGACCTGTGCCACTTCCACGCCCACGACCTGACGCGAGCGCTCGCATGGCTCCACGAGGCGGCCGAGGGCGGGGTAGACGCGGCCGGCCTGCTCACCGCGGCCGACCTGACGGAGGAGTCTGACATGGCGGACTCGAAGATCGAGGCCGGGGTGTACCTGGACATCCACGAGGCGACGGCCTACGACGGCCGGCCGATCCAGGTCAGCATCAACAAGCTCGACGCGGACGGCGGCGGCCACGGCTACCGGATCGCCGGCCCCAAGTTCACGCTCAGCGGCGCCCGCCTGCTGCGGAGGGTGAAGCTCGACACCCGCGCCGCGGCGGAGATCCGGCGGTACCTCGACCGGATCCCAGCAGCGACCCCGGAGACGCCGTCAGCAGAGGAGCGCGAGCTTCACCGAGTCGCCGAGGCGCTCGGCCCTGACGTGCTCCGGCGCTGGGAGGACGGAGACGAGAGCCTCGACCTGGCCGCCGAGGTCCGCGGCTTGGCCGGCTTCGCACAGTCCGTCAGCGAGGCGCTCAACTCGGGCGACGGGAACTACCGGCCGTGAGCGCGGTCGTGCACGCCTCCGGCCACATCGAGGCCGCGGGCATGCAGCAGCCAGCGACCATGACCGACTTCGTGGGCATGCTGGAGCGGGCAGCCCTGCGGCTGGAGCAGGACCCCTCGAACGAGTGCCACCTGTGCAACGCCTGGCTGCCGCACCCCAAGGCGCTCGCCGAGGCCGCCGGGGACAGGGGGATCGCCGGGGCTGAGACACGCTGCAACGGCTGCGGCGCCACCTACGTCATCCTCACCTGCGGAGGGTGGAACCGCGTCCTCACCGAGCAGGACGCCACCAACCCGTACCTGGCCGCGCTCTACCTGCGGCGCTACGGCGCGGCCCCGCCCGGCTGGTGCGAACCGCCGCCAGAGCTGCTCGTTCGACTCCCGAGCGAACGGCGAGTCTGCGCACAGGCGGTCAGCGCGGCGCCCGTCTCCGGCGACGGGAGCTACCGGCCGTGAGCGATCCGACACGCGTCCGCCGCCACTACAGCCTCAGCGCGCGGGAGGTCGACATCCTCCAGCGAGCGCTGACGGCGCTGACCACGCACCCGAACGGCATCGGCGACATCGACCCGGCCGAGGTGACCGACCTGTCCGACTACCTCGGCGTAATCCCCGTCGACCCCCCCGCCGCCGCAACCAGCAGCGCACGCAGCAGCGCGCCGACCAGCACGGCCGGCGCAGAGGAGGCACGCAACGCATGAGCGGGACCTACCGACACGGCCGCGTCTACTGCCAGATGGCCGACTGCCGCAACCGCGCCACCAGGCTCGTCAAGGTCGACCTCCCCGCCTCCTGGTCTGAGGCGGACGAGTACACGGTCAGGGCGTTCCTGGTCGGCGTCTGCGGCGACTGCGGGCGCGACCTGCAAGCCAGGAGCCGGGCGCTGATCGGCGCCAGAGCGCAGTTCGGACCTCTCACCCGGGAGGCCGCCAAGGCATCGGAGAGCCTGCACCACCACCTCGACGCCCTCCTGCTTCTCGTCGAGCTGCTGAAGGCAGTCGGCGCTCCCTTCGAGCCGGAGCCGGACAACATCTATGGAAGGTGGCTGCGCCGCCTCGGCCGGCGCCGAGCCCAGACGGCCTGGCGCCTGCTGGCCCTCGTCAAGCGCGACGCCAGGACGAGTCGCCGGAGCCGCGCCCGCGCGCTGCCAGCGCCCAGCCCCGGGGAGCCGGCGGCATGAACGTGCGCCGCTGGCACCGCTCCGCCGTCACCGGCCGCCGCTGGCTGATCGTCCGCACCCACCTCATGGGACGGAGGTAACGACCACGACACCACACGACCGACCACAGACCATGCCCGCCGCCACAGCAACGAACGCAAGGAGTCAACCTGTGACCAACGCCGCAGAAGCGGACTACCCCCTCGTCTGGCGGTGGCGCTGCCGGCTGCCACAGCGCCGCGGCCAGCGCTGCCGCGTCACCGCCCGCGGCAACCTCAACAGCGCCCGCGTCGAGTTCCCGGACGGCTTCTGGGTCATCACCTCGCGCTGGGCGGTGAGGAGGGCGCGATGAAGCCCGGACCAGTCCCCCGCTCCACCCACGAGCACGCTCGCGCCTACGCCGCCCGCGGCTGGCTCGTCTTCCCCTGCTGGCCAACCGGCAACGGCAGGCCCTGCGCCTGCCCGGACCCGCAGTGCGGCACGCCGGATCCCAAGCGTCCCGGCAAGCTGCGCGGCTCGCCTGCCAAGCACCCGGTCGGCAATCTCGTGCCGCACGGCTTGCAGCAGGCGACCATCGACCTGGAGGTGGTCGACCGCTGGTGGGCCACCTACCCCGAGGCGAACGTCGGCATCCGCATGGGCGCCGAGAGCGGCCTGATGCTGCTCGACATCGACGGCGAGGCGGGAAGGACGAGCACGGAGGCGCTGCTCGAGCGCTACGAAGGCTTCAGCGTCGCCTGGGTGCGCACCGGCTCCGGCGGCTGGCACGCCTACATGGCGCACCCGGGCGTCAAGGTCTCCAACTCCGCCGGCCGGCTCGGCCCTGGCCTCGACGTCCGCGGAGACGGCGGCTACGCGGTGGCCCCGCCCAGCCGGCACCACTGCGGCGACCGCTACTGCTGGATGCTGGGCATCCCGGAGCATCTGCCCAACCCGCCCGCCTGGCTCGTCGACCTGCTGACGCCGCCACCGCCGCCCGCTGCGCGGCCCATCCCGCTCCGCAGTCGAGGGCTGACCAACTACGTGCTGGCGGCCATCGAGGGCGAGGCGCACGACGTCGCCGCCGCGCCGTCCGGTGAGCGCAACCACCGTCTCAACCTCGCAGCATGGCGTCTGGGGCGGCTGCTGAGCGGGGACCCGGCCGAGAGGACGGCCGCCGAGATCCTCCTCATCGCCGCCCGCACGGCCGGACTCGGCGAGCACGAGGCAATCGCCACCATCAACAGCGGGCTCCGCGCCAGCGCGCGGGATCCGCGAGGAGCGGCCTGATGGCGGAGGACCGCGACATGTCGAGGCTCAACGCCGCCCTCGACGCCACGCGCGAGGCGGCGCAGGCGGATGGCGGCGGCAAGGGCTCGAAGAAGTCGCAGGCCACCGAGCTCGTCGACCTCGCCTTCGCGCTATCCGAGGAGCTGTGGCACGATCCGGCCGGCGATCCCTGGATCACGCTGCGGATCAACGACCACCGACAGAACTGGCGGGTGAAGTCGGAGGCCATGCGCCGCTGGCTGCGTAGGCTCTACTTCGAGCGCCGCGAGCAGGTGCCCGGCTCACAGGCGATCCAGGACGCCATCGGCATGCTGGAGGCCTACGCCACTCATGCCGGCGACATGCACAAGGTCCACGTTCGCGTCGCCGAGCACGACGGCCGCATCTACGTCGACCTCTGCGACGCCGCCTGGACCGTGGTCGAGATCCAGCCCAACTCCTGGCGGCTCATCAACGACCCTCCCATCCGCTTCCGGCGGGCCCGCGGCATGATGGCCCTGCCCGTCCCCGACCCCGACGGCGACCTCAACGAGCTGCGCCGCTTCGTGAACGTCGCCAGCGACGACGACTGCCGGCTGCTCGTGGCCTGGCTGCTCTACGCCTGGCGCGCCGACCGGCCCTACCCGGCCCTGGTCCTGCGCGGCGAGCAGGGCAGCGCCAAGAGCACCACCGGCCGCATCCTCCGCTCCCTCATCGACCCCAACGTGAGCCCGCTCCGCGCCGAGCCCAAGGAGGTGCGCGACCTGATGATCGCCGCCACCAACAGCTGGTGCATCGCCCTCGACAACATCAGCCACCTGCCCCTCTGGCTCAGCGACTCCCTCTGTCGTCTCGCCACCGGCGGCGGCTTCTCCACCCGCGAGCTCTACTCGGACGGCGACGAGGCCCTCTTCGACGTCATCCGCCCGGCCCTGCTCACTGGGATCACCGACGTCGTGACCAATTCCGACCTGCTCGACCGGGTGGTCACCATCGACCTGCCGCGCATCCCCGACGAGCGGCGGCGGACGGAGCGGAAGCTGTGGGCGGAGTTCAACGATGCCCGGCCCCGCATCCTGGGCGGCCTCTTCCACAGCCTCGGCCGGGTCCTGGCCGAGCCCCAGGTCACCCTGCCCAAGGTGCCGCGGATGGCCGACTTCGCCGAGAACTCGGTCGCGGTCGAGCGGGCCATGGGCTGGCCGACCGGCAGCTTCTTCGAGGCCTACACGGGCAACCGGGAAGCGGCCCGCGAGAGCGCCCTGGAGGACTCGCTGATCGCCCCTCTGATCCGCAAGAAGGCGGAGGAGGGCGGGTACTGCGGGAGGGCCCAGCCCCTGCTGGACTGGCTCAACGCCCAGGTCGACGAGCACGTGCAGCGACAGAGGCGGTGGCCGAAGGAGGCCAACTACCTCAGCAGGCAGCTGCGCCTGCTCATGACCGACCTGCGCGCCGCCGGGTGGGCCGAGGTGGCGATCCTGACCCGGACGGGGGCCGGCGGACGGCAGATCACCATCCGGAAGGTCGCAAACGGCAGCACCCAGCCCACGGGGAGCAGCGACGGCGCCCAGGTATCGACACCTGGTGTCGGTCAGGTGTCGATGTCGGCAAGTCCGACTGATGCCGATTCCGAATACCAGGTGTCGATAGGTGTCGATAGTGTCGATGAATCCCCCACCTTTTCTGGGTGGATGCCCCCCGGAAGGGCAAAATCGGGGGCGGGATTTATCGACACCTCCGACCCCACCGGCCGCAACCCGCAGGGCGTGCTCTGCCGGCGGGAGGGCTGCGGCGGCCTGAGCTGGGTCTATGACCCGGCCAGGGGTGGCTGGCGCTGTCGCCAGTGCGGGGGCCCGCTGCCGCCGCACCTCACGAGGCGGGGCACGTGAACCAGGGGATCCCCGCGACCAGCGTCCCCGAGCAGCGCCGGGTGCTCACCGTCGTGGAGGCCGCGGCCCTTCTCCGCATCTCCCGCTCTGCGGCCTACCGGCGGGTCGAGGACGGTACCCTGCCGGTCTTGCGGCTCGGAGGCAGGCTCCGCGTACCAGTTGAGGCTCTGGACAACCTCCTGCGCTCGGTCGATCCCACGCTCGGGCACGAGAGCTGAGCGGTGGCGAAGGGCGTGTTCCGGCGCTGCAGCTGCGGCTTCCGCCTGCCGGACGGGTCCCGCACCTGTCCCCGGCCAGGCTGCACCGGCACCGTTGGCTGGGCATACATCATCGAGATCGGCCGCCCCGGCGAGGGACGTCGCCAGCGCCGGCGCAGCGGGTTTCGCACGCAGGCTGAGGCCGCCGAGGAGCGCGCCCGGATCCTGGTCGAGCTACGCGACGGACTGTTCGTGCCACCCAGCAAGCTGACACTCGGACCCTACCTGGACCGCTGGTATGCGGGGGGACCCACCAAGGGCTGGAAGCCCAACACGCAGCGGGACTACAGGGTCGGCATCGAGCACATCAAGCGGCGCCTGGCGGGCGTGCTGGTCCAGGAACTGACGCCCGGCATGATCCGCGAGTTCTATGCCTGGCTGCTGCGTGAGGGGAAGCGGCCGCAGCGCAAGGACGGCGAGCCCGCCCCTATGGCGCCCAAGACCGTCGCCAACGTCCACATCTGCCTGCATGCCGCTCTCGCGGACGCAGTAACCGACAAGATCCTGCGCACCAATCCCGCAACCGGCGTCTACAAGTACAGCCGGGAAGCGGTCGGCCACGAGCTGCAGCACTGGACACTGGCGGAGATGCAGACCTTCCTGGCCCACGTCGAGGGCCAGCGGGATGCCGGCATGTATGCGGTGGCATTAGCCACTGGCATGCGCCGCGGCGAGCTCCTCGGGCTGCGCTGGCGTGATGTGGACGGGAACCGCGTCAACGTCCGCCAGCAGTGGACGAAGGCCGGCGACAGGGGTCGCCAGATGGTCTCCCTCAAGACTGGGACCAAGGCCTTCCGCACGATCGATATCGACCGTACCACCGAGGCCGTGCTCGAGGAGCAGCGTCAGATGGTCGAGGCCGAGCGAGAAGCGTGGGGCAGTGCCTACGACGGCCGGCGGGGGGTGGTTTTTCCCAAAGAGGACGGGAAACCGCAGGACCCCGACCAGGCCACCCGTGCCTTCGAGCGACTGGCCGCGAAGTGCCCGGGCGTGCCTCGGATGGTCTTCCACGGCATGCGCCACACCCACGCCACACTCCTCCTGGAGGACGGCGTGAGCATCAAGGCTGTCGCCGAGCGGCTGGGCGACCGCGAGGACACCGTGTTGCGGATCTACGGTGACATCACTCCTCGCGGACGCATCGCCGCCGTGGCCCGGGTCGACGCCTGGTTCGACGGTTCTCGGAAAAAGCGTGACCGAAACGTGACCGAACAGCCCGCGCGCAGGCTCCATCCGGCTGAAGAGGGCGCCAATCCGAACTGAGGAGGGTGGTCGGGGGCCCGGGATTTGAACCCGGGGCCTCACGGTCCCGAACCGTGCGCGCTGCCGAACTGCGCCAGCCCCCGAACAACCGAGAGTCGCATTCTAACCGGGCGCCCGCCGCTTGCGCCCGGGCATCCCCCGCTATCCTGCGCCCGTGCGCGCCGTCGCCGCCTACTACGATCGCCACCCCATCACCGCGGAGCAGGTCCTGGGTGCCATCCGCGCCGGAGGCCGGGACCTCGCCGCCCTCCGGCCCGAGGACCTCTTCCCCTACGACCAGGACCACTACGGCGGCACCGGCGCCGTCGACCGGCTGGCCCGACGCTGCGACCTGGGCTCCGCCTCGCACGTGCTGGACGTGTGCGCCGGCCTGGGCGGGCCCGCACGCTACCTCGCCGCCCGGTACGGCTGCCGCGTCACCGGGGTCGATCTCACGCTCAGCCGCTGCGCCGGTGCGCGCCGGCTCACCGAGCTGGTCGGGCTGGCCGGCCGGGTCGCCTTCGCGCAGGGCGACGCGGTGCGGCTGCCCTTCGCCGGCGCCGCCTTCGACGCCTGCGTCAGCGAGGAGGCCTTCCTGCACGTGGCTGACAAGGCCGCGCTCCTGGCCGAGGTCCGGCGCGTCCTGAGGCCCGGCGGCCGGCTCGCCTTCACCGACTGGGTGGCCCGGCCGGCGCTGACGCAGGCCGACCGCGAGCGACTGCTGGAGGACCACTCGGCCGCCGGGGTGGTGGGCGCCGACGAGTACGTGCTGGCCCTACCAGCGGCCGGACTGGACCTGCGCTCGGTCGAGGACCTGTCGGCCGAGTGGGCGGCCATCATGGACGAGCGGCTGGCGATGTACCGGCGGATCAGCGCCGACGGCCCGACGGACTTCGCCGACCGCTACGCCTTCCTCGTCGGCCTCGTGCGGGAGGGCCGGCTCGGCGGCTCGCTCGTCGTGGCCAGCCGGCCGGCCGGGACGTAGCCGCAACGCCAGGGGCGCCGGCCGTGTTCGAGCCTCATGAGATCACTGCGCTTTGGCGTCGTGGCCGAGAACGCGCGCACGCCGGACGAGCTGCTGCGCACCGCCCGGTTGGCCGAGGACGCCGGCTGCTCGACCCTCCTGCTCCGCGACCACTTCATCGAAGGCCCCTTCGACCACCAGCTCGCGCCGCTGACCGGCCTCGCCTTCGTCGCGGCGGCCACCAGCCGCCTCCGCGTCGGCACCCTGGTCATCGACAACGACTACCGGCACCCGGTCGTCCTGGCCAAGGAGCTCGCCACGCTCGACCAGCTCTCGGGCGGCCGCCTCGAGCCGGGCCTGGGCGCCGGCTTCCTGCGCCGTGAGTACGAGCAGGCGGGCCTGCCCTTCGACCCGGCCGGCGTCCGCGTGTCGCGCCTGGAGGAGTCGCTCCGCGTCCTCAAGAGCCTGCTGGCCGGGGAACTGGTCAGGCACCGGGGCGCCCACTACCAGATCGACGACCTGGTCAGCTACCCGCCCTCGGCCCAGCGGCCCCACCCCCCGATCCTCGTCGCCGCGGCCCGGCCCCGCCTGCTGGCCATCGCCGCCCGCGAGGCGGACATCGTCTCCTTCCAGGCCGTCTCCACCGGCGCCGGCGTGGTCGCCGACCCTCCCGACGGGCGCTCGCCCGAGGCGCTGGCCCGGCAGGTCGAGCTCGTGCGCGAGGCGGCAGGCGACCGGGTCGAGCACCTGGAGCTCAGCACGACCGCGACCATCGTGGTCACCGACCGGCCCCGCGAGGCGGCCGAGGAGCAGGCCAGCCGGCGCGGCTGGGACGGCCTCTCCGCCGACGATGTGCTGGCCATGCCGACCATGTTCCTGGGCCCGCCCGACCACCTGGCCGGCCTGTTCGCGGAGCGCCGGGAGCGGTTCGGCATCTCGTACTTCGTGCTGTTCGACGGCGCCCTGCCCGGCGTGGCGCCGCACCTGGCCGACCTGCTCAGCGCGGCGCGGTGAGCTCGGCCGGCACCGCCATCAGCGTGGCGATCGCGTCGGCGATCCGCCCGCCGTCGGCTGTGCGGTCGACGGTCGCCGTGGCGTAGACCAGGCTCCGGCGAACCCGGTCGACGCGGCCGACCACGCGGACGCGCTCACCCACGCGCAGCGGCTGCCGGTAGCGCACCTCCAGGCGGCCGGTCAGGCCGGGGTGCCCGGCGTGCCAGCCAGCCCAGCCCACCGCCTCGTCCAGCATCAGGGCGATCATGCCGCCGTGGACCATGCCCTGCCAGCTCTGGTACCGGTCGGGCAGCGTGAACTCGCAGACGGAGCCGCCGGCGGTCGGCTCGAAGCGCATCTTGAGGCCTTCGTCGTTGTCCTGGCCGCATCCGAAACAGCGGCCGTCGTAGGTCACGAGCACGCGGTATAAGGTAGCCATGACAGTGTCTCAGACACCTGAACGGCTGGAGCACCTGCTGGTCCAGGACGCGCTCCCCGCCGTGCTCGTGACGCTGAACCGGCCCGAGCAGCGCAACGCGCTCTCCACGCCGCTGATGCGCGAGCTGACGGAGGAACTGGAGCGTCAGGCGGCGCGGCCCGAGGTGCGGGCAATCGTGCTGCGGGCGACCGGTCCGGCCTTCTCCGCCGGGCACGACCTGAAGGAGCTGGTGGACCGCACGCTGGAGGAGGAGCAGGCCGTCTTCGACGTCTGCACCCGCATGATGGAGACCATCCAGCGCGTACCGCAGCCGGTGATCGCGGCTGTGCAGGGCATCGCCACCGCGGCTGGCTGCCAGCTTGTCGCCACCTGCGACCTGGCCATCGCGGCCGAAGAGGCGCGGTTCGCCACGCCGGGCGTCCGGATCGGGCTGTTCTGCTCGACGCCGATGGTGGCGGTCAGCCGCAGCATCGGGCGCAAGCGGGCGCTGGAGATGCTGCTGACCGGCCGCGCGATCGACGCCCACACCGCCGCGGACTGGGGCCTGGTCAACCGGGTGGTGCCGGCGGCCGACCTGGACGCCGCGGCGCTGGAGCTGGCCACCCAGATGGCCTCGGCCAGCCCGCTGACGCTGCGCATCGGCAAGCACGCGTTCTACCGGCAGATCGACGTCCCGCAGGACGAGGCGTACCGGCTCATGTCCCGCACGATGGCCGCGAACGCGATGACGTGCGACGCCCAGGAGGGCATGTCGGCGTTCCTGGAGAAGCGCCAGCCGACCTGGCAGGGACGCTAGAGTCTGGGCCGCCTCCTCTCGCGTCCGGCGCCGCGGCGTGCGGCATGATGGCGGGATGGTCTCGCAGTTCCCGGCCGGCGCCTACCGGTCGCTCGTCGCCCCCGGCCGGCCCTTCTCGCTCGGCGTCGCGGCCGACCCCGGCTTCGACATGGTCCACGCCGTCTTCCGCTCGCCCGTCCCGCTGTGGCAGGGGCTGGAGGCCGCTGCCCGGCACGTCGAGGGCGCCGGCCGGCCGGCGACCGCGATCGCGGGGTTCGAGCTGCGCCTGCCGCAGCCGCTGCGCCGCGAGCAGTTCGACGAGTTCAACGCGCCCTACGGCGCGCGGCTGGCGGCGCTCGGCCTGACCAGCGCGAACGAGCTGGTGGCCGCCCGGACCAACGTGGCGCCGGTCATCCCCGGCGTGGCGGAGGCGTCCGTGTACGCGTTCACCTACACCGTGCCCGACCGCGGGCGCGGCGCGCCGGCCTTCCGGCTGTCGGGGGCGACGGAGACGCGCAGCGACGGGTCGGGGGCCGACAAGCTGCGGTCGATCGTGGACGAGCTCGAGTCCCGGATGCGAGAGCTGGGCGTCTCCTGGGCCGACGCGACCGCCGTCAGCGTCTACGCCGGCGCGAGCGATGCGCTCGACGCGGTCCGGGAGAGCTTCGGGACCGCCGGCCTGCACGGCCTCACCTGGTTCCCGTCCCTCCCGCCGCTCGCCGACTTCCGGTTCGAGATCGACGCGGCCGGGGTGGGCGCCGAGGTCAGCCTGTGAGTCGATGAGCGACGAGCGCAGCCCGGAGGCGCTGGCTGCGGCCATGCGCTCCATCGAGGCGGCATTCCTGCTCGACGGCCGCGGCGCCACGCTGGCCGGCGCCACCGAGCTCTGGCTGATCCGGCACGGCGACTGCTACGACGGCCTGGCCGGCGACGAGGACCCGGGCCTCTCGCCCCAGGGGCGCGAGCAGGCCACCCTCCTGGCCCGGCGCGTGCGCCGGCTGCGCCGCGCCGCCGTCTACGCCAGCCCGCTCCGCCGGGCCGTCGAGACGGCCCGCGCCATCGCGCCCGACGTGCGGCTGGACGAGCGCCTCGTCGAGGTCCGCACGGAGCTGCAGGACGGCTACGTGGTCCCGGTGGAGAGCCCCGACGCCGTCCTGGAGCGGATGGGCGCGGCGGTGGCCGACATCGTGTCCGCCCATCCCGGCGACCGCGTCATCGTGGTCGGGCACGGCGTCGCCATCCTCGGCTACGTCTGCGACGTCCTGCGCCTGGAGTTCGGCACCCTGCGGCTCCTGCCGTACTACACCAGCGTCAGCATCGTCAGGCAGCTCGGCGACCGGCGCATGGTGGGCAGCCTTGGCGACGTCGGCCACCTGGAGTGGGGGCTCGATGGAGGCTGAGGAGCGGCTGCGCTCCGACCTGGAGCGGTGCCTCGGCGAGCCGGTGCGCTCCGTGCGCGTGGTGCCCGAGGGCCACTCCGGCTTCACCTACCGGGTGGAGCTGGACGGCCGCCGGGCCATCATGCGGCTGCCGCCTCCCGGCGCCCGCATCACCGGGCCGGCGGACATCCCGCGCCAGGGGCGGCTGATCGACGCCCTGCACCGGCAGGGCCTGCCGGTGCCCGCGCTGCTGGCGATGAGCGACCAGCCGGTCGTGGACGGCCGGCCCTTCTACCTGGTCGAAGCGATCGAGGGGGAGCGCATCGAGCGCGTCCTGGACACCGTGCCGGGCGAGCGCCTGGCCGGCTCCGCGATCGACGTCCTGAAGCGCCTGCAGGCCGTCCCGATCGAGCGGACCGGCATCGGCGGCGAGGAGCCGGCGACCCTGGACTTCGAGATCGGACGCTGGACCTGGCTGATGGACCGGGCGCCCGGGGAGCTGACTGGCCGCGCCCCGGCCGTCCGCGAGCGGCTGGCCGCGACGAAGCCGTCCGAGCGTCCGCCGGTGCTGGTCCACGGCGACTTCCATTACGGCAACATGCTCTTCCGGGACGGCGTCGTGGTGGCGCTCCTGGACTGGGAGATCGCGCAGCTCGGCCAGCCGCTGCTGGACCTGGCCTGCCTGGCCGTCGTCGCGCAGGCCGGACGCGCCGGGCAGGAGCTGGTGCCCGGCGGGGGCGCGGTCACCGTCCCGGTCGAGACGCTGACCGGCCTCTACGGCGCCGGCGCCGGGGAGTTCCGCTGGTACCTGGCCTTCACCTTCTACAAGTACGCCAGCATCTTCGGCTACAACCTGATGCTCCACCGGCGGGGGAAGCGGCCCGACCCCGTCTACGAGGAGCGGACCACGACGATCATGGAGTTCATCGCCGAGGCCGGACGGCTGCTCGGCGAGGAGCCAGAGGAGCCATAGGGAGGCGAGACGATGGCCTGGGACTTCTCCACCGAACCCGAGTTCGAGAAGAAGCTGGAGTGGATGCGGGGGTTCGTCCGGGAGGAGGTCTTCCCGCTGGAGGTGCTGGACGCGGACGAGGCCACGTTCATGCGCATCGTCCGCTCGCTCCAGGCCGAGGTGAAGAAGCAGGACATGTGGGCTGCCCACCTGCCGCCCGACCTGGGCGGGCAGGGCTGGGGCCAGGTGAAGCTGGGCCTGATGCACGAGATCGACGGGATGTCGCCGTGGGCGCCGCTGGTGTTCGGCAACCAGGCGCCCGACTCGGGCAACTCCGAGGTGCTGGCAATGTTCGGCACCCCCGAGCAGAAGGAGCGCTGGCTCTACCCGCTGCTGGACGGCAGGATCCGCTCCGCCTTCTCGATGACCGAGCCGATGCACGCCGGCTCCGACCCCGTGAACATGTCGACGACGGCCGTTCTCGACGGCGACGAGTGGGTCTTGAGCGGCCACAAGTGGTTCACGTCCAACGGCATGATCGCGGACGTCCTGCTGGTGATGGCGGTCACGGACCCGGACGCCGGCCCCTACGAGCGGGCCTCGATGTTCCTTGTCCCCGCCGACACGCCCGGCGTCAACCGGATACGGAACATCCCCACCATGGCCGGCAGCCACGAGCGCTTCGGGCAGGGCCACTCCGAGGTCAAGTACGAGAACGTCCGGATCCCCCGCGAGAACCTGGTGGGCCGGCGGGGCCGGGCGTTCGAGATCGCCCAGGCGCGCCTCGGCCCGGGGCGCATCCACCACTGCATGCGCTGGCTGGGCCAGGCCCGGCGGGCGTTCGACATGCTGTGCGAGTGGTCGCTCCAGCGCGAGGCGTTCGGCGGCCCGCTGGCCTCCAAGCAGACTGTCCAGAACTGGATCGCCGACTCCGCGGCCGAGATGCAGGCGGCCCGGCTCATGACCCTGCACGCCGCGTGGGTCATCGACCAGCAGGGGGCGGCGGCCGCGCGCCGGGAGATCGCGCTGATCAAGTTCTACGGCGCGAAGGTGCTGCACGACGTGATCGACCGGGCGATCCAGGTCCACGGCTCGTGGGGCTACTCCAGCGACCTCCCGCTGGAGGAGATGTACCGGCACGCCCGCGCGGCCCGGATCTACGACGGCCCGGACGAGGTGCACCGCCAGTCGGTCGCGCGCTCGGTGCTGCGGGAGTACCGGAAGCCAGACGGCTGGCTGCCCACGGAGCACATCCCGACCCGACGGGAGGCCGCCCGCGCCAGGTTCGCGCAGCTGCTGGAGGACGCGACGGCCAACCTGTAGCGGCCGGCGCGCACCGCGTCCCAGGAGAGAAGAGATGGAGATCGTGAACCCGCGAGTCGAGGCGTTCCGCCGGGACGCGCTGGCCGACCCGGACGCGTTCTGGGCGCGGGCCGCCGAGGCGCTGCCCTGGCGGCACCGCTGGGAGAGCGTCTTGGACTGGGACCCCGAGCACCCCGACCAGGCCGGTCGCTACTTCCGCTGGTACAGCGGCGGCATCACCAACCTGGCCTACAACTGCGTGGACCGCCACGTCGAGCGGGGCCAGGGCGGCCGCGCCGCCCTCGTCTGCGAGGACGAGCGCGGGGGCCGCACGGTGTACACGTACGCGCAGCTGCAGTACGAGGTCCGGAGAACGGCCGCGGCCCTGCGAGGCCTCGGCGTCAGTCGCGGTGACCGCGCCGGCATCTACATGCCGACGTGCGCCGAGGCGATCGTCCTCATGCTGGCGTGCGCCCGCATCGGCGCGATCCACCTGGTCGTCTTCGCCGGCTTCGGCTCGGGCGCGCTGGGCGACCGGCTCCAGCTCGCCGGCGCCAGGGTGGTCTTCTGCTCCGACCTCACCTATCGCAAGGGCAAGGACGTCCCGCTGAAGGGCATCGTCGACGACGCGATCTCGGCCGGTGCGCCCGGGATCGAGAGGGTGGTCGTTCACCGGCGAGGCGCGGCCGAGCCTCCCATGACCGCGGGCCGCGACGTCTACTGGTCCGACTTCCTCGCCCTGGCCGCCGGGCAGGAGGACGGCGTGGAGTGGCTCGAGTCCAACGAACCGGCCTACATCCTGGCGACCTCCGGGACCACGGCCAAGCCCAAGCTGGCGGTGCACAGCCACGGCGGCTACCAGGTCTTCATCCACTCCATGGGCGACTGGGTGTTCGGGCTGCGCGAGAACGACGTGTGGTGGTCCACCTCCGACATCGGCTGGGTGGTCGGGCACAGCTACATCGTCTATGCGCCGCTGCTGGCCGGATGCACCACGCTGGCGTACGAGGGCGCCCTCGACCATCCCTCGCCCGACACGTTCTACCGCACTGTGGAGGCCAACCGCGTCACCGGCGTCTTCACCTCGCCCACCGCCGTCCGGATGCTGATGAGGTACGGCGCCGAGCCGGCGCGCGAGCACGACCTGAGCTCGCTGACCCGGGTCTTCTGCGCGGGCGAGGTCCTCAACGCCCCGGCCTGGGAGTGGCTGCAGAAGCAGGTGCTCCAGGACCGCATCCCGGTCATCGACCACATGTGGCAGACCGAGACCGGGGGCCCGATCTTCGGCAACCCGTGGGGCCTCGGCATGCTCCCGATCAAGCCCGGCTCGGCGGGCATCCCGCTGCCGGGGATCGACGCCCTGATCGTCTCCCCCGAGGGCGAGGAGCTGCCGCCCGGCGAGAAGGGCATGATGGTGATCAGGCGGCCGTTCCCCGGCCTCAACGCCACCCTGTGGGGCGAGGTCGAGCGCTACGCGAACGACTACTGGCGGCGGATCCCGGGCCGGACGTGCTACCTGAGCGGGGACGCGTCGTCCCGCGACGAGGACGGCTACGTCTGGTTCAGCGGCCGGGCCGACGAGATCATCAAGATCGCGGGGCACCGCATCGGCACGATCGAGGTCGAGACCGCGTTGCTGCGGCACCCGGGGGTGGCCGAGGCGGGCGTCACCGGCCGCCCGGACCCGCTCCGGATGGAGGTGATCTCGGCGTTCGTGGTGCTGAGGCAGGGATACGAGCCCTCGCCCGAGCTCAGGCGCGAGCTGCTCGACACGGTGCGCCGGGAGCTGGGGCCCGTGGCCGTCATCGGGGAGCTGAACTTCGTCGGCATGCTGCCCAAGACACGCAGCGGGAAGATCATGCGGCGGGTGCTGAAGGCGGTGACGCTGGACACGGACCCGGGCGACGTCTCCACCATCGAGGACGGGGCCTCCGTCGCGGATGCCCGCGAGGCCTGGGAGGCGATGCGCCGGGACGCGGCCGGCACCGGGACGACGCCGTAGCGCTGGCCGTCCCGCCCAACCGCCACTTGACCGGGGTGCCGAAGGGATCTATGCTGACCCGGCCATGACGAGCGACCCAGCGCGAGCACGACGCTCGCACCACCTCGTCTGGCGCTGCGCCGGGCACCGCGGCTGATCGCTGAGGGGCCTGGCAGGCGCCAGGCACCCAGCGGAACCGGACAAGCGCGGAGCTCAGGGAGACCCGAGGCCAGAGGTCTCGTGACCGGGATCGATACCACGGCCGCGCCGGACGTTCCGCCCCTCATGGCGATGCGGCGCTCGGGGCGAGGCGAGGGCCTCGCGCCCGCAGGGCGAAGGCCTCACCACGCCAGCCGCTGGAGCCGCGACGTCGCCGCCCGCTGATACGCCTGCGCCGCCAGCCACGCCACGGCGAAGCGGTCCCTCCGCTCCCGGACCGTGCCGGCCACCCGGCTCGCCGCCGCGGCGCGGAGCGCCTCCAGGG
>JBKPCH010000138.1:0-8686 GCA_046727275.1 Candidatus Dormiibacterota bacterium
GTGCGGGCGTCGGCCGGCACCGTGCTGCGCCTGGTCGTCGGCCGCGGCGGCTGGCCGGACCTGGCCGGGGTGCCGGGCGTGGGCGCCGCCGTGTCCGGCGGGGTACCGTACGACCGCGCCGAGCTGGCCGCGGCGCCGCTCGTCGCGTTCGGCGGCGAGGCCCACGGGCTGCGGCGCGACGACCTACAGTTGGTCACCGTTCCCATGGCCCCGGGGGTGGAGTCCCTCAACGTGGCCGCCGCGGCGGCCGTGCTGCTGTTCGAGATCCGTCGGAGGTTGGAAGCGTGAGCGCACCCGCAGCGATCGCGGAGCGGGCGCTGGCGGCGATCGCCGCCGCGCGTGACGAGGATGAGCTGGAGCGGCTCCGCGTCGAGTTTCTCGGCACGCGGAGCGAGCTCATGGGCATCCCCCGCACGTTCGGCGCGCTCCCCAGGGAGGAGCGGGCCGCCGCCGGCCAGGCGTTCAACGCCGCCAAGACCGCGATCTCGGAGGCGCTGGCCGCGCGGTCGGAGGCGCTGGCCACCAGCAGGCTGGCCGACCTCGCGCGCACCGAGGCCATCGACGTCACCTTCCCCGGCCGGCCCCCGGCCGCCGGGCGGCTGCACGTCCTGACGGTCGTGCAGCGAGACATCGAGACCATCATGGAGTCGATGGGCTACCACGTCGAGGTGGGGCCCGAGGTGGAGACCGACTGGTACAACTTCGAGGCGCTGAACCTGCCCAGGGGCCACGCCTCGCGCGACATGCAGGACACGCTCTTCTTCAACGAGTCCGAGGACCTGCTGCTGCGCACGCACACGTCGCCCATGCAGATCCGGTCCATGGAGCGCCTCCGCGAGCCGCCGATCTACGTGATCATCCCCGGCCGGACGTACCGGCGCGACGCCACCGACGCCTCGCACGTCGCCCAGTTCATGCAGGTCGAGGCGGTCGCGATCGACGAGGGGATCACGGTCGGCGACCTGAAGGGCACCATCCTCTACTTCGCGCAGTCGATGTGGGGCGCCGACCGGCGCATCCGCATCCGGCCCAACTACTTCCCGTACACGGAGCCGAGCTTCGAGTTCGACCTGTCCTGCGGCCTCTGCGGCGGCCGCGGCTGCCGGACCTGCGGCGGCGACGGCTGGCTGGAGGTCGGCGGCTGCGGCATGATCCACCCCAACGTCCTCCGCAACGGCGGCATCGACCCCGAGCGCTACACCGGCTTCGCCTGGGGCTTCGGCATCGAGCGCATCGCCATGCTGCGCCACGACATCGACGACATCCGTCTCTTCTACGACAACGACATTCGGTTCCTGGAGCAGCTGGGATGAGGGTGAGCTACGAGTGGCTGTGCGAGCTGGCGGGCGTCAGCGACGTGACGCCGCACCAGGCGGCGGAGGCCCTGACGATGGCCGGCTGGAACGTCGAGGACGTGACCCTCATCGACCTCTCGGCCCTGCGCGTGGGCCGGGTCATGTCGCAGGAGCCCCACCCCAGCTCGCGGAAGCCGCTGTGGGTCCACCAGGTGGACCTCGGCGGCGACCGGCCCCGGCAGATCGTGGCCGGCGCCCCGAACGCGGTCCCCGGCTCGCTGGTCGCCGTCGCCCTGCCCGGCACGACCGTCCCCAGCGGCACGGTGGTCCGCGACGCCAGGATCGCGGGGGTCGCGGCCTCCGGCATGCTCTGCTCCGAGGCCGAGCTGCTGATCAGCGACGACCACGACGGCATCATGCTGCTGGAGGAGGGCCGGCCGGGCGAGCCGCTGGAGGACCTGATCCCCAGCGACGCCATCTTCGAGGTGGACGTGACGCCGAACCGGCCGGACTGCCTCAGCCACCTGGGGCTCGCCCGGGAGCTGGCCGCCGCGCTGGGCCGGCACCTTGGCCGCGACTTCATGCCGCCCTTCACAGGGGGCGTGGAGCCGCCGGGCACCGACCTCGTCGACGTGGAGATCCAGGCGCCCGACCTCTGCCGCCGGTACATCGGCGCGCCGATCACGGGCGTGCGGGTGGGCCGCTCGCCGCGCTGGCTGCGCAGCCGGCTGTTCCGGTCGGGCGTGCGCCCGATCAACAGCGTCGTCGACGTGACGAACTACGTCGCGCTGGAGTACGGCCAGCCGCTCCACGCCTTCGACCTCAGCCGGATCGGCGGCCGCCGGATCGTCGTGCGCCGGGCCCGGCCGGGCGAGACCCTGCTGGCCCTCGACGGCGAGACGCGGACGCTGACGCCGGACATGCTGGTGATCGCCGACGCCGGGCGCCCCGTGGCGCTGGCGGGGGTCATCGGCGGGGAGGAGTCCGCCGTCAAGGAGGGGACGACCGACGTGCTCCTGGAGGCGGCCAACTTCGACGGCGTGAGCGTGCGCTCGACGAGCCGGGCGCTGCGGCTGCGCACAGAGGCCTCCGGCCGCTTCGAGAAGGGCATCTCGCCCGAGCTGGCGCTGGCCGGTGCCCGCCGGGCGGCCATGCTGCTGGCCGAGCTGGCCGGCGGCCGCGTGCACGTGGGCTGGGCCGACGTGTACCCGCGTCCGCAGGAGCCGTCCCGCGTTCGCTTCCGGCCCGAGCGCATCGACGCCATCCTGGGCGTCCACGTGCCGCTCCAGGAGATGGAGGCGATCCTGCGCCGGCTCGACTTCCAGGTCCGCGTCCAGGACGACGGGGAGTGGGACGTGCTGTCGCCGGTCTTCCGGCTGGACGTCGGGACCCCCGAGGACGTGGCCGAGGAGGTCGGCCGCATCTACGGGTACGAGAAGGTGCCGCCCACGCTGCCCGGGGCGCGGCGGACCACCTGGCGGCCGGCGTCGCCCAGCGTGGACCGGCGGCTGGACGCGGCCCGGCACGCGCTGGCCGGAGCCGGCTTCACCGAGGTGGTCACGCCGGCCCTCACGTCGGGGGCACTGCTGGACCGGCTGGGCCTGGGCGAGCGCGCGATGCGGCTGGTCAACCCGGTGGCCGACGAGCAGGACGCGCTGCGCACCTCGCTGCTGCCGTCGCTCCTGGGGGTGGCGGAGTACAACCGCAACCACGAGCGGCCGGCCGTGTCGATCTTCGAGGTGGCCCGGGTCTACCTGCGCCGGCCGGACGCGCCCGACGGGCAGCCCGACGAGACGCTGCGGCTGGCCGTCCTGCGCTCCGGCCTGAGCGGCCCTGAGGCCGGCCGGGTCGCCTTCCTCGAGCTGAAGGGCGCGCTGGAGCGGGCGGTGGAGGCGCTGGCCCCGGTCGAGGTCGACTACGAGCGGGCGGCGCCGGCACTGTTCCATCCCGGCCGGACGGCCACGGTGCTGGTGTGCGGCCAGCCGGCCGGCCACATGGGCGAGCTGCACCCGACCGTCGTCGAGGCGTTCGACCTCGAGGGCAGGGTGGTCGCCGTGGAGCTCGAGCTGGCGCCGGTCCTGGCGGTGCAGGCGGCCCGCCGGGTGCGGCCGCTGCCGCGCTTCCCGGCCGTCAACCGCGACCTCGGGGTCGTGGTGCCGGGGCGGATCGAGGCGGCGCAGCTGCTGCGCACGATCCGGGGGGCGGGCGGACCGCTGCTGGAGTCGGCCCGGGCGTTCGACGAGTACCGCGGCAGCCAGGTGCTGGAGGGCCACAAGAGCGTCGCGTTCGCGCTGACGTTCCGGAGCGCCGAGCGGACGCTGACCGACGCCGAGGTGGACGACCAGCTGGAGTCGATCAGGTCGGCGCTGCGGGAGCGCCACGGGGCCACGTTCCGGACCTAGAGGGCGTCGTTCTCGAGCCCGGGGGCGAGCCGGCGGCTCGCCCCCGGAGACGGAGTCCGGTCAGAAGCCGAGGCCGATGTAGACGTCCGTGGAGTTGTTGTTGGTCGGCGTGCGGTTCGCGGGTGCGAAGACGCTCGTGAGGGCCCGGCACGACAGGCTGCTGCAGTTCGACTGGACGTAGAAGGGCATGAAGGAGCTCCCGATCGAGGTGAGCGCCTCGTAGTCGCCCGTGAAGTAGCCGCGCGCGAACGGTGCAGCGATCATGTTGAACGGGCCCGCGGTCGGCGACGCGGCCGTCACGTCCGCCGCCGTCAGGCCTTCGATGCTGCCGGCGCCGCCGCCCGAGACCGCGGCCGTCGAGAACTTCTTCAGGAGATAGTCGGTCGGAGCCGAGCCGGGCGACGTGGCCCGCAGCTGGTAGTAGCTCACCCCGACCGTGCCGGCCGTCCCTCGTACGCCGCTGTTGGTCACGTGGACGGCGGGGGTGAAGGCCGGGTGGCCCGTGGGCGTGTTCACCCGCTTGGGCGCGGTCCAGGTGGCGCCGCCGTCGCCTGAGGTCGAGATGGCCACCTCGTCCATGGAGCCGCCGCTGAACCGCGAGTCCTCCCACGTCACGTAAAGCTGCCCGGTCTGCGGGTCGACCGCTGGGCTGGGGACGTTGGCGCCCACGCGGAACAGGGCCGGCGGGGTGTTCCTGCGCGGGTCGATGTTGTTGGGGTCGACGACGCCGATGCCGTTGTCGCTAGCGACGATCACTGGGTCCGACCAGGTCAGCCCCTGGTCCGACGAGGAGATCACGGCGACCGAGGCGCCGCGCAGCCCGCTGGCGTTGTTGTGCGTCTGGAGCAGGTCGAAGAAGTCGAACAGGACGCCGTTCGGGGCGACCACGATCACGTTCCCGAGACTCTGGTTCTGGGTGCCGGGATCGAAGATGGGGCGTGCCGTCTCCCAGGTCTTCCCGCCGTCGGTGGTCCTGGAGAACCAGGTCGGTCCGTGGAAGGCATGGGCGTGGATGTTGGCTTCGAACTCCGCGCTGGGGGACTCGATTCGATCCCAGACCGCGTAGGCGAATCCGCTGCGCCTCGGATCCGCGGTGATCGACTCCTTGTCGTTGAAGAAGCGCGTGACGGTCGGGATGATCGCGGACGTGCCCGCGTCGAACTTGATGAGGTTGACGTTGTGCCAGGTGGCTCCCTTGTCGGACGAGGTCGCCGCCAGGACGGCGTTGTCGTTGTTCTGGAAGTTGACGGACAGGGAGATCGCGTAGGCCGTGCCGTCCGCGCCGATCGACACCCACGGGTCCGACGCGCGGGTGAAGAGGGAGGCCACCGGGTTGCCCGGCGCCGAGCAGCCGTCGAAGGGCAGCACGCTCTCGCCGAAGGTCTGGCCGCCGTTGGTCGAGAAGCCGGCGACCAGGCCGTGGGCCCCGCCGTCGGACCAGCGGTCCTGCTGCCAGACGCCGATCACGTTGGTCGGGTCTGCCGGGTTGACGTCCACCCACGGCTCCACCTCGGAGTCGCGGTAGTTGAACTCCGGTCCGGCTGTGGGTGGGCCCTGCCCCTGCGTGCAGGACGCGAGCAGGTCCGGGTCGGAGGCCCTGTGTACGACCGGGGCTGCGAGCGCGGTGCTCGCTGTGATCGTCAGCAGCGCAGTCGCGACCGCGCATCCAGCCATGGTTCGTCTCACCAAGTCATCCCTCCTGTATCAAAGAGCTGACGAGACTGGTCAGTGGCTCTTCGCAGGGTAGGCCGGTGGCACCGGTTGTGCAAACCAGAGTCCGCTCCCTCCCGGCGAATGGGAGGGAGCGGACTATTGCCGGCACAAAGAGTGCGTCAGGCGGCGGCCGCGACGGCGCGCCGCTCGTCGCCCGCCACCAGGCCGTCGCGCAGGCGGACGATGCGGTCCGTGCGGGCGGCCAGTTCCAGGTCGTGCGTGACGATCACGAAGGAGACGTCCTCCTCGCGGTTGAGGCGCCGCATGAGCGCCAGCAGCGCGTCGGAGGTCTGGGTGTCCACCGCGCCCGTCGGCTCGTCGCCGAGGACCAGCGCTGGCCGGTTGACCAGCGCCCTGGCGATGGCCACGCGCTGCTGCTGGCCGCCCGACAGCTCGTCGGGCCGGTGCCGGAGCCGCTCCTCCAGGCCCACCAGCTCCAGCAGGTCGAGCGCCCGCCGGCGCCCGTCGCCGCCGCGGCCGCCCGCGTAGCGGAGGGGCAGCATCACGTTCTCCAGCACGTTCAGCGCCGGCAGCAGGTTGTACTCCTGGAAGACGAACCCGATCCGGCGCCCGCGCAGGTCGGCCCGCTGCCCGTCGCCCAGCCGGGCGGTGTCCACGCCGTCGATCAGCACGCTGCCGGACGTGGGCCGCAGCAGCAGGCCGGCGACGTCGAGAAGGGTAGTCTTGCCGCTGCCGGAGCGGCCCACGATCGACATGAACTCGCCGCTCGCGACGGTCAGGCTGACCCCGTCCAGCGCGGTCACGGTCGCGCTCCCCTGCCGGTACTGCTTGCGGACGTCGCGCAGCTCGATGGTCGCCATTTTCAGCTCCTCCTGATCTCGATCTCGTGTCCGGTTCGGGCTAGAGGTCTAGTGGCTGCGCAGGGCGCCGACCGGGTCCAGCCGGGCGGCGCGGAGCGCGGGGAAGACGCCGGCCGCCGTGGCCAGGCCGACGGCGAAGCCGAGCGCGATGGCGGTCAGCTTGGGGGTGACCAGGAAGATGTCCAGGCCCTGCGGGCCGCCCAGCTGGTTCACCAGGGTGGTCACGCCCAGGCCGAGCAGGTAGCCGGCCGCGCCGCCGAGGGCGCCGATGACGCTCGCCTCGAACAGGTACTCGGCCATCACCTGGCCCGTATGCGCGCCCAGCGCCTTCTTGAGGCCGATCTCGCGGACGCGCTCGCCGACGGCCATGATCATCGTGTTCACGACCGAGAGGCCGCCGATGATCAGGGCCAGGATGGCGGCGCCGGTCATCACGGCGGTGAAGGTGTTCCCGGTGGACTTGAAGTTGGCGACGACGACCGAGGGCTTCTGCGCCTGCACGCCGGGCACCGCGTCGTTGATCCGCTGGGCGATGCGGTCCATCTCCGTCAGCGACGTGCCGTTCGCCGGGTAGACCGTGAAGCCCTGGGCGACCGAGCTCACGTCGATGGCGCCGCGCATGGTGGCCGGCAGCGTGTCGGCCAGCAGCATCCGGGCGTCCGCGTCGCCGACGTAGGCCATGTCGTCGGTCGGGTTGCCGGTCCTGGCCAGCACGCCGGCGACGGTGAACCGGTGGTTGACGAAGTCGGCGGTGGCGTCGGACGGCCGCGCCGGCAGGTCGAGCGCCTGGCCGGGGCGCCGGCCGAAGTCGGCCGCGACCGCGGAGCCGAGCACGACCTCGCCCCGAGCGCCGTCCGCCAGGTCACGCCCGGCCGCCACGGCCACGTGGGGGGCGCCGTAGGACTCGGCCTGGCGCTGCTCGGCGGTGATCATCTCGGGCGGCCCCATCTGGATCACGTCGCCGCCCGGCCGGGCCTGGATGGAGTAGCTCGGGTAGACCGCGGCGACGCCGGGCACGCGCTGCAGCTCGGCGACCCTGGTCAGCGGGAGCAGGCCGCCCTGCTGGGCGGCCGGCGGGCCGACGTGGATCGCCGTGCCGGCATACTGCACGCCCGTGCCCAGCAGCGAGTTGAAGTGCTCGGCCATCGCGCCCATGGTGGTCAGGGCGAAGATGCCGATCACGATCCCCGAGATCGTCAGCGCCGCGCGCACCTTGCGCCGGAGCAGGTTGCGGAAGATCTCCTTCACGTTCGGTTCCTCCTGTTCGGTGTCGGCGTTCGGTGCCGCGTCGCCAGCATCGGCGGCGGCGGGCGTAGCCGTCGTCGGACCGGAGGACCGTTTGTCGCGTACACCGCCGGTCGGGCGCGAATACGACCGTGGGATGACGACCGGCCGCCGGCCCGGGCGTACGATCGCCGCCGTGAGCACGCGCTGGGAGTCGTTCGCGGCGAGGTGGATGTGGCCCGCCGTCGCGGCGCTGGCGGTGGGAGTGATCGGCGTGTTCGGCTCCATCGGCGGCGACCACAGGCTGGGCATCCGCCGGCCGGACGCGCTCGGCGTCGCGCTGCTGGCGGCCGCGGCGAGCGGCGTCCTCTTCGCCCGCCGCTGGCCCGAGGCCGCCCTGGCGCTGTCGCTCGGCTGCACGGTGCTCTACTTCGCCGCCGGCTACCCGACCGACAGCCCGTTCTTCCTGCCCCTGGCCGTCACCGCGTACCAGTCGGGCGCGGTCGGCGCGCGGGCCCGGGCCGGCGTCTTCGCGGCCGCCGTGCTCGCGTCGTTCGCCGCCCTCGCGCTGCTCGGCCCGCCCGTGAGCCGGGGCGGGGCGCCCGCCTTCGCGGTCATCGTCCTCCTGTCCCTGATCGCCGGCCAGGCGGCGGCCGAGTGGCGGGCGCGGGCCGAGCGGCGCACCGGCGAGGCCCACGAGGAGGAGGCGCGCAGGCGGGTGGCGGAGGAGCGGATCCGGATCGCGCGCGACGTGCACGACGTGGTCTCGCACAGCATCGCGACCATCAACGTGCAGGCCGGGGTGGCCCTGCACGTGATGGAGGAGCAGCCCCAGCAGGCCCGCGAGGCGCTGGTCGCCATCCGGGTCGCCAGCCGGGACGCGCTGCGCGACCTGCGCGGCATCCTCGGCCTCCTGCGAGACGCGGACGGCGCTGAGCCGCGGGCGCCGGCCGGCGGCCTGGAGCAGCTCGGCGACCTGGTGGACAGCATCCGCCGCGCGGGCGTGACCGTCTCGGTGGAGGCTGACGTCGGCGGCGGTCACGTGCCGGCGGCGGTCGACGTGGCCGCCTACCGGGTGGTGCAGGAGGCGCTGACCAACGTGCTCCGCCACGCCCCGGGGGCCGCGGCGCGGGTCAGCGTCCGCCGCGCTCCCGCCGAGCTGCTGGTGGAGGTCGAGGACGACGGCGCGGCGCCCCCCGCGCAGGCGCGCCAGGGGGCGGGGCAGGGGCTG
>JBKPCH010000139.1:0-15852 GCA_046727275.1 Candidatus Dormiibacterota bacterium
CATCAACCAGATCCAGATCCGAAAGGTGGCGAACATCACGTTCGCCAACGGCCTGCGGGCGATCCTGCGCCAGGACCCGGACGTCATCCTGGTCGGCGAGGTCCGCGACACCGAGACGGCGGAGATCGCGATCCAGTCGGCCCTGACCGGCCACCTGGTGCTCTCCTCGCTGCACGCGACCGACGCGGCCGGCGTGATCCAGCGGTTCATCGAGATGGGCCTGGAGGCCTTCCTCGTGTCGTCCGCCCTGATCGGGGTCGTCGCCCAGCGCCTGGTCCGCCGGCTCTGCAGCTACTGCCGCGAGCCCTACGAGCCGACCTCCGACGAGCGCCGGCTCTGGCTGGAGCACGGCGTCTACGACAAGGCCTTCTTCTATCACGGGCGCGGCTGCACGCACTGCGCCTACACGGGCTTCCGGGGCCGCATCGGCGTCTTCGAGGTGCTCCCCATCACGGACACCGTCAAGCGCCTCATCAGCGTGCGGGCCGGCGCCCAGGAGATCCGCGAGCACGCGGTCCGCGAGGGCATGACCACCCTGCGCCAGGACGCCGTGCAGAAGGTCAACCAGGACCTGACGACCCTGGCCGAAGTCATCCGCTGCGTCTGGATCAACTGATGGCCGGCTATCGCTACGTCGCCTACGACAGCGCGGGACACCGCATCAGCCGGACGGTCGCCGCCTCCTCCGGGGAGCAGGTCAAGCGGATGCTGTGGGACCAGGGCCTGCACATCGTCGACATCCGGGCGAGCGTGCGCCTGCCGGCGCTGGAGGAGCTGTTCCCGACGCTCATCACCGTGCGCCGGAGCGAGGTGATCCTGTTCACCCGCCAGCTGGCCACGTTCGTCCGGGTGGGCATGCCGATGCTGGAGGGCATGGCGGTCCTGCGCGACCAGTCGACCTCCGGACAGATGCGGCGCGCCCTCGACGAGATGATCGGCGACCTGGGCACCGGCGTCTCGCTGTCGACGGCCATGGCGCGGCACCCGCGCATCTTCGACAGCCTGTACGTCGACATGATCCGCTCGGCCGAGGTGAGCGGCAACCTGGACGACGTCCTCCGGCAGCTCGCCGCGTACATGAGCCGCGAGGAGGCCGCCAAGCGCAAGGTGCGCGGCGCGATGATCTATCCCGCCGTGGTGATCGGCCTGGCGGTGGTCGTCGTAAGCGTGCTGGTCGGGTTCGTCCTGCCGGCGTTCGCGCGGCTCTTCGCCGACTTCCGCGCGGACATGCCGCTGCCGACGCTCATCCTGTTCTCGATCGGCACGTTCTGCCGCGAGCACCTGCTGGAGATCTTCGTCGGCCTCGCCGTGGTCGTGACGGCGCTTGTGCTCTACGGGAGGAGCCGGCGCGGCCGGGAGACGGTGGACGTCGTCCTGCTCCGGCTGCCCATGCTCGGCAAGATCATCCGCTACTCGATCATCGAGCGCTACCTGCGCACGCTGGCGACGCTGGCGAGGGCCGGCGTCCCGATCACCAAGATGATCGACACGGCGATGACGTCCGTGAGCAACTCCGTCTTCCGCAACGGGCTACTGGGCGTGCGGGACGACATGCTGAGCGGCGACGGGTTCGCGACGCCGCTGGAGCGGGTCGACCTGTTCCCGCGCATGGTCATCCAGATGATCAAGGTGGGCGAGGAGACGGGCACGCTGGACGCGAACCTGGAGGAGGCCGCCGAGCACTACGCCGAGGAGGTCGACTACCGGCTCAAGCGGATGATCGCGATCATCGAGCCGGCGCTGGTCATCGTGGTCGGCGCGATGGTGGCGTTCATCGCCATCTCCGTCATCGCCCCCATGTACGCGCTGGTCCATGCGGTTCACTAGCGGTCCGGCCCTGGGCAGCCAGAGAGGCGTCTCGCTGATCGAGGCCCTGGTGGCGTCAGCCCTGCTGGGGATAGGGGTCGTGGCGGCGCTGACCGCCTGGGACGCGGGCGCGACGACAGCCAGTAAGGCCGTCCGGCAGGCGTGGGCCCGGTGCACGGCGCGGAGCGAGCTGGACGCGATCCTGGCGGCTCCCTACTCGACCAACAAGAACGACTACCCGACGCCGAGCAGCAAGGTGCAGGTCAGCGTCCAGCCCATCCCGAGAGCGAACCCGGCGGCGGCTGAGGAGCTCGTGACCGTCAGCGTCGTGGACCCCCAGTCGAACCAGGTGCTCTTCGAGGCGTCCGCTCTCAAGGTCTCCGCGCTCGCGGGCGAGAAGAGCATGTGGAGCGGCACCGTGCCCGACATCAACGTGGGGTGTCCGGCGCCGTGAGAGCCCGGAGGCAGAGCGGGATGACGCTGGTGGAGCTGCTCATCGCCATGAGCGTGATGACGATCGTGCTGGTCGGCGCAACGGGCGTGCTCTACGGCATCAGCGATCGGTTCCAGGGCTGGCAGGACCGCATCACCGACGCTACGATGGGCTCCGCCCTGGCGGCCGCCATCCAGGCAGACAGTCACCGCTACGTGGTCTGCGGGGTGACGTCGACCACCCTCCGCTTCTGCCTGCCAAGCGACGGGTCCACGGCGGTGACCTACACCGTGCGGGGCAGCGCGGCGCCATACGTGATCGTGAGGCAGGAGGGCCAGGATCCCGCCGTGCTGGTGGCGAGGTCCGCGGGCAAGCTGGCGCCGTTCTTCTGGAGCGAGTGCATCCACGACAACCCGAACACGGGTACCGTGTCAGGTCACATCCACGTCCGCCAGTACCGGACCACGAACGACATGCAGAACTTCAGCGTCTACTACCACGCGCCGGTCTCGAACGGGGGCTGTCCCTGATGCGGGGGCAACGCGGGCAGCGTGGACAGGCGCTGGCGCTCGTCCTGGTCGTGATGGCCATCCTCTTCGCCCTCGTCGGGGCGCTCACCATCGGCGTCTCGGAGCTGCTCCGCCAACAGGGCGGCGACAGGACCGCGAGCACCGACGACCTGACCGTCCAGAACGCCGTGGCGGACACCGTCTCATACGTGGCGGGGAGCGAGGCCCAGTGCCAGGTGACGCCGGCGACCATGGTGCGATCCAACCAGCAGCCCGCATCGCCGGTGCGGCTCAACTTCCCCAACAGCGCCGGAGCACCCGGAGCACCCCCGACCTGGAACTCGCCCGAAGGAGCTCTCTGCAGCCGGCTGGACCGGGTCGCCGGCAGCCTCGGCGCCGGCACGTTCTCCTTCCTCCCGGTCGGCTGGGGCTCGTCCAACTGCCTGGTGCAGCAGGTGCCCAACGGCGACGCGAAGAGCTGGATCGGCTTCAACGGCCGCTGGAAGGATTGGGGCTACGCCTACGTCGACGGCCTCTCCGCCAACGCCTGCCTCTCCGCGCCGCCCAAACCGGGCCAGAATCCGTGCTCGACCAACCCGAAGGCCTGCGTTCGCTGTGGCCAGACGCTCGGGCCGTTCACGAAGGCGACGGTCGTCCAGGTGGCGCTGGAGTGCGACACCAGCGGCACTGGCCCCCTGTACATGCATCTCTTCAACCCGTTGATGCACTCCCCGGCGCGTGCCTTCCGGGTGCCGGAGAGCACCAGCACGTCCGGCACGGGCGTGCTGTACCTCCTCGTCACCCCCACCACACTCAAGACGCCGTCCGACTACGAAGAGGCCCTCCTGTACGTCGGTCCCGGGGGCACCCCCAACCAGCTCGTGTACGAGGCGCCGCTGCCATGATCCCGAGAAAGAACGGCGGAGTCGTCTGCGTTGATCTCGGTCCCGAGCACGTGTCGGTCCTCGAGGTTGTCGCCGGCGTCGTGACGGCCTGGGCGAGCCGGCCGCTGCCGGCGGGCCTGCTGTTCAATGGGGACCCCGTGGAGCCGGCCATGCTGGGCGAGTTCGTGCGGCAAGCGCTGGGCACCGCGGGCATCGAGGGCAGCCGGGCGCACCTCACGATCCTCGACGAGGCCACGGTGAGCCGGCACCTGACGCTGCCCTCCATGCCGCGGCGCGAGCTGGCCAGGGCGATGCGCTACCAGGCGGAGCTCCACATCCCGTTCCCGATCACCAAGTCCCGCTGGTCGTGGAGCGCCTCGGAGCCCACGCCCACCGGCATCCAGGTCTACATGGTGGCGGCCTGGCGGGACGTGGTGGACCGGTACGCGGCGGTCGCCACGGCCGCCGGACTGGAGCCGAGGCTGCTGGAGCCGCGCTCCGTGGCGGTCGCCCGGACCCTGGACCAGGACCGGGCGCTGCTGGTGGACGCGCGGGGCACCAACCTGCACCTGACGCTGCTCGTGGACGGGCAGCCGGTGCTGGTCGACGAGCAGTCGTTCGACCCCCGCGGCGAGGACCGGCGCGAGGCGATGGACAGGCTGCTGCAGCGGGCCTTCCGCTACCAGTCCACCCTGCCGGAGGGTGCGGCGCGGATGGCGCCCGTCCTGCTCGCCGGCGAGCTGGAGGTCGCCCCTCTCGACCTCCCGGTGCGCGGAACGCCCGTCACCCAGGTCCTGAACGGCCATCTGCCCCAGTTCCCACGGGGCTTCCAGGCCGGCAGGTACCTGGCCAACCTGGGTCTTGCCCTGAGGGCCGGCAGATGAACCAGGAACCGCAGCAACGCAGGGTGCCGGAGGTCAACCTGCTGATCCAGAGCCACCACGCGGCCGGCGAGCCGGCGCGGCTGTCCCGGCGCAAGATCGAGGTTCTGCTGGTGCTGCTGGTGGTCCTGCTGTGGACCGGCGTCGCGTTCGGCATCGTGGCGTTGACGGGCTGGCACTTCTGAGCAAGGGGACACCGCCGAACGTGACAGCAGTCGAAAACGAACAGAGGAGGAGAGCGTGACGGAAATCGTGGATCGTCTGAAGAGACGGCTTCCCAGGAACAATCAGCGCGGCTTCACGCTGATCGAGCTCTTGGTGGTCATCTCGATCCTGGGCATCCTGGCCGCGGTGGTCACCATGAGCATGGTCGGCGTGACGAAGCTGGCCCAGCAGCGCGCCGCCGACACCGAGCAGCGCACCGTCCAGGCGGCCATGGATGCAATGGCCACCGAGCAGGAGGTGCCCGCGGACCAGGTCTGCGTGAGCAGCCCGACGACGAAGGACATGAAGACCTTCCCCGCGTCGACGGCTCCTACGGATATCCCAGCCAAGGCGGCGACCGCGCTGTACCCACGCTACGTGCGGCAGCAGTTCACGCATGGCACGTACAGCTGCAACAGTCAAGGGGAGGTCACCCAGACGGACTACACGCCCTGATTGAGGGCCGCGCGGTAGGCGGCGGCCGGCCATGGCCGCCGCCTAAGGAACCGCGGACTGCTTGTCCCTGACTCGGGGCGAATCGGAACATCGGTAGGGGTAGGGAGAGAGCGTTTGGAGGTGGACACCGGCCATGAGCCCGGGCCGGCGGCCTGGCGCCGCCGGCGTCGGCGACAGGGCGGCTTCACCATGATCGAACTGCTGGTCGTCATCGCGATCCTGGGCATCCTGGCCGCGGTCGCCAGCATGAGCCTGGTGGGCATCACGCGGCTGGCCACCCGCCGGGCCCAGGACGAGGAGCTGATGACCGTCCAGTCGGCGATGAACTTCATGATGATGGACCAGCTCGTGGATCCCGCCGACGCCTGCTCGCTGTACGCGGACGGGCCGGGCGGCACGAACGACATGAGCCGCTACCCCTCCCCGCTGCCGTTCGCGCACTCGGGGGGCGGCGGGGAGCAGACCGACCGCAAGCCGGTGCAGCTCTACCCGCACTACCTCCGGACGCAGAAGCTGAGCCGGCCGTACGTGTGCACGGACGGGGGCACGGTCCGCCCGGCCGGGTAGGCGTCCTCCCCGGCGACGCCCGCCCGCGTCTACTGCAGGCTGGGGCTCTGGCTCGTCGTCAGCTCCTGGGGGTACAGCGAGCGGGCGCGGGCGTCGCGCTCGCTGACCAGGCCGCTCTGCATCAGCTGGTTGAGGGACCGCTCCAGCGTCTGGGAGCCCTCGCGCAGGCTGGTCTGCATCACGTTGCGCAGCTGGTTGGTCTTGCCCTCCTTGATCAGGGCCCGCACGGCGCCGTTCGCGATCAGCACCTCGAACGCCGCCACCCTGCCCCCGCCCACCGCGGGCAGCAGCTGCTGGTAGATGACGCCGGCCAGGCACGCCGACAGCTGGATCCTGGCCTGCTGCGCCTGGCCGGGCGGGAAGGCGTCCAGGATGCGGTCCACCGCCTGCGACGCGTCGTTCGTGTGCAGCGTGGCCAGCACCAGGTGCCCCGTCTCGGCGATGCTCAGCGCCGCGGCCATCGTCTCCAGGTCGCGCATCTCGCCGATCAGGACCACGTCCGGGTCCTCCCGGAACACGGCGCGCAGCGCGTCCACGAACGTCGGCGTGTCGATGCCCACCTGCCGCTGGTCGACGATCGCCAGCCGGTGCTGGTGCACGTACTCGATCGGGTCCTCGACCGTGACGATGTGGCACGGCCGGTTCCGGTTGATGTGGTCGATCATCGCCGCCTGGGTCGTCGACTTGCCCGCGCCGGTCGCGCCGGTGACCAGGATCAGGCCCTGGTGCCGGTCCAGCAGCTTGTAGACCGACTCCGGCACGCCGAGCTCCTCGAAGCCGGGGATCTGCAGGGGCAGCATCCGGAAGGCGGCGGCCAGCGTGCCGCGCTGGAAGTAGGCGTTGCCGCGGATCCGGACCATGTCGCGCCAGGTGAACGCGAAGTCCACGTGCCGGCGCTCCGCCAGCTCCGTCCACTGCGCGTCGTTCAGCAGGCCGCGAAGCATCTGTTCGATGCCGACCGCGCTGAGCGGCAGGCTGTCCAGGGGCTCCAGCCGGCCGTCCTGCCGGATCCGGGGCACGCTGCCGTAGCTCACCAGGAGGTCCGAGCCTCCCAGGCTGAGCAGGCGGTCGAGCGCCTGGTCGATGGTCATCTCTCGCGCCGTGGGTTGGGGATGCCGGGGCAACCCCGGCTGAGGTGCGAGCACGGAAAGCGGAGCGTAGCAGGGTGGGCCGGGGCCCGGCGGACGCCGGGGCAGCGGCGGCTCATCTGCTCGACCAGGACGTCAGGCAGCGCATCGGAGGCCGGGGCCGTGCCTTGTGGCTCGCGTGACCTCCACCTGGCACCTGGCTGGCTCCGACCGGCGATCGAGGGCGGAATCGATCGTCATCGGACCGTTGATTGTGCGGGTCGCCTGCCCACGGCGCCATCCGCCCGAGCGGCGGAACACGCGACAAGCGTCCCGAGCGCATCGGCGTTTGTCCCGGTTTTGGCCGGACCTGCGGCGGCGCTGGGTACGCTGGCGAGCCGGCCCGGGACTTCAGCCCAGGCCGAGGCGGACCTGCTCATGCGGGGGGTGCCCGGCACGTACTACGGTGTTGGTGGGATGCTCCACCGAGCGCTGGACGTCGTCTTCCAGTACGTATTCCGCCTGATCGCCGTGCTGGTCGCCGTGCCGCTGGCCGTGGGCGGAATCGGCTTCGCGCTCGACCACTCGCAGACGGTCCAGGCCCGGATCTGGGCTGACAGGCCCATCTATACCCCCAAGTTCGCCACCGACCGCTTCACCAGCGGCGACCCGCCGGCCGACATCGAGTCGGGCATCCTGCGCGAGCTGCTCACCACCAGCAAGTTCGACTCCGCGGTGCTCACCCGCGTCGACCGTCACTACCCCGACTGGGACCTCGACAGGCAGGACAGCGCCGACGCCGACCTGCAGCAGCGGGTGACCGTCACCACCGAGGGCAGCCACCTGTTCACCGTCAGCTACCGAACGACCCAGTCCGACCGGGGACGGATGGTCCTGGACGCGATCATCGCCGCGTTCGGCCACGAGGTGCAGACGATCGACGCGGACCAGGTGAGCGTCACCCAGGCGGCGCTGCAGGCGCAGGTCGGCACGGCCAAGCAGGACATGGACGACGCGGTGCGGCAGGCGCAGACGTACCAGCTCCAGCACCACGCCGGCTTCAACGACCCTAACTACGACACGCTGCTCGCCCAGGCCCAGTCCAAGACGGATCGGTACCTGAGCCTCCAGGGCGAGATCGCGCAGGTCCAGGGCTCGAAGACGGCGCTCTCGATCCAGTCGTCGTTCTTCCACGTGGTCGACCAGCCGTTCGTGAAGCCCTTCCAGCTGGACACGCACTCGCCCGCGGTGAAGTACGCCCTCTACTCGCTGATCGGCATCCTGGGCGCCGAGGCGCTCTTCGTCTACGTCATCGCTCGCCGCGACCCCCGGATCCGCTCCGTCCACGACGTCCGGCGGGCCGGCCAGTTCAAGCCGCTGGGCACGGCGCCGCAGCTGGGACGGCGGTGACCGGCGGCGGCCTCACGCTGAGCGCCCAGGGCCTTCGGGAGTCCCTGGCCGCCCTGGTCGAGGTTCGCCTGGACCAGATGCAGGGGTTCCGCCGGCGGCCGGTGGAGTCGCTGGACCAGCCTTCGCTCGACCCGGGCTTCGTCGAGCGCTGCCGCCTCGCCCTCGCCCGGATGGTGGCGCTGGAGGACCAGGGCGTCATCGCGGTGTCCAGCGCCCGGCGCGGCGAGGGACGGTCGTCGGTGGCCGCAGCCCTCGCGCTGACGCTGGCGCGCAGCCGCGCCGACGGCCGCGTGCTGCTCATGGACCTGGACTTCGGGCACGCCAGCCAGGCGGACCTGGCGTCTGTCGCCCCCGCCCCCGGCCTGGCAGACTACCTGGAGGGCCGCGACCGCCTGCGGCTGATCGCCGGCGGCCCGCACCGCCAGCTCTGGCTCCTCCCTGCAGGCACGCACCTCGGCGACCGCCTCCGGCTGTTCCACGTCCTGGTCAGCGAGTCGATGCTGGACGTCTTCCGCGAGCAGTTCCAATGGGTCGTGCTCGACCTGCCGCCGCTGCTCGGCCATCGCGAGGCCACAGCGCTCGTGCGGTCGGCCGACTGGCGGGTCGTGGTGGGCCGGCACCGGCGGACGACCTTCGCCGACCTGCGCGAGGTGTCGGAGATCCTGGGCGCCGAGAAGCCGACCGGGTTCCTGATGACGGGCGACTCGACGAGGGTGCCCGGGGTACTGCGCAACCTGCTGTAGAGCAGTCCGGCCCTACGTCCCCGACGAGGAGGCGGCGGCGGCCGGCTCCGCGATCAGCCGGCGGCGGCGCTCCTCCGGGGGCAGGATCCGCAGCGGCGGCCTCGGGGCCGCCGGCTCCTCCGCCGCGGCCGCCGCCCTCGCCTCGGCCGCGGCCATTCGGTGGGCGGCCGTCACCGCCCCCAGGACCGTGCCGATCAGCAGGATGATGCGGAAGCTGACGATGCCCATGTCGAAGTAGCCCTCGACCAGCCAGCCCATCACGGCGAACATGCCCAGCGCGCCGAAGAGCGCCAGGTCGCGGTCCGGGTGGCGCGCCAGGCGGCAGGCGGACACGATGGCGGCTCCGACCAGGCACCAGAAGGCGACGCAGCCCAGCGTGCCCAGCCGCAGCCAGATGTACAGGACGTTGTTGTGGGGGATGAAATTGATCAGGGGGTCGATGCCGCTGGCGTCGAAGATCGGTATCGGGTGCGCGATAGGCACGCCGAAGCCGGTGCCGGTGAAGGCCGCAGCCCTGATGTCGATGGCCAGGTTCAGGTTCTCCAGCTGACGGTACTGGTTGGAGGCGGCGTCGCGGGGATCGGGCTGGAATTGCGACCAGATCGCGTGCGCCGGCTGGCCGAGCAGCGACGTCTGGTTCCTGAAGGCCGTCACGTAGCCAGCGCCCAGGACGATCAGCACGCCGACGATCCACGCGGTCATCAACCGGTGCGCCGGGGCCCGGACGTAGTAGACGACGGCGAGCGCGAGCAGCCCCGCCGGGAGGATGACCCAGGCCGCGCGGCGGTTGTTGCCGAGGTCCGCGGTCACGACGAACGGCAGCAGCAGCATCGCCACCCGCCGCAGCCAGCCGCGCTTGCCGAAGAGCCACAGCGAGACCGTGAGCAGGATGTAGCACGAGAAGAAGAAGCTCTCGTCGTGCTCCAGGATCGCCTCCGGCTTGGGCACGATGGCGGCCCAGGTGATCACCCGTTCGGTCCCCTCGATTCCCTTGAGGCCGGTGCCGATGATCATGGCCCAGAGCACCGCCTCCAGGGCCACCCGCTTCGAGACGAGCTGGGAGGCGAGCAGGTACGCCGTCGCCAGGTACACGAACGGGCGGAGCTCCCAGAGCGAGATGTGGAAGATGCCGCCTCTCGCCAGGCCGAACAGCTCCACCGCGATCGCGACGCCGAAGACGACCATGATCATGATCCCCAACGGCGAGGCATGGAACCGGACGCGCCGTTCCGAGACGCCCTTGGCCAGCCAGATCAGCAGCGCCAGCGCGATCACGATCTCGATCGGCGTCAGGATGACGCCGGACAGCCCGGAGGTCTCGGCGAAGCTCCTGAACAGCGGGATCCGGGCCGTGATCGCGTCCGGGTTGACGTCCGCGAAGCGCTCGATGCTCGTCGCGGCCGCCGCGAACAGCACCACCGGCGAGGCGGGCACCCGCCAGAACACGACCGGCAGGAACAGCGCGGCGACGAAGGCGATGGCGAACCCCCGGCCCGTGTACGCCAGCGTGCCGCCGATCGGCGCCAGCACGATGGCCAGCAGCACCAGGAGGGCCAGCGCCGCCACGAGCTGGAGGCGCCTCGTCCGCTCGACGTCCGCGACGGCCAGGCCGGACGCGCTCACCACGCTACTGCCCGAGTCGGAAGAAGAAGACGAACCCCAGCGTGAGAGCGGTCACCACCAGGACGGTGACGTGGGTCGAGCCGCCGTGGGTTCGATCGCGCAGCCCGAGGAACAGGAACACCGCCACGAGGACGGCCATCCACTCCACCGGCTCAGCGTCCTGTCAGCTTGCGCAGCCAGCGCGGCAGGTCGGTGTGGGCGTCGTTCAGCAGCACGTGCGGCGTGACGTGCAGGTCCTCCGTCGCCTCTTTGATCCTGGCCACCGGGGTCACGCCTGCCCGGATGACGAGCAGGAGGTCGCGGAACGCCTGCGAGCCGGCCGGGCCGGGACCGCCGCCCAGCAGCGGCGGCAGGTCGGCGACGATCACGTCGACGTGTCGCGCCAGGTAGGCCAGGGTGTCGGACTTGACGATATCGGTCATCGTGCGGGCGCTGGACGATCCGAGCACACCGCCGGCGACCACGAACAGCCCGTCGGAGACGGGCTGCAGGACGTCCTCGGGGGCCCGCTCCCGCCTGGTCAGCTCGGCCAGCCCGGGCCAGGGCTGGATCCCGAAGTGGCGGGCCAGGATCGGCTTCTCCAGGTCCATGTCGACCAGCGCCACCGTCCGGCCGTAGTCCTCGCGCTGGACGATCGCCATCGCCAGTGCGATGGACGTGCGGCCCTCGCCCCTGAGCGAGCTCGTCACTCCCAGGCGCCGGAGGTTCGGGCCGCCGAGCAGCAGGCTCGCGCTCCGGCACACCTCCAGCATCTGCCGGGGGATGCGAATCTCGTCCGCCGGGACCTCCTCGGCCTGGACCTCGGGAGGCGGGACGCCGCGGGCCGGCACGTTCCCGTTCGGGACGCGCCGCGCCGGCAGCCCGGATCCTGGCTGGCCGTGCGCCGGCGGGCCGGGTCCCGGCAGCCCGGGTCCAGGCTGGCCGTCGGCCGGCTGGCCCGGACGTTCGACCGGCTGGGGCTGGTCGTCGGGGCGTCGCTCCACGGCTCGATTGTGGCGCGAGAGCGCAGCCACTGTGTCAGCTCACTCTGGGGACGCTTCCGACCGGGCGCAGGTCGAGGATCGCCTCCACCTCCTGCGGCCGCCGGATCGTGCTGTCCAGCCAGGTCAGCAGGAGAACGCCGACCACCAGGATCAGCAGCGCCAGCACCACGGACACCCCGCCGGCCTGCAGGAGCGTCTTCTTCGACGTGGAGGCCTTCGTGGGCAGCTCGGCCTTGTCCAGCACACGGAGCCCGCTGGCGCCGGTCTGATCCAGGCCGGCGCGGCTGAGGCGGGCCTGGTCCAGCTTGTCCTGGACCGTGGCCAGCCGCGACCGAGCCGCATCGTCGTCGCGCCGGACCTGGGCCAGCTTTGCGTCCGGGACCGCGCCCGCCGCGCGCTGGCCAGGATTGGCGGCCAGGTAGTCGTCCACGCCCTTGTCGCTGACCGCGACCTGGGCCGCCGTCTGCTGCACCTGGCTCTGGTAGAACGCGACCGCCGCGTCGGCCTGCACGCGCTGGTTCGCCAGCGACTCGTCCAGGAACTGGTCGGCGACCGCCTGCGCCACCGCCTGCGCCGCCGCCGGGCTGCTGCCGCGGAAGGTCAGGGTGATGATCTCCGGCCCGGTGGGGACGGCGATCGTGGACGCCGACAGGATGCTGAAGACCTGGTCCTCCGCCTGCGCGTCCGTCATCGGGCCGGAAGGGCCCGCGAGGCCCAGCGCACGCATGAGCTGCGTCCTCACCCCGCCGCCGGACGAGCCGGAGGCCTTCAGGTCCTGGGCGAGCTGGCTCCGCCAGCCGACCTTCGCGCAGAAGTACTTCGTGGTGAGGAGCTCGGCCAGGACGGCGCTCTGCTCCTGGGCGGGCGACAGGTAGGGGTTGTCGTTGGGGTCCGGCACCAGCGTCTGGCGCTCGGCCCAGATCCGCACGGACGCGTCGTACATGGGGGGCTGGACCAGCACCCAGCCCACGGTTCCTGCCAGGACCAGCCCGATCGGCCCGAGCAGCAGGAGCCTGTGGCGGAAGAAGGTCTCGATCAAGCGCAGCATCAGGTCCAGTCTCTCACCCTCGCCGCCACCCGGGGAATGGGCTGGCGGGGGGACTGTCCCGGGCGCTGTCCCGGGTTCTCGTAGGGCCTGCGTCCCGGTCGCCGCCGGACGCTCGCCGCCCGCCGGCTGCCGCGCCCATTTCCCGCGCCGCGCCGCCATCTGTACAGTCCGGGCAGGCGCAGCAGGCGCCGGTCCCACCATGGCCCCACTTCCATGACCCGAACCAGACGAGTCCTCCTCGGCTGCGCACTCGCCGGCGTCCTGGCCGTCACCTCGATCGTCGTCTGGGTGCTCGTCGAGGATCCCGGCGCGCCCATCTCCCTGGTACCCGAGGCACGGCCGGGAGCCGTCTCCATCCGGCTGGACCCGGCGGACGCCGGCCACCCGATCAGCCCGCTCGTCTACGGCGTGGCGGGCGCCGACGCGACGGTCCTCCGGCAGCTCGGCGCGACGCTGGACCGCTGGGGCGGCAACCCGTCCAGCCGCTACAACTGGGCCAACGGGCACGCCTGGAACGCCAGCCGGGACTGGGAGTTCCGGAACGGCAACTACACCGGCAGGGGCGGCTCGGCGGCCGACGACTTCGTCGCCGCCGCCCGGGAGACCGGCGCCACCCCCCTCATGACCGTGCCGACCCTGGGCTGGGTGGCCCGCAACGACGACAACGGGACGCGGTCAACCGGCGTGCCGGCGCAGGGCGGGCCCCCCGTGCGGCCCGGCTCGGACGCGACCGCCGGCTACAGCCCCGCCGCGAACCGCGCCGCCACCAGCGTCCCCTCCCACGCCCGCTCGCCGGGGCCACCGCGGGACCCGCCGGACCCGCGCGCGCCCGCCGTCTACCAGGACGCCTGGGTGCACCACCTGGTCGGCCACTTCGGCGGCGCGGGCTACTACGCCATGGACAACGAGCCCGACCTCTGGTCGACCACGCACACCGACGTGCACCCGGTCCGGATGGGTTACGACGACATGCTGGCCAACTTCGAGGAGTACGCCACCATGGTCCGGGCGCAGGACCCGGGGGCCAGGATCCTGGGCCCCGACGTCTGGGGCTGGACCGGCTACGTGTACTCCGACCTCGACCGCGGCGACGACGCCTTCGCGACGCACGCCGACCGCATGCGCCACGGCGACCAGCCGTTCCTGCCCTGGTGGCTCCAGCAGCTGGCCCGTGCAGACGCCGAACGGGGCAGCCGAAGCGTGGACCTGCTGGACGTGCACTACTACCCGCAGGCGCAGGGCGTCTACTCGAACGCGGCGGACCCGGACACCCAGGCCCGCCGCATCCGCTCCGTACGCAGCCTGTTCGACCCGTCCTACCAGGACGAGTCGTGGATCGGGACGAACGTCATGCTGATCCCCCGCCTCCGGCAGTGGATCGCCCAGAGCTACCCGGGCACCGGGCTGGCGATCACCGAGTACAGCTTCGGGGGCGAGAAGACGGCCAGCGGCGCCGTCGCCGAGGCGGAGGCCCTGGGCGTCCTCGGACGCGAGGGCGTGGACCTGGCGGCCTACTGGACGTACCCGCCGCCGGACAGCCCGGCCGGGGCGGCCTTCCGCCTCTACCGCAACTACGACGGTCACGGCGCGACGTTCGGCGACCGCTCGCTGCGTGTGACTCCGAGCGATTCCAGGGTGGCGGCGTTCGCCTCCCGTCATTCCGACACCGGGGAGGTGGACGTGGTCCTGGCCAACGAGTCGCTCTCCGGCCCGGCGACCGTGTCGCTGGGCCTGACCAGCTCCCGCGCGTACACCGCCACCGCGTTCAGGGTGGCGGCGGGCTCGGGCAGCATCGAGGGGACGCCGATGGCGTCGGCGGCCAGCGCGCTGGTCCTGCCGGCCACGGGCATCGCGCTGGTAAGGCTGGTGCCGTAGGTGGCGGGCCAGCTTCGCCTCGCCCTCGTGCTCGAGCATTCGCTCGGCCACGTCGCGCACGCGCGCAACGTCGAGCGGGCCCTGGCCCGACGGGCGGACATCGACGCGACCGTGATCGGCGTGGAGTACGACCGCGCGGGAGGCCCGATGCGCCACCTGCCAGGACTCCGCAACTGGTCTCTGCGCGGGAGCCTGGCCGCCCGCAGCGAGCTGCGGCGCCGGCTGCGCCAGGGACCGCTCGACGCGGTGTTCATCCACACGCAGGTCGTCTCGCTGCTGTCGGGCCCCCTGATGCGCGAGGTGCCGGCGGTCGTCTCGCTCGACGCCACGCCGGCCAACTTCGACGAGCTGGGCCTCGCCTACGGGCACCACCGCCAGGCGGCCTTCGTGGAGCGGCTCAAGCGCGACGTCAACCGGCGCGTCCTCCTCGGCGCCAGCGGCCTGGTCACCTGGTCCCGGTGGGCCAGGGACTCGCTCGTGCGGGACTACGGCGTTCCCGTAGGCAAGGTCACGGTGATCCACCCCGGCGTGGACACCAGCCTGTTCCGACCGGGCACGGTCCGCCGGCCCGGCCCGCCGCGGGTGCTGTTCGTCGGCGGCGACTTCGAGCGGAAGGGCGGCGGCGACCTGATCGAGGCAGTGCGTGTGCTGGGGAGCGAGGTCGAGCTCGACCTCGTCACCGGGTCGGCCCCGCCCGCGCTGGCCGGCCGGCCCGGCATCCGCGTGCACGCCGGGTTGCGGCCGCAGTCGCCGGCGCTCGTCGACCTGTACCGCCAGGCGGACGTCTTCGTACTGCCCACCCGCGGCGACTGCTTCGGGCAGGTGATCGAGGAGGCGATGGCGTGCGGGCTGCCGGTGATCGCCACGCAGATGGGCGCCGTTGGCGACATGGTCCAGCACGGCGTCACCGGCCTCCTGGTGCCGCCCGCCTCGCCCCCTGACCTGGCCCTGGCGCTGGGCCGCTTCCTTCGGGACCCGGCGCTGCGCAGCGCGATGGGCCGCCAGGGCCTGGTCGCGGCGCTGCGCGACCACGACGCCCGGCGCAACTGCAATGCGATCTTCGACCTGCTGGCGGCCGTGGCGGCGGAGAAGCGCTCCCTCCCGCGGGTGGCGCTCCGATGACCGCCACCGCCTTCAGCGTCGTCATCCCGACCTACCAGCGCCGGGCGTCGCTGGAGCGGGTGCTCACCGCGCTGCGCGCCCAGGACTGGCCGCCGGACGCCCTTGAAGTGCTGGTCGTCTCCGACGGCGGCGACGACGGGACGGTGGAGATGGCCCGCGCGTTCCGGCTCCCCTGCCCCCTGCGCGTCCTGGAGCAGGCCAACCAGGGCCCGGCGGCCGCCCGCAACCTGGGCGTGTCCGC
>JBKPCH010000140.1:0-9777 GCA_046727275.1 Candidatus Dormiibacterota bacterium
GCCCACCGTGCTGCTGGGCCTGGTGGCCGTCCTGCTCCTGGCCGGCGGCCGGCGGCGGGGGCAGCCGGCGTGATCGTCCGCCTGCGCCGGCTGCCGGCGCTGCCGCTGGTCCTCGGCGGGGCGATCACGGGGTTCGTGGCCGGGCTGTTCCTGGGCTGCCTGGTGGGCGCGCTGCTGGCCTGGTTCTCGGGGGCGGTGCTGGACTGGCACCGCCAGCTCGGCTTCACCCTGGGCGTGACGGAGGAGCTGCTGCCCCTGGGCGAGCAGATCGGGCTGCTGCAGGCGGTGCGGGACGACTGGTGGCTCGTGGTCCCGGCCTGCGGCCTGCTGGTGGGGCTGCTGAACGCGGTGGTCGGCGCGCTGAGCGCGGCGCTGGTGGCGGGGATCCTCAACCGCCTGCACGAGGGCATCTGGCTGGAGATCGAGGTGCCGGAGGCGGCGGCCTCGCCGGCGGTCCCGCAGGCCGCCCCGGCGGCCCGCCCGCGCGTTGCCCGGCGCTCCGGGGAGGGATAGTCGAGAACGCTCGAAAGGGCCTGACAAACTTCAGCTTCGATTGCTATTCAGGCGGGCCGCATAATACGTACCGGTGAGGTAAGACAAAAGGGGAGGACTCTGAATGGCCAGCAGCGAGCGCGAAGCGGATGGTTTCCAGGCGTTCGAGCGGTTCCTCGACCACTGGTCGAGGCGGGACTTCCTGCGGGGGATGGGAGGCGCGCTCGCGTTCAGCGCGTTCATGGCCGGCGGCGTCGAGCTGCTGGAGGCCTGCGGCAACCCGGCCCAGCAGAGCACCGTCACGCCGCAGAACGGCGGGACCCTGATCGAAGGCTGGTCGACCGAGCCCAGCTACCTGCTGCCCGTCCGGTCCAGCGACGTCTACAGCAACATCGCCAACCGGCTGCTCTTCGAGGGCCTGCTGACTGTGGACGACAAGGGCAACCTCCAGCCCAACTTCGCCCAGAAGGTGCCCGACGTATCCGCGGACGGGCTGACCTACACCTTCAAGCTCAGGGACGACCTCAAGTGGTCGGACGGCTCTCCCCTGACGCCGGACGACGTCGTGGCCACGTTCGAGCTGTACTACGACCCCAAGTACGAAGGCCTGCTCGGCAACACCCGTCCGCTGACCAAGCGCTACATCAAGAGCGTGACGGCGCAGGGCGGGAACATCGTCGTCCAGGCCACCACCACCTTCGCCCCCCTCATCTACTACCTCGGCGTCGTGATGGTGATCGTCCCCAAGCGGCTGGTCGCGGGCAAGACCGGCGTGCAGCTGAACACGGACGACATCAACTCGGGGCCGCCCATCAGCGGCGGCAAGTTCAAGTTCCAGAGCTGGACCAAGGGTGACAAGCTCATCCTCGCCCGCAACGACAAGTACTTCCGCGGTGCCGTCAAGCTGGACACGTGGGCCTACAAGAAGGTGCCGGACGCGGTTGCCGTTCTGCAGCAGCTGAAGACCGGCGAGATCGACGTGGGACGACTCGACCCGTCGAGCTACGACGAGGCGAAGGCCCAGTCCAACCTGAACGTGCTCAGCTTCCCGACGTTCGGCTTCGACGAGTTCATCTACCAGCTCGACTCGGCCAAGGCGGCCGGGCAGATCTTCCAGGACAAGGCGGTGCGACAGGCACTCGTGTACGGCCTCGACCGGAAGGCGCTGGTCCAGGCGGCGTACTTCGGCCAGGCGACCGTCGCCGACTCGATCGAGCCGAACACCTCCTGGGCCTTCAACAAGGACGTCAAGCCGAAGTACCCGTTCGATGCCAAGAAGGCGGGCGACCTCCTGGACGCCGCCGGCTGGAAGATGGGCTCCGGAGGCGTGCGTGAGAAGGGGGGCCAGAAGCTCGGCTTCGACCTCGTGACCAACGCCGACAACTCGACGCGCGTCAAGAACCTGCAGGTGATCCAGGAGCAGTGGAAGAAGATCGGGGTCGACGCGCAGATCAACAACATGGCCAACCTGGGGCTGCTCTCCGACAACCTGACCAAGACCCGCCAGTTCGGGGTCATGTTCATCGGCTTCTCGCTGCAGCCGTTCGGGGACCCGGACCAGTCCAACCTCTGGCACTCCAGGGCAACAGCCGTGGGAGGCAACAACGGAGGGCTCTACAAGAACGCGCAGGTCGACAAGCTCCTCGACGATGCGGTCGCGACCGTGGACAAGAGCAAGCGCAAGGACCTCTACTACCAGGTCCAGAACCTCATGGCCGACGAGCTGCCCACCTGCATCCTCTGCTACCCGAACGGCATCTACGGCGTCAACAAGCGAGTCCACAACTACAACCTGGGAACGTTCTGGCTCTACGGCTACGGGAGCAGCCCGTACATGAAGGACGTCTGGGTCGAGCCGAAGAAGTAGCGCGCCGTGCTGGCCAAGTACGCCCTCCGGCGCCTGCTGGCAGCGGTCCCCGTCGTCATCGGGGTGACGACGGTGACCTTCCTGCTCATGAAGGTGACCGCCGGGAGCTACGTGCCGGGACTCGACCTCGACCCCAACCTGAGGCCCGAGGACGTCGCGCGCATACGGCACCAGCTGGGGGTCGACCAGCCCATCTACGTCCAGTACTGGCAGTGGGTCACCGGCCTGCTGCACGGCGACTTCGGCCGCTCGATGCTCGACGGGACCCCCGTGCTCACACACATCGCCGCGCGCCTCCCGGCGAGCCTCGAGCTCACCCTGGCGGCCATCCTGTTGGGGGTCCTGATCTCCATCCCCCTGGGGGTGACCGGCGCGCTCCGGCGCGGGAGCAGGCTCGACCACGCTCTCACCGGGGTGTCAGTGGCCGGCTTCGCGATCCCGCAGTTCTGGCTGGGCCTGATGCTGATCCTGGTCTTCTCGGTCTCCTTCCACGCGTGGGGGCTGCCGTGGCTGCCCTCGGGGGGCCAGCAGAGCACGATCGGAGGGGGCGACCCGCTCGACCTGCTCGCCCACCTCGTCATGCCTGCCACGGTGCTGAGCTTCTTCTACCTCTCGGTGTGGTCGCGGTTCACCCGTTCCAGCATGCTCGAGGTGCTCTCCCAGGACTACGTCAGGACCGCCAGGGCAAAGGGCATGAACGAGCGCAGGGTGCTGTACGTCCACGCCCTGCGCAACGCCATCGTGCCCCTCGTCACGCTGATCGGCCTCGAGCTGCCCGGGCTGGTGGCCGGCGGGCTGGTGGTGGAGGTCGTCTTCGGCTGGCCCGGGGTGGGGCTGCTGGCGTACGAACGGGCGAAGGCCTTCGACTTCACGACCGTGATGGGCATCACGACGCTGGTCGCGCTCCTGGTCCTGGTCGGGAACCTGCTGGCGGACGTCCTGTACGCCGTGCTCGACCCCAGGATCCGCTACTCATGACGATCGGGCCGACGCGGATCGAGGAGATCGCGGTCCCCCTCGATCGTCTCGAGATAGCGCCGCGGCCGTCCAGGAGCTACTGGCAGGAGTCGTGGGAGCGGGTGCGGGGCGACCGCATCGGGCTCTTCTGCGGGCTGGTCGTCGTGTTCCTGGGGATCATCGCGGTCTGCGCGCCCCTGATCTCGCAGTACATCACCCACTACGGCTATGCGGACCAGGACCTGACCAGCCTGTTCCAGCCACCGAGCCGCGCTCACTGGCTCGGGACGGACGAGCTCGGCCGCGACACGCTGACGCGGCTCGTCTACGGAGCCCGGATCTCGCTCACCGTCGGCTTTCTGACGGTGGCGCTGTCGCTGACGGTAGGGGGCGCGATAGGCATCGTGGCGGGCTTCGGCAGGGGGTGGCTGGACAACGTCCTGATGAGGCTGGTCGACACCCTCCTCGCCATCCCCTCGATCTTCCTGTTCATCCTCGTCACCAGCCTGCTCAGGCCCAACGCCGTGACGCTGTCCTGCATCATCGCGCTCGTCGCCTGGGGCAACGTGAGCCGCCTGGTACGCGCCGAGACGCTCTCGCTCAAGAACCGGGAGTTCGTCCTCGCGACGCGTTCCATCGGGGCCAGCGACGCCAGGATCATGGTCCGCCACGTCCTGCCCAACGCCCTGCCGGTGGTGATCGTGGCCGCGAGCCTCGCAGTCGGCCAGGTCATCCTGATCGAGGCGGCGCTCTCGTACCTGGGCCTCGGCATCCAGCCTCCGGTCCCCAGCTGGGGCAACATGCTCGGCAACGCCCAGCAGTACTTCTACCACTCGGTCTGGCTGGTCGTCCTCCCGGGCCTGTGCATCTTCGTGACGGTGCTCTGCACGAACATGTTCGGCAACGCCGTCCGCGACGCCTTCGACCCCAGGCTGCGCTGAGCCGAATTCCGCCGCTCAGTACGGCATCTCGCCTTCGTCCATCAGGAAGTGGTGGCCGACCTCGTGCAGCACCGTGCGCCGCACCTCCTCGACCAGCTCGTCCCAGGTGTCGGCGGCGGCCTCGTGCTCGGCCTTGAAGATGGTGATGCGGGCCGGGTAGCCGGCCCCCTCCAGCGCGCCGGCGCCCTCGTAGAGGCCCAGCAGGCCCTCCTTCGAGCGGGCCGCGATCACGAACTCGATCTCCTCGAGGTACGGCTGGTAGCCCTCGGGAATCGAGTCGATGGCCTGCTGGACCGCCTTCTCGAAGCGGTCCCAGCTGACCTTCATCGGAGCCGGTCCGCGGCGGGGGGTGGCACGAGGTCATCGCCATGATGCCAGCGCACGCGGCCGGCCCGCTATCCTCCAGGTTGAATGGAGAGCGTCACGCTGGGCCGCAGCGGGCTGCGCGTCAGCCGGCTCTGCCTGGGCACCATGATCTTCGGCAGCCAGCTGGACGAGAGCGCCGCCTTCGCGGTCATGGACCGGGCGGCCGACCTGGGCTTCGAGTTCCTCGACGTCGCCGACGTGTACCCCGTGCCCCCGTCCCCGGAGACGTGGGGCCGGACCGAGGAGATCGTGGGCCGCTGGCTGAAGCGCCGCGGCGGCCCCTTCACGGTCGCCACCAAGTGCGTCAACCGGGTCGGCCCGGGCGCGAACGGCGAGGGCGGCAGCCGCAAGCACGTCATCGAGGCCTGCGAGGCCTCGCTGCGCCGGCTCCAGGTCGAGCGGCTGGACGTCTACTACCTGCACCACGCGGACACCGCCGCGCCGCTCGAGGAGACGCTGGAGGCGCTGGACCGGCTGGTCCAGGCCGGAAAGGTGCACTACCTGGGCCTGTCCAACTTCGAGGCGTGGCAGCTCGGGCTGGCGATGAGCGTCGCCGCCGACCGGCGGCTGGCCCGCGTCGCGGTCCTGCAGCCGCGCTACAACCTGCTCAACCGCGTCTACGAGCGGGACCTGCTGCCGCTGTGCCGCGCGGCGGGCATGGGCGTGGTGCCCTACAACCCGCTGGGGGCCGGGATGCTGACCGGGAGGTACCACCGGGGCCAGGAGCCGCCCGCCGACTCCCGGTTCGGCTGGGGCGACTACGGCCGCATGTACCAGCGCAGGTACTGGTCGGACCGTATGTTCGACGTCGCCGAGGCCGTCCAGGAGGTCGCGGCGGCGCTGGACGCCAGCCCGGCGCAGGTGGCGCTGGCGTGGCTGCTGGCGCAGCCGGACGTGACGTCGCCGATCGTGGGCGCGTCGCGGCCGGAGCAGCTCGACGACAGCGTGGGCGCGCTGAACCTGGTGCTGACCAGCGAGCACCTTGACCGGCTGGCGCAGGTGTCGCAGCCTTTCCTCTGAGACAAGAGAACGCGGGTGTGGCGAAACGGCAGACGCAGGACTCTTAAAAAGTCCGGGTCCCAGACCATGTGGGTTCGAGTCCCACCGCCCGCACCACCCAGGGCGCCCTAGGGCAGCCCCCAGTGGCGCTTGCCGTCGCCGGGGACCGGGGCGATCGTCAGGTCCGGCGTCGCGCCCTTCGTGACGATGACCACGTCGTCGCCGCGGGCGAGGCCGAGCTGCAGCGTGCCGTCGGCGTTCTGCTGCCACGTCACCGCGCCGGCGCCTGACAGCGGCTGCACGTCGAAGGGGGCTGGCAGGTCGCCCGGCGCCACCCGGCACGGCTCGCCGGCCAGGCTCTTGACGCGGACGAACTGCGTGTGGCCCGCCCGGCGGGCGGCGCTGACCAGGAAGGCGCCCTCGGTGCGCAGGTTGTGGACCGTCACGTCGGCCCAGGTCGAGGGCACGGCGGGGAAGACGCGGATGGTGCCGCCCCAGCTCTGGAGGACCATGTCGTGCATCGTCTGCGCCCCGGACAGCGGCGTCTCGATCACCGGTCCCGCCTCCCTGTACATGGTGTTGGGCTGGACGAACCTGTCGAGCAGCGTGCCGAGCTGAGTGCGCGCCGCATCGCCGCTGCCGAGCACCGCGTACATCGAGCCCGAGCCGGTGAACGTGTAGCCCTGCTGGGCGCCGGTGAAGCCGAGCCAGTGGGCGAGCGACCTCGTCAGCGCCGTCCTGTTGGCGCTGCCGGTGGTCACGTCGAGCTGGTACAGCGGGTAGAACCACAGCAGGTGCGAGTAGTGCCGGTGGGACGAGGTGAGCTTCACGTCCGCCCCGATCCAGAAGCCGTTCGTGGCGTCCTGGGGCGGCGCGACCAGGTGGGCCACCACGTCCTGCCACTTCGCCGCCAGCGGGTCGTTCAGCCCCAGCCGCTGGTTGGCGGCCAGCAGCGTCGAGCAGCCCCAGTGGATCAGCGCCAGGTCGTAGTTGCAGTCGCGGGTCGAGGCGTACTCGGGCGAGAACGTCTTCGGCAGGTGGTAGACGCCCGACGAGTCCTTCGCCAGGAAGTGGAGGTAGTAGTTGATCGCCTTCCGCAGCAGCGGGAAGACGAGGTTCCCCAGCACGGTGTCGTCCATGCTGTGCCGATAGGCCAGCCAGGCGTTGTGCAGCGCCCAGGTCAGGTCGCCGACCTCGGGGTCGCCGCTGCCGCCGGGAACGGCCACGGTGCCGGTCTTGAGGTCCTCCTGGCTGGTCCGGGCCATCCCCATGGAGTCGGCCCGGTACGCCGACCCGACGTTGCTCACGAGGTTGGCGCGGTACCTGTCGAGGGAGGCCGAGAGCGAGTCCAGCTCCGCGTGGCCGGTGGTGTTGAGCAGCCAGTACTCCAGCTGGACGTTGAGGTTCCACCACGTGCCGGGCCACGGCGTCTTCTCCAGCCAGGGCCCGCAGGTGCCCAGCACCGGGCGGTCGCGCCGGGTGGCGCTGGCCATCTTGTAGAGCTGGATCCAGTAGAAGCCCTGCAGCCGGGTGTCGGGGAGGGTCAGGAAGCTCTTCGGGTAGAAGGCGTGCCACCACGACCGGTGCTCGGCCGTGAGCTGGTCGAGCGTCAAGCTGCTCGCGGCCGACAGGCTGGACGCGGCGACCGTGCCCGCGGTGGTGCCCGGGAAGGTGTGCGCGACGGTCGCCAGCAGCGTGCGCGTCGCGCCGTCCGCCTCGGTCCGCAGCTGCCACCCGGTCACCGTCTGCCCGCCGGCGGCGAGGTTCTGCGTGCAGATGCCCCCGGTCGCGCCGCTGGTCACGGCGGGTTTGGGGTTCGTCTTCAGTCCGCCGGGCGCGGGCTTGAAGTCGAGGCGCGGGCTGCGGGCCGGGGCGGGGGTGAACGTCCAGGCGACCGTCTCGGAGCCGGAGACCGGTACGACCGCGCAGACGATCACGTCACGCGTGGCGTGCGCGTAGACGCGGATGCTCAGCACGCCGCGGGTGGTGGTCACCGTCCCCGACAGCTCGGCGTTCCACAGCGACAGGCGGAGGGCGACCGCGGACACGTCCCCGGCCGTGCTCAGCGTCAGGTCGCCGATGGGCAGCCGGGCGCTGCCGAAGTTGGTGCCGCCCGTGCCCTGGTGGTCGCGGACGCGGCTGTCCCCGAGCCGGAGCGAGAGCCGCTTCGCCGTGCCGGTCTGGTAGACGGCCGCGCCCAGGCCGCCGTTGCCCAGGAACGCACCCTGGTAGAAGGTGGTCGGCACGTGGGTCCACACGGGATCCAGGGTGCCCAGGAAGGCGTCCCAGGCCGCGTCCGTGGTCATCGTGTCGTTCAGCGCGGGCGCGGCCGCCCGGCTGGCGCCGGGGGTGCCCGCCGCCCAGACCTCCGGGCCCAGCGCGGCAGCGCCGACGGCGCCGGCCGCGCCACCGATGAACGTACGCCTCGAGACTCCTCGCATCTCCACCCTCCACTGGGCCGGCCGTGACTGTATACAGAGTATGCGATGAAGGCTGCCAGGCGGAGGGGCCGGCTCCAAGCCAGTTCTAAGCCTGCCTCAGTAGGCTCGGTCGCGTGAACCGCATCGGCCGCCTGACGAGGGCCGGCATCGCCCTCGCAGCCCTGCTCGCCGTGGCCGGGTGCGGGCTGTCCGGCGTCCGGGGTGCCGCCTCCACCGCTGGCACGTCCGGGCAGGGCCGCAGCCCGGCCATCAGCACCAGCAAGACGCCGGCCTCGTCGGCCGCCCTCAGCGGCGGCCTCGCCCAGTTCCAGAACGACCTCCGCCAGCTGGTCGACGCGGTCACGCCGTCCGTCGTGCAGATCGACACGGCGAAGGGCCTCGGCTCGGGCATCGTGCTCGACGCGCAGGGCGACGTCGTCACCAACGCCCACGTGGTCGGCAGCGCGCGCACCTTCACCGTCTCGACCTCCGACCGGCACCGCTACCAGGCGAGCCTGGTGGGCACCTATCCCCAGAACGACCTGGCGGTGGTCAGGGTGGCCAGCGCCGAGGGTCTCAAGGCCGCGACCTTCGACGACTCCTCGCAGCTCCATGTCGGCGACGTCGTGCTGGCCGTGGGCAGCCCCCTCGGCCTCACGGGCAGCGTGACCCAGGGCATCGTCAGCGCGACCGGCCGGTCCGTGCCCGAGGGCAACGGCGTCACGCTGAACGACCTGGTCCAGACCAGCGCGGCCATCAACCCCGGCAACTCGGGCGGGGCCCTGGTGGACATCGCGGGCCACGTGGTGGGCATCCCCACGCTGGGGGCGGGCGAGAGCTCCCAGGGCATCGGGTTCGCCATCCGCAGCAACCAGGTCGTCGACATCGCGAAGCAGCTGACCTCGACCGGGCAGGTGACGCATACGGGCCGGGCCTTCCTGGGGATCACGACCGGCGACGCCCCGAACGGCGCTGGCGCCAGCGTGGGCGACGTGACCGCCGGCAGCCCGGCGGACAGGGCCGGCATCAAGGCCGGCTGGACGATCACCGGCGTGAACGGCAAGGCCGTCACGGACAGCACGTCGCTGGGCGAGGTACTGTCGAACTTCAAGCCGGGCGACACGGTGTCGGTGGCGGCCGCGCTGCCGGACGGGACCACGAAGACCGTCAGCCTCACCCTGGGCGAGCGGCCCGCAGGCAGGTGAGCGGCACAGTTGACCGAGGAGAGTGACTTGACGCAGCCGTACCCTTCCCCGCCGCCGGCCGCCAGCCGGCCTCCGGGCGCCACGCCGCCCGCCGTGCGCCACCAGCCCCGGCCGCAGGAGCTCGCGGCGCGCGTGCCCGCCCCGGTCGAGCAGGTGCTCTTCGAGGTGAAGCGCCTGATCGTCGGCCAGGACCGGATGCTGGAGCGTCTCCTGGTCGCCCTCCTGGCCGGCGGCCACGTCCTCCTGGAGGGCGTGCCCGGGCTGGCCAAGACCGCGACCGTCAAGGCCTTCGCGCAGGTGCTGGGGGGCAGCGCCGGCCGCATCCAGTTCACGCCGGACCTGGCGCCGGCCGACCTGGTCGGCACGCGGATCTACAACCCGGCCCGGGCCGAGTTCACGACGGAGATCGGCCCCGTCTTCTGCAACCTGCTGCTGGCCGACGAGATCAACCGGGCCCCGGCCAAGGTGCAGTCGGCGCTGCTCGAGGTGATGCAGGAGCGCCAGGTGACGATCGGCAAGGAGAGCTTCAG
>JBKPCH010000141.1:0-10715 GCA_046727275.1 Candidatus Dormiibacterota bacterium
CCCCCCCCCCCCCCCCCCCCCCCCCCCCCCCCCCCCCCCCCCCCCCCCCCCCCCCCCCCCCCCCCCCCCCCCCCCCACGCTCCTCGTCGGCAGCGTCAGATGTGTATAAGAGACAGTCGCAGCGACCTCGTTCGAGGCCGAAGAGGTCTCTGCCGCACGGAGGACCCGGCGCGAACGACTGTGGCCACAGCCTCGGCGACCTTTACCACTCGTGTTGACCCCTCGGCCGCCGGCCCGTACCCTGGGGCCCGCCCCCCTTGGGAGGGCGGGGGCGGGGACAGCTGCGCCCACGGGGGCGTCTCGGCTCACGGGCCACCGCGGTGAGGGCCGGCGGTTGGCCCGCCGCGCCGTTCAGCCGGCGGCGGCCCGCATGATCCGCCACGTCTCGCGGGCCGCCCGGGCCCACGTGAACTCCGCCGCCCTGGCCAGGCCCAGCCGGCGCAGGCGTCCCCGCTCCTCCGCGTCGCCGCACACCCGCTCCAGCGCGGCGGTCCAGCCCTCGACGTCAGCCGGGTCGACGAGGAGGCCAGCGTCGCCGACCACGTCGGGCAGCGACGACGCCCCGGAGGCCACCACCGGCGTCCCGGACGCCATCGCCTCCAGCGGCGTCAGGCCGAAGCCCTCGTACCAGGCCGGATGCGCCAGGCACGTGGCCGCCGCGTACAGGTCCGGGAGGTCCTCGGCGGGGACCGGGCCCAGCGGCCGCACGTCCGGGCCGAGCCGCGCCAGCCGCTCCCGGACGGGCTCGTACCCCCACCCCCAGGCCCCGCCCAGCACGAGCGCCGGCCGCTCGCGCATCCGCGACCAGGCCTCCAGCAGCGTCACCAGGTTCTTGCGGGGCTCGATGGTCCCGACGAACAGCACGAACCGGTCCGGCAGGGCCAGGCGCCGGCGCGCCGCCTCCCGCTCGCCGCCGTCGAGCGGCCGGTACCGGCCGGACACCCCCTCCGGCACCACCGAGAGCCGGGCCGCCTCGACGCCGAACAGCTCGGCGACGTCCGCAGCCGTGCTGCGCGACACCGCCACGACCGCCCGCGCCCGGCGCATGGAGCGCGGCACGACCAGGCGCACGCTCAGCCCCTGGCCGCCCGGGAACCACTCCGGGTGCCGGTAGATCGCCATGTCGTGCGCCGTCAGCACCGCCGGCGCCCCGGCGCCCGCCAGCGGCACCTGTCCGGCGGGCCCGAAGTACAGGTCCGCCCGCAGGCGCCGCAGGGCCGCCGGCCACAGGAGGTGGCGGCCGACGAGCCGGACGGCCGGTGGCCGGCGCAGCGCGATGGCGTCGCTGGCGGGGCCGGCCAGCCCCGCCCCGTCGGGGACGTAGACCGTGAACCGGCCGTCCGGCGCCTCGGCGGCCAGGGCCCGCAGGATCTCGCGCGTGTACGTGCCGACACCCGCCAGGGGCCGGGCCAGGCCCGAGCCGTCGACGGCGACGTGCAGGCCGCTCAGCCCGTCACCGCATGTAGAGCTGCCGGCGGTGCAGCACCTCGTACTCGCCCAGCGCCCGCCGCGTGCCGCGGACGGCGCAGGTGCGCGGGTCGGCCGCCACCCGGGCCGGCACGCCCGTCGCCGCCGCCAGGTAGCCGTCGATCCCGCGCAGCAGCGCTCCGCCGCCGGTGAGGACGAAGCCCCTGGACGCCACCTGCGACGCCAGCGGCGCCGGGGTCTGGGCCAGCACGTGGCGCACCGCGGCGGCCATCGCCTCGAGCGGCGGCTGGATCGCCTCGGTGATCTCCCGGGTGCTGACCGTCGCCGGCGGGCCGTCGCCCCAGCGCACCTCGGCGGTCCGCTCCTCCGTCACGGGCAGCGCCGAGCCCAGCTCCAGCTTGAGCGCCTCCGCCGCGGCGCCGTCGATGGGCAGGCCGTGGCGCTCCCGGACCATGGCGGCGATGGCGGCGTCCAGCCGCTCGCCGCCGACCGGGACCACGTGGGCCGCCACCACGCCCGACAGCGAGATCACGGCGGCCTGGGTGGTGCCGCCGCCCAGGTCGCAGACGGCATGCGGTGTCGCCTCCGCGACGCGCAGGCCGAGGCCCAGTGCGGCGGCCAGCGGCGCCTCGATGAGCCACGCCTGGCGGGCGCCCGCGGCCATCGCGGCCCCGATCAGCGCCCGGCGGTCATCGCCGCCGGCCGCGGCGTGGACGCAGATCATGACCTCCGGCCGGAACAGCCGCTGCCGGCCCTGGGCCTTCGAGACCAGGTGCTTGAGCACGCGCTCGGCCACCGGCAGGTCGGCGATCGAACCCTCCCGAACCGGGCGCACCAGGCGGATCGAGCGCGGCGCCTGCCGGGCCAGCTCCACCGCCTGGCGCCCCACCGCCAGCAGCCCTCCCCCGTCGGGCTCGATCGCGGCCACGCTCGGTTCGTCGATCACGATGCCCTCGCCGCGCACGTAGGTCCGCATGCTCGACGTGCCCAGGTCGATGCCGATCTTCTTTGCGAACACCTAGATGCAGGCCGGAGACCTGCCTACGGGGCGCCTCGGAGCGCCGGCTGGCCGGTGACGACGCCGGGACCGCGCCGCTCGACGGACGCGCCGAGCGCGCGCAGCTTGGCCGGCATGTCCTCGTACCCGCGCTCGATGTGCCACGCCTCCGCGATCTCCGTCGTCCCGCTGGCGCAGAGGGCGGCGATGACCAGCGCCGCGCCGGACCGGATGTCGGGCACGGTCACGTCGGTGCCGTGCAGGCGGGCCGGGCCGCGGACGAACGCGTCCCGCCCCTGGGTGGTGATCCGGGCGCCCATCCGCATCAGCTCGACGACGTGCTGGAACCGGTTGTCGTAGAGCGGCTCCGTGATGATGGCCGTGCCCGCCGCCTGCGTCATGAGCGCAACGTACTGCGGCTGCAGGTCGGTCGGGAAGCCCGGGTGGGCCCACGTCCACAGGTCCACTGGACGCAGCGGCCGGGCCGGGTCGCGCCGGACCCGGATCCGGCCGCCGCCGGCCTCCACCTCGGCGCCGGCCTCCTGCAGCTTCAGTAGCACGGAGGGCAGGTCGTGGGCCGGGCCGTCCTCCAGGACGACGTCGCCGCCGGCCGCGGCAGCGGCGATCGCGTACGTGCCGGCCTCCAGGTAGTCGGGGATGACCCTGTGCTCGGTGCCGCGCAGGCTGGAAACGCCCTCGATCACGATCTCGTCCGTGCCGGCGCCCTCGATCCGCGCCCCCATCGAGCACAGGAAGCGGCAGAGGTCCTGCACGTGCGGCTCGCGCGAGGCGTTGTAGATCTCGGTGCGGCCGCCGGCCAGCACGGCCGCCATGATGATGTTCTCGGTGCCGGTCACGGTCGGCATGTCGAGCACGACGCGGGCGCCGCGCAGCCCGCCCGGAGCCCGGGCGACGAACTCGGTCGCGGTCTCGGTCACGTCCGCGCCCATCGCGCGCAGCCCGCGGACGTGCTGCTCGACGCGGCGGGCGCCGATCTGGTCGCCGCCCGGCTTGGGCAGGCGAGCGGCCCCCACGCGCGAGATGAGGGCGCCCAGCAGCACGATCGAGGCCCGCATGCGCCGGCCCAGGTCGGCGGGCACGTCGCCCACGACGTCGGCTGCCGTGATCAGCAGCCTGCCCGGGCCCCGGGACTCCACGCCGACGCCGAGCTCGGCCAGGATGGCGGCCATGCTGTCCGTGTCGGCGACGCGGGCGACATTGTGGAGCCGGACCGGCTCCGCCGTGAGCATGGACGCGGCCATGATCGGCAGTGAGGCGTTCTTGGAGCCGCCGATGGAGACGCAGCCCCGGAGCGGCCGTCCCCCGGTCACGTCGAGGATGCCGTCGGGCGCGGCTGCCGGCATGGCGGAAAGCTTAGACGCATGCTCCGGCGATCCGCCGCCGGGAACTTCAGCTCGGATAACGGTCACAGGGGGGAAACGGTCATGGCCGGCCAGGCGGTACGGCGGGGCCAGCCGAGCGGCCGGCCGCAGTCAGCGGTTCCGGCGCACCCTTGCCAGCCGGAGCCGGGCCTCGGCGACCTCCAGCGCCTGGACCATCGTGGCCTCCTCCTCCGGCGTCAGCTGGCCGGCCAGGCGCTCCGCCGCGCGGCGGCGGGCCTCCTCCGCGGCCTCCTCGCTGATCTCCTCGGCGCGCTCGGCGACGTCGGCGAGCACCGTCACGCGGTCCGGCAGCACCTCCAGGAAGCCGCCGCCTACGAACAGCTCGGTCTCCTCCTGCCCGTTCCGGATCAGCAGCGGCCCCGGCCGGAGCATGGTGAGCAGCGGCGTGTGCCGGGGCAGAATGCCCAGCTCGCCCTCTATGCCCTCGGCGACCAGGAACGGCCTGCCCTGTCCATCCACCTCGCCCTCGAAGAGCGAGCGCTCGACGCTGACGACGCGCAGCTGCACGCCCACCGCGGCTAGGCCTCCGACTCCGCCTTCATGCGCTCGCCCTGCTCGCGCGCCTCCTCGATGGTGCCCACCATGTAGAAGGCCTGCTCGGGCAGGTCGTCGTGCTTGCCGGCCAGGATCTCCGCGAAGCCCCGGACGGTGTCCGCGACCCGCACGAACTTGCCCTCCCGGCCCGTGAAGCGCTCCGCGACGCTGAACGGCTGCGAGAGGAACCGCTGGATCTTGCGGGCCCGGGCGACGGTCAGCCGGTCGTCCTCCGACAGCTCGTCGATGCCGAGGATGGCGATGATGTCCTGCAGCTCCTTGTACCGTTGCAGCGTCCGCTTCACGCCCTGCGCCGCGTCGTAGTGCTCCTGGCCGACCACCCGGGCCTCCAGGAAGCGCGAGGTGGACTCCAGCGGGTCCACGGCGGGGTAGATGCCGATCTCGGTCAGGGCCCGGCTCAGCGTGACGATGGCGCCCAGGTGGGCGAAGGTCGTCTGGATGGCCGGGTCCGTCATGTCGTCGGCCGGCACGAAGACGGCCTGCACGGACGTGATCGAGCCCGTCTTGGTAGACGTGATGCGCTCCTGGAGGGCGCCCATCTCGGTCGCCAGCGTCGGCTGGTAGCCCACGGCGGAGGGCAGGCGGCCGAGCAGGGCCGACACCTCGGAGCCGGCCAGCATGTACCGGAAGATGTTGTCGATGAACATGAGCACGTCCGCGCCCTCGCTGTCGCGGAAGTACTCGGCCATCGTCAGCCCCGTCAGGGCCACCCGGGCGCGGGCCCCCGGCGGCTCGTTCATCTGGCCGAACACCAGCGTCGTCTGGGGCAGCACGCCCGCGTCACGCATCTCCTGGAGCAGGTCGTTGCCCTCGCGGGTGCGCTCCCCCACGCCGGCGAAGACCGACCGGCCCTGGTGCTCGAAGGCGATGTTGCGGATCAGCTCCTGCACGATGACGGTCTTGCCCACGCCGGCGCCGCCGAACAGGCCGATCTTCGAGCCCTTCACGAAAGTGCACATCAGGTCGATGACCTTGATGCCCGTCTCCAGGATCTCGATCTCGACCTGCTGGTCCGCGAGCGGCGGCGCGGGCCGGTGGATGGGCCAGACCTCGCCGCCCTCGGGCGTCGGCTCGTCGTCGATCGCCTGGCCGATCACGTTGAACAGCCGGCCCAGCGTCTCGACGCCGACCGGCACGCGGATCGGGCCGCCCGTCGTCTCGACCGGGTCGCCCCGGCGGAAGCCGTCCGTCGAGTCCATGGCGATGCAGCGGACCGCGCCGTCGCCGATCTCCTGCTGCACCTCGAGCACGACCGAGCGGCCGTCGCGGGTCTTGACGATCAGGGCGTGCAGCAGCTCGGGCAGCTTGCCCGGCGGAAACTCCACGTCCACGACGGCGCCGATGACCTGGCTGACCTTCCCTGTCACCCCGGCCGCCGCGCCCGCCTCCGCGGGCTTCTCGGTCACTTGTGCCATGTGTCCTCGCTACTCCTTCAGGGCCTCCGCCCCGCCGACGATCTCGATGAGCTCGGTCGTGATGGTGGCCTGGCGGGTCTTGTTCGCCGTCAGGGTCAGGTCCGTGATGATGTCGCCGGCGGCGTTCGTCGCGTTCTGCATCGCGATCATGCGGGCGGCGTGCTCGCTGGCCTGGTTCTCGAGCACGGCCTGGTAGACCTGCGTCTCGATGTAGCGTGGCAGCAGGGCGTCCAGGACTGCCTCCGGCTCCGGCTCGTAGAGGTAGTCGGCGGCCGGCCGCTGCCCCTCGGTCTCGGGCAGGTCGACCGGCAGCAGCGTACGCACCACCGGCTCCTGGCGCAGCGTCGACCTGAAGCGCTCGTACGCCAGCAGCACGATGTCCACGGTGCCCCTGTCGTACTCGTCCAGCGCGACGGCCACGGCGGGGAGGATGGCGGCGATGCCGGGGCGGTCGCCCAGCCCGCTGGCGTCCGCGATGATCTCGCGGCCGTAGCGGGCCAGGAAGTCCCGGCCCTTGCGGCCCAGCGTCACGTAGCGGGCCCGGCCGCGGTGGTGCTGGATGACGTAGCGCGTGACCGCCCGCAGGGTGTTCGCGTTCAGCGCTCCCACCTGGCCGCGGTCGGCCGTGACCACGACCACGATGGCGCGGTCGCCCTCCCTCCGCACGAGGTAGGGGTGGCGGTACTCGGTGGCCAGCTCCGCGGTGGTCTGCAGCACCTCGGCCATCTTCTCCGCGTAGGGCCGCGCGGCCCGCACTGCCGCCTGCGCGCGCCGCAGCTTGGTGACCGACACCACCTGCAGGGCCTTGGTGGCCTTCTGCAGGTTGGAGAAGCTGCGGATGCGGCGCCGGATGTCGCGCAGCGAGGGCAAGCTACGACCCCTCCCCCGGCGCCTCGACGCCATACTGCCGGTTGAAGGCCTCGATCGCCTGCCTGACCCTGCCCTCGACGTCGTCGTCCCACGTCTTGTCGTTCTCGATCGTCTCGAGCAGCCCCTTCTGCTCCGCCTCGAGGTAGCTGGCGACGCCGTCCTTCCAGTCGGCGATGCTGTCGATCGGCACGCGGTCCAGGTAGCCGCGCGTGCCGGCGTAGATCGTGCAGACCTGCACGCCCAGCCGGACCGGCTCGAACTGCCGCTGGATGAGGAGCTGGGTCAGCCGCTGGCCGCGGTCGAGCTGGCGCTTCGTGGCCGGGTCCAGGTCCGACGCGAAGGCCGCGAACGCGGCCAGCTCGCGGGCCTGGGCCAGGTCCGACTTCATGCGCCCGGCGGTCTTGCTCATCGGCCGCGTCTGTGCGTCGCCGCCGACCCTGGAGACCGAGAGGCCGACCGAGATAGCGGGCCGGATGCCGGCGTTGAAGAGGTCGGCCTCCAGGTAGATTTGGCCGTCCGTGATGGAGATGACGTTGGTCGGGATGTAGGCCGACACGTCGTTCGCCTGCGTCTCGATGACCGGCAGCGCCGTCAGCGAGCCGCCGCCGCGGGCCCGGCTCATCTTGGCCGCCCGCTCCAGGAGGCGGGAGTGCAGGTAGAAGACGTCGCCCGGGTAGGCCTCACGGCCCGGCGGCCGGCGCAGCGTGAGCGACAGCTCCCGGTAGGCCCAGGCGTGCTTGGTCAGGTCGTCGTAGCAGACCAGGGCGTCCTGGCCGCGGTCGCGGAAGTACTCGCCCATGGCGCAGCCGGCGTACGGCGCGATGTAGTTCAGGGCGGCCGGATCGCCGGCGGTGGCGGCGACGATGGTGGTGTACTCCATCGCCCCGTGCTCCTCCAGCGTGGCGCGGACCCGGGCGACGTTGGCCGCGTTCTGCCCGATCGCCACGTAGATGCAGAAGAGGTCCTTGCCGCGCTGGTTGATGATCGTGTCCAGCATGATCGCCGTCTTGCCCGTCTGGCGGTCCCCGATGATCAGCTCGCGCTGGCCGCGACCGATCGGGATCATCGCGTCGATGGCCATGATGCCCGTCTGCACCGGCTCGCTGACGCGCTCGCGGAGGACGATGCCGGGGGCGATCACCTCGATCGGCGCCGTCCGCTCCGCCTGGATCGGCCCCGCGGCATCGAGCGGCTGCCCCAGCGGGTTCACCGTCCGGCCCAGCAGCCCCGGGCCGACGGGCACCTGGACGATGTTGCCCGTCGTCCGGACCTCGTCGCCCTCCTGGATGTGCTCGTAGGGCCCCATGACGACGGCGCGGACCTGGTCCTCCTCGAGGTTCAGCGCCAGGCCGTACACGTCGCCGGGAAACTGGATGAGCTCACCCGCCATCGCGCCGCTGAGGCCGTAGATCTGGGCGATGCCGTCGGCGACGCTGATGACGCGACCGACGTCCGCCGATACCAGGTCAGCGTCGAAGTCCTTCAGACGCTGCTTGATCACCTCGCTGATTTCGCTCGACCGGATGGCCAACTGCTGATCCCCTTTTCAGTGCTTCTGTTCTCGGGCCCCGAGCCGCTGCCTCTGTCCCTATGCCCCGGCCAGCTGCCTGCGCAGCTGGCGCAGCCGGGTGGCGACGCTGCCGTCGAACACGCGGTCGCCGACCTGCACGACGAGGCCGCCCAGGATGGCCGGGTCGACCCTGGCCTCCAGCCGCACCTCGCGGCCGAGGCGGCGGGCCAGGTCGGCGCGCAGGCGATCGGCGTCCGGGCCCGCGAGCGGCACCGCGGTGATCGCAGTGGCGCGGACGCGGCCCGCGTCCTCGTCGGCGAGCCGCCGGAACTCCTCGATGATCGCGTCCAGCTCGTCCAGCCGGCGGGAGCCGACCAGCAGCCTGGCCAGGTTCGCCCCCTCCGGTCCCACGCGGTCCTCGACGAGCGCGGCGGCCGCCCCCTGGCGGCGCTCGTCCGCGATGCTGGGATTATCCAGGACCGCCAGCGCCTCGGGGTGCTCGAGCACCTGGCGCATCTCCGCCAGGCGCGCCGCCCAGGCGTCGATGAGGCCCTCCTCCTTCGCCAGCTCGAAGATCGCCCGGGCGTAGCGCCGGGCAGCCGCGGTCGCCATCAGTTCGGGGAACCCACCTGTGCGATCGCCTCCTCGATCAGGCGGCGGTGGCGCTGGCCGTCCAGCGTCTCCCCGACCACCTTCTCGGTCGCGGCGACCACCAGGTCGGCCACCTCGGCGCGGACGGAGTCGATCGCCTGCTGGCGCTCGGCGTCGATCTCGCGCCGGGCCTGCTCGACGACGCGCCTGGCCTCCTCCTCGGCCCTCGCCAGGAGGTCGGCGCGGCGCTGGTCGGCCGTCCGGTTGGCGCCCGCGATGATCTCCGACGCCTGGTTGCGCGCCTCCCTGAGCTGCCCCTCGGCCTCGCGCAGCCGCTCCTCCGCCTGCTGGCGCGCGCGCTCGGCGGCCTCCAGCTTCGCGGCGATCTGGCGCTGCCGCTGGTTGGCGGCCGCCATCACGCGCGGGTAGACCCAGCGCGCCAGGATGCCGACCATCACCAGGAAGGCGATGACCTCGGCCACGAACGAGAGGCTGAGGTCGAGCAGGCCCGCCTGAGCCAGTTCGACGCCCATCGGCCTGCCTACTGGACCCCGCTGGCCACGGCGGTGATGAAGTAGAAGCCCAGGGCCAGGTTGATGAAGTACATGGCCTCGACCAGGCCGATGATCAGGAACATGATGACCTGGAGCCGGCCCTGCGCCTCGGGCTGCCTGGACACGCCCGCGATGGTCGCGTTGCCGGCGAGGCCGTCGCCGATGGCGGCGCCCATGGCGCCCCCGGCCAGCGCCAGCCCGGCGCCGATGAGGGCCCCGGCTACCGCGATTGCGTGATTCATCTCTGTCGAATCCTCCTGACTAGTGTGGGGTTGCGGGCGCGAGCGATCGCTCGGCGTGGCCCGCGGCGGCCGTCTGGGAGCCGTGCTGCTCCTCCTCCAGCCCCTCGCGCGCCATGCCGAAGTAGATGATGGTCAGCAGCATGAAGATGAACGCCTGGATCGTGCCCACGAAGAACACGTCGAAGAACTTCCACAGCACGACCGGGATCCAGCTGATGTAGATCGGGAGGAGCGTCAGCAGGTACACCATCAGCAGCCCCGCGAAGATGTTGCCGAAGAGCCGGAGCGACAGGGTGACGGGCTTGGTGATCTCCTCGATGATGTTGATAGGGACGTACAGGGCCCGGGCCCACCAGGGCAGCTCGAACGGCCTGGTGAAGCGGCGCAGGTAGCCGCGGAACCCGAGCACCTTGATCGAGTACCACTGGACGATCACGATCACGACGATCGCCATCGCCAGCGTCTGGTTCAGGTCTGCGTTGGCCGGCTGCAGGGGCGGGATGAGCGGGAAGAAGGTGATCCAGTTGGCGATGAGGATGTAGAGGCCGATCGTCGCCGCGAGCGGGATCACGAAGTCCGCGTCCTCCCCCACCGTCTCGTGCGTCAGGTCCCTCACGTAGCTGACCAGGAACTCCAGCACCAGCTGCAGCTTCGTGGGCACGCCCGGCCTCAGGCGGCTGGCCACGAAGAACGCGAACCCCAGGGTCAGCGCGATGGCGACCGCGCTGGACAGCAGCGTGTCCATCGTGAACGCGCAGTAGTAGAACTTGATGATCAGCAGGTTCAGGTACTGCGTCCCGCACACCGGCGTCAGCGGGTGGGTGCCCGGCACCTCCGCGAGGAACATGAGGAACATCAGGAACGCACCGCGCTGACGGCGGCGACGCCGGCGAGCACCAGCTGCGAGGCCGCGATGCCGACCAGCACCAGCGGCACGAACTGCAGCCCGAGCAGGGCCCCCAGGCCGACGCCGGCGGCGCTCAGGACCAGCAGCCGGCCGAGGCTGGTGGCGCGGAAGCTGGCGTCGAGGCCGAGCGCGCCGCGGGCCAGGAAGCCGTTGGCGGCGCCGGCCAGCAGGCCCAGCGCCACTGCCAGGCCGGGCCGCCACGCGCCGAGGGCGTAGCCCGCGCCGGCCGCGAGGAGCGCGGCC
>JBKPCH010000142.1:0-15882 GCA_046727275.1 Candidatus Dormiibacterota bacterium
CTGCCGCTCAGCCGGGGCCGGCGCGGGGCGCCCGGCGGCCGGCGCGGCCTCGGCCGGGGCCGGTACGGCGGCCTTCGCGGGCGCCTCGCCGCTGATTCGGCCGATCAGCTGCCCGACGGGCACCGGCTGGCCCTGCTGCACCAGGATGTGGAGGACGCCGTCGGCCTCGGACTCGATCTCGAAGCTCGCCTTGTCCGACTCGATCTCGGCCAGCACCTCGCCGCGGCGCACGTCCTGGCCGTCCCGCTTCTTCCACTCCAGGACGGTGCCCTCCTCCATCGTGTCGGAGAGCTTGGGCATGTTGACGTCGGCCATCGTTGGGCTATCTCCCGATCAGACGGCGGCCGGCGTCCGCCTGCCGACGACCCGCTGCGCCGCGCGCACGATGTCGTCCACCGAGGGGATGGCGGCCCGCTCCATTTCCTTGTTGTACGGCATCGGCACCTCGGCGCCGCCCAGCCGGCGGACGGGGGCGTCCAGGTCGTCGAAGGCGCGGTCCTGCAGCCCGGCCGCGATCTCGGCCCCGACCCCGTACGTCGCCCAGCCCTCCTCCACGACCAGGCAGCGGTTGGTGCGCCGGATGGAGTCGGTCAGGGTCCGCCAGTCGATCGGCCGCAGCGAGCGGAGGTCGATCACCTCGGCGTCGACGTCCTCCTCCTCCAGCCGCTGGGCCGCGAGGCCCGCCAGGACGGCCTGCCGGGAGACGCCGATGATCGTCAGGTCGCGGCCGGGCCGGCGCACGGCGGCCTGGCCGATCGGCGTGGTGTAGTCGCCGTCGGGCACCTCGCCGCGCAGGTTGTACAGGCTCATGCTCTCCAGGAACATCACCGGGTTGTCGGTCCGGATGGCGGACTTGAGCAGGCCCTTGGCATCTTCGGCCGTGGTCGGCGCCACGGTCAGCAGGCCGGGGATCAGGGAGTACAGGACCTCGAGGCTGTGCGAGTGCTGCGAGCTGAGCTGGTGGCCGGCGCCGCCGGGCAGCCGCATCACCATCGGCACGCCGACCTCGCCGCCGAACATGTAGCGGATCTTGGCGGCGTTCTGGACGATCTGGTCGTACGCGAGCAGCGAGAAGTTGATCGTCATCATCTCGACCACCGGGCGCAGGCCGGACATCGCGGCGCCGATGGCGCAGCCGGCGATCACCTCCTCGGCGATCGGGGCGTCCACCACCCGCATGGGGCCGAAGCGGTCGAGCAGGCCCTCGGTGACGCGATAGGCGCCCCCGAAGACCCCGATGTCCTCGCCGATCAGGAAGATGCTCTCGTCGCGCTCCATCTCCTCCAGGAGCGCCTCGCGGAGGGCGGCGCGGAACAGCTTCTCAGGCATCGCGGTACATCTCCCATTCGCCGCCGTAGAGGTAGCGGTACAGCTCTCCCGGGTCGGGGTTGGGGCTCTCGTCGGAGAAGCGCACGATCTCCTCGACCTCGGCCTCGACGGAATCCTGCAGCTTCTCCAGCTCGCGGGGGCCGGCGATGCCGGCCTCCCGCAGCTGCTTCTCGAAGCCGACGACCGGGTCGCTGTGCCGCCACTTCTCCTTCTCCTCATCGGACCGGTACTTGTCCGGGTCGACGACGGAGTGGCCCTTGAAGCGGTAGTTGACGGCCTCGATCAGGCGGGGCTGCGAGTCCGCGCGGGTCTTCTCGACGAACTCCGAGGTGCGGTGCAGCACCTCCAGCAGGTCCATCCCGTCGATGCGAATGGCCTCGATGTCGTAGGCGCACGCCCGGCGGTAGATCTCTGGCACGGCCGAGGCCCGCTCGACGGCGGTGCCCATGCCGTACTGGTTGTTCACGCAGAACCAGATCACGGGGAGCTGGAACACCTTGGCGAAGTTCAGCGACTCGTGGAAGGCGCCGATGTTGGTGGCGCCGTCGCCGAACATGCAGAACACGACGTCCTTGCCGTGCTTGTACTTGATGGCGAAGCCGGCCCCGACCGCCAGCGGCAGGTGGCCGCCGACGATGCCGTAGCCGCCCATGAAGCGGTGCTTCAGGTCGAAGATGTGCATCGAGCCGCCCCGGCCGTGGGCGACGCCGGTCTCCTTGCCGAACAGCTCGGCCATCACCGTCTTCGGGTCGACGCCCCTCGCGATCGCGTGGCCGTGCTCCCGGTAGCTGGTGTAGATGTAGTCGCCGGCCTTCAGGGCGGCGATGCCCCCGACCACCGTGGCCTCCTCGCCCAGGTTGAGGTGGCAGTAGCCGCCGATCTTGGCCCTGGTGTACTCGACCTGCGTCCGCTCCTCGAAGCGCCGGATCAGGAACATCTGCCGGTAGAGCTGGAGGAGCTCGCCCTTGAACTCCTTCTTCAGCTGCAGCCTGGCGGGGTCGACGACGGCGGCCGGTGGCTCGGGATCGGGGAGCGAGGCCGCGCCGGCCTTCGGCTTCTCCTCAATGGAACGTGCCACTGGTGTCTCCTTGGCTGATGTGGAATTCGCGCTGACCGGGGCGTTGGCCCGGGGCGCGTGGGCCGGCGAGGTCCGGGCGGCGGCCGGTCGCTGGGACCGCCGGTTCAGGACGTGGACGGCCCGGCCGTCCGCGGCGAGAGCCGCCTCCATCAGCGACTCCGCCAGCGTCGGGTGGGCGTGCATCGTGAGGTCGAGGTCGTGCAGCGACAGCCGCTGCTGCACGGCCAGCGTCGCCTCGGCGATCACGTCGGTGACGCGCGGGCCCACCATCTGGACGCCGAGGATCGTGTCGTCCCTGGCGTCGGCGATGACCTTGACGGCGCCCTCCGACTGGCCCAGGGTGAGGGCCCGGCCGGAGGCCTGGAAGGGGAAGCGGCCGACCTTCACGTCGTGGCCGCGGTCTCGCGCCTCCTTCTCGCCCAGGCCGACGTTGGCGATCTCGGGGTCCGTGTAGATGCAGTTGGGGGCGGCGTGGTAGTCGGGCACGCGGTCGGCGTGGCCGCAGATGTTCTCGACGGCGCAGACGCCCTCGTAGGAGGCGACGTGGGCCAGCATGATGCCGCCGATCACGTCGCCGATCGCCCAGACGCCCTTCGCGCTGGTCCGCAGGTGGTCGTCCACGGCCACGCAGCCGCGCTCCAGCCGGACGCCCGCCTCCTCGAGGCCCAGGCCGTCGGTATACGGCTTGCGGCCGGTCGCCAGCAGGACCAGCTGGGCGGGGACCGCCTCGCGCTCGCCGCCGGCGGCGTAGCGGACCTCGAGGCCGGCGTCGCGCCTGACCACCTCGTCCACATGGGCCTCGGTCCGGACGACGCCGCCCAGCCGCTCGAAGTGCCGGCGGTAGAGCGTCACCATGTCCGACTCGACCATGGGCAGGATCTGGGGCATGAGCTCCAGGACCGTCACCTTCGTGCCCAGCGCGGCGTAGAGGGCGCCCCACTCCATCCCCACGACGCCGCCGCCGATGACGGTCATCGTCTCGGGGATCTCCTCGAGGCCCAGGATGCCGTTCGAGTCGATCGTGTGCTCCACGCCCTTCAGCGGGATGCGGGCCGGCACCGAGCCGGTGGCGACGACGATGTTCTCGGCCTCGTGCCGCACGCCGTCCACCGTGAAGCGGCCGCCGCCCTCCAGCCGGGCGGTGCCCCTGACGACCTGGATGCCGTTGCCCTTCATCAGGCCCTCGACGCCCTTGACGAGCTGGTCCACGACCTGGTTGCGGCGCTTGCTGGCGGCGGCCAGGTCGAAGCGCAGGCGGTCGGTCACGACCCCGAACTCGCCGCCCCGCTGCATGATCGAGTACAGCTCGGACGACTGGAGCATCGCCTTGGTGGGGATGCAGCCGCGGACGACGCAGGTGCCGCCCAGGCGGTCCTTCTCGACGATGGCGGTGCGCGCGCCGAGCTGGGCGGCGCGTATGGCGGCGACGTAACCCCCAGGCCCACCGCCGATCACGGCGACGTCAAAGCGCTCGGGCACGATAGCTCCTTTCGATGGCGGTATTCATAAAGATTATGACCCCGGGCCGGGTCTCGAACGGGCCCGGCCGGTGGTCGCGGTTGACGACCCTGAACGGTACGCGCGCGAGGCGCCGCGCTGCCGGAAGCGTGGCGTGCGGCTCAGCCCGCCGGCAGGATGGTCTCCGCGGCCCGCCAGCAGTACCAGGCGGCGACCGTCCGGTAGGGCCGGTAGGGCTCGCCCAGCGCCACCAGCTCGGCGGGCCGGGGCGGCGTGGGGAGGGCGTGGATCCTGGCGTAGCCGTTGCGCACGCCCAGGTCGTCCACCGGCCAGACGTCCAGCCGCCGCAGGTGGAACATCAGGAACATCTCCGCGGTCCAGCGCCCGATGCCGCGGACGCTGGAGAGCCGCTCGATGACCTCCTCGTCCGAGAGCGAGTCGAGGCTGTCCAGCGGCACCACGCCGTCCCGGGCCTTCGCGGCCAGGTCGCGGATGGAGGCCGTCTTGTTGCGCGAGAGGCCGGCCGCACGCATGTCATCTTCGGACAGCGCCAGGACGCCCTCGGGCGTGGGACCGTCCGGGAGGCGCTCCATCAGGCGTCCGTGGATCGCTATGGCCGCCCGGCCGGCGAGCTGCTGGAACGTGATCGACCGCACCAGCGCGGCGAAGGCGCTGTCGGCCGGCGCCCGGAACTGGGGCGGCCCGACGGCGGCGATGACGCGGCCGAGCGCGGGGTCCCGGCGCGCCAGCTCGGCGGCGGCGTCGGCGAGGTGCTGCGCAGTGCTGTTCTCCACCAGGACGGACTGTAGCGCGGCTACGCCGGCGGGCTGGCCGGCGTGGCGCGCAGCCGCCGGCCGCACACTCGCACCCGGCGGGCTCGTGTGGCCCGGCTCAGCGGGTCAGCGCGTGGGCGCGCACGCCGTCCGGCAGGTACCGGTTGGTGATCGGCATGCGGCGGTCGCGGCCGAAGGCCCTCGGCGTGATCTTCACCCCGGGCGGGCCCTGGCGGCGCTTGTATTCGCTGCGGTCGACCAGCAGGATCACCCTCCGCACCGTCTCCGGGTCGTGCCCGGCCGCCACCAGCTCCTCGAAGCTGCGGTCGTCCTCGACATACCCCTCCAGGATCGGGTCCAGCTCCTCGTAGGGGGGCAGGCTGTCCTGGTCGCGCTGGTTCTCGCGCAGCTCCGCCGAGGGCGGCTTCACCAGCACGCGGGCCGGGATGACCGGCGCGCCGCGCGCGTTGCGGTGGCGGGCCAGCTCGTAGACCAGCGTCTTGGGGATGTCCTTCAACACCGCGAACCCGCCGGCCATGTCGCCGTACAGGGTGCTGTAGCCGGTGGCGACCTCGGACTTGTTACCCGTGGTCAGCACCATCCAGCCGAACTTGTTGCTCAGCGCCATCAGCAGGACCCCCCGGATGCGGGCCTGCAGGTTCTCCTCGGTGAGGCCGGGGGCGAGGCCCGCGAACGCCTCCGCCAGCGTCTCGGTCAGCGCCTCCCGCGGCTTCTCGATCGGCAGCTCGTACGTCCGGATGCCCAGCGCGTTGGCCAGCTGGCGGGCGTCCTCCAGGCTCTCGCGGGACGTGTACCGGGACGGCATCAGGACCCCTACCACGTGGTCGCGGCCCAGGGCGTCCACGGCGACGCAGGCGGTCAGCGAGGAGTCGACGCCGCCGGACAGGCCAAGCAGCACGGTCTCGAAGGCGCCCGACTTGCGCACGTAGTCCCGGGTGCCCGTGACCAGGGCGGCGTAGACCTCGGCCGGGCCCTCCAGCGGCTCCGCCACCGGTCCCAGCCGCGGGCCGGGCGGGCGGGGCGCGGCCTGCTCCGTGACGACGATCTCCGAGACCTCCAGGTCGAAGTGAACCGGCCCCGCCGCCTCCTTGCGCAGGCGGGTGTCGTGGAGACGCTCGCCGAAGACCGAGCCGATGTCCAGGTCGGCGACCAGCAGGTCCTCGCGAAAGGAGGGCGCGTGCGCGAGCAGCTCGCCCTCGGGCCCGAAGACCACGCTGTTGCCGTCGAACACGAGCTCGTCCTGCCCGCCCACCATGTTCACCCAGGCCAGGAAGGCCCGCGAGTCCATCGCCCGGGTCGCGATCATCGTCTCCCGCGACCGGCGCTTGCCCCGGTGGTAGGGAGAGCCGTTGATGTTGATCAGCAGCTCCGCGCCCTGGGCGGCCTGCAGGGAGATGGGGCCCGTCGGGTACCAGGCGTCCTCGCAGACGCTCACGCCGATCCGCACGCCGCCCAGCTCGAAGATCGGGCAGCGGCGGCCGCGCTGGAAGTAGCGCTCCTCGTCGAAGACGCCGTAGTTGGGCAGGTAGACCTTGTGGTAGACGCCGCGCAGGGCGCCGTCGTAGGCGAAGAAGGCCGCGTTGTAGATGTCGACGTCGAGGTCGACGAACCCGCCCACCACCGCGATGCCGCGGCTGGCGGCGACCACGCGGTCCCGGTAGCGGAGGTTGTCGCGAATGAAGGAGGGCTTGAGCAGGAGGTCCTCGGGCGGGTAGCCGGGCACGGCCAGCTCGGGGAACACGACCACGTCGGCGCCCGCGTCCCGCGCGCGGTCGATCCACTCGACCATGCGCGCCGTGTTCCCGGCCAGGTCGCCGACCGTGCTGTCGATCTGCGCCAGCGCCACCCGCAGGGGCCGCGGCGCCTCGGTGTCCATCATCCAATTGTGCGCCCATTTCAAACCGGATTGGGTCCGGTGGACCGAAACCCGCGGGGCGGGCTGCGCCGGCCGGGGAGGCCGGCTACTCCGCGGCAGGCGCGTCGACCGGCTGGCCCTGCCAGTCGCGGCGCCAGTCGCCGAGCTCGACGACGTTGCCGTCGGGGTCGGTCACGAACAGCGAGCGGTTGCCGTGCGCGAAGGTGGCCTCCTCGCACTCCAGCCCGGCGTCGCGGAGCCGCCGCTCCCACCGGGGGAGGCTGCCCGGCTCCACGTACCAGGCGAGGTGGACGTGCGAGCCGCCGCGGGAACCGTGGATGGCGACGCCCGGACCGCCGGAGGCCGGCGGCCACAGCCCCAGCACCTGGTGGGGGCCCAGCTCCACCCAGACCCCGGGTCGCTCGTCCCCCCAGCGGACCACCTCGCGCATCTCCAGCAGGTCCCGGTAGAAGGCCACGGACCGCTCGAGGTCCGCCACCTCCAGGACCAGCTCCAGCAGGCCGCGCATGCGGGGTAGCGTAGCGGGCCACCGGCCCGGCAGCCGGCCGGGAGTCATTTGCACCGACGATTGCTAGCACTCGTGAGTACTTGTACTCGTGAGTGCTAGTAAGTACGATTGGAAGGTGCCGGCCCAGTTCGTGGACCGCGAGAACCAGATTCGGGAACTCCGCGCGCTCGCGGACAGCGGACGGCCCCATCTGGCTCTCATGTATGGCAGACGGCGCGTCGGCAAGACGTTCCTGCTGGAGCACGCATGGGAAGGCCGGCGCGTGTTCTACTTCCTCGCCGCCGACGCCACCCCCGAGCTCAACCGGTCGGAGCTCCTGCGCGAGCTCTCCAGCTTCAGCGGCCGCTCGATGACCCCTGAGGACTACCCCACGTGGCGAACGGTTGTCCGGCTGTTCGCTGACCTCGCGAGCGAGGACCCCCTGATCGTGGTGCTGGACGAAGTGCAGTACCTGATGGGCGGTTCGGACGACCTGGTGTCCCAGCTCGCCGCTGTTTGGGACAGGGAGGTCCGGGGCCGGCCCCTGCTGATATGCCTCAGCGGGTCGCACGTCTCAGTCATGGAGCAGCTGCTGGGCGGTGGTCAGGCGCTGTTCGGGCGCCAGTCGTGGAGCGAGCGGCTCCAGCCCTTCGACTATCGCGACGCCGCACGGATGGTGCCCTGGTATGCCCTTCGCGAGCAGGCCCTCGCCTACGCGATCTTCGGCGGCACCCCCCGCTACCTGGCTGCCATCGAGGAAGATGAACCCCTGGCGGCAGCCGCGCAGCGGACGCTGCTCTCGCCGCGAGGCGAGATCCACCTCCAGCTCCAGCACGTGATCGAGCAGGAGCGCGGCATCCGCGCGATCGGCGAGTACCGTGCGATTCTGGCCGCCACGGCTGGAGGCCGGACGCACCGGGACATCGCCGCTCTGACAGGCGTGGACCCGTCGATGGTGCGCAAGGTACTGGACACGCTCGACGAGCTCGGCTACACGTGGCGGGAACGCAACTTCGACGCCGGCCGAAACGCGGAGTGGCAGTACTGGACCGCCGACAACGCGCTGGCCTTCTACTACCGGTTTGTTCACCCGAATCGGAGCCGCCTGGAGCTGGGCGAGGTCGCGCAGGTCTGGGAGCACCGAATCCGGCCGAACCTCGACACCTACATGGGGAAGCGGTTCGAACGTGTGGTGGCGGAGGCGTTCCGTCGCTTTCACGATCGCTGGAGCCTTCCCTCCGCGAGCGCCTGGGCCCGCTGGGAAGGCATGGACCGCAATCGCCGCCAGATCGAGATCGACATCGCTGCCCGGCTGGACGACGACAGGATCCTCACGGGGTCGGTGAAGTGGTCGAGCCGGCCCTGCGGGCCCGCTCTCCTGTCGGACCTCCGGCGCGATCTCGAAGACCTGGCCCGGTCCGGGCAGGGCTGGGCCAGGCAGGCGCTGGACCAGCGCAGCTCGGCGGGACATCTCCTGGTCTCGGCGGGAGGCTTCAGCCCGGACGTGCGAGAATCGGCGGCGGCCGATCCGAGCATGCGGCTGGTCCGGCTGGAGGACCTGTATCCGCAGGATTGAGCTCTGCGTGCGTCGGGCGGTGCCGGGCCGGCCTCGCCCCCGGCCGTTGGATAATTGGTCGATGCGGGTCACCATCCTCCCGGACCGGCGCGTCGAGGAGGTGGACGCGCGCACGGTCGGGGACCTGCTCCGGGCGCTCGGCCTCCACCGCGACGCCCACCTGGTCCTGCGCGGGGAGGACATCCTGACCAGCGACGTGAGGCTGGCCGAGGCCGACGAGGTCGAGGTCTGGCCGGTCATCTCCGGAGGGGCCGGCTGATGCGCTGCCACCGCTGCCAGGGTCCGGCCAACGTCGAGATCCGGCGCAGCCGCACCGCCTACTGCGCCCGCTGCTACCCCGACTGGTTCCGCGGCCAGGTCCAGGAGCGGATCGACCACGAGCGCATGCTGCGGCGCGACCAGCGGGTGCTCGTCGCCGTCTCCGGGGGCAAGGACTCGCTCGCCCTCTGGCACACGCTGACGAAGCAGGGCTACCAGGCCGACGGCATGTACGTCCGGCTCGGCATCGGCGACTACTCGCGCCGCTCGCAGGAGAAGTCCGAGGCGTTCGCCGCCCGGCACGGGCTGACGCTGCACCAGGTGGACCTGAAGGAGGACCACGGCTTCGTGGTGCCGGACCTGCTCGACACCCGCAGCGGCAAGCCCTGCTCGGCCTGCGGGACGGTCAAGCGCTACCACTTCAACAAGGTCGCCGCCGACCTCGGCTACGACGTCGTCGCCACCGGCCACAACCTGGACGACGAGGCCGCGACCCTCTTCGGCAACGTGATGCACTGGAACACGGACTACCTGGGCCGCCAGGGCCCGGTGCTGGAGAGCACCCACCCGAAGCTGGTCCGCAAGGTGAAGCCGCTGTACCGGCTGAGCGAGCGCGAGACCGCGGCCTACGCGATCATCGAGCGGATCGACTACATCCTCGAGGAGTGCCCGATGGCGAAGGGCGCCAAGTCCCTCGCCTACAAGGACATGCTCAACAGGCTGGAGGAGGAGCAGCCCGGCGCCAAGCACCGCTTCCTCGTCGGGTACCTGAAGCAGGGCCGGGCGGCCGTCCGGCCGGGCGGCTTCGACCAGGCGAGCGACCTCCGCGAGTGCGTCCGCTGCGGCCAGCCCACCACTGGCGAGCTGTGCGCCTACTGCCGGATGGCCGACCGCGGCCGCCAGAAGGCCGCCGCCAAGGACGCGAAGTACGGGCGCCGCCCCGCCCCGGTCGAGATTGAGCATGATTGACGGGTGTCCGGCTTCTTCGAGCGCCTCCGGCAGGCGGCCCGCGTCCGCCGCTCGCTCCTCTGCGTCTGCCTCGACCCCGACCCCGCGCGCATAGAGGGCGGCGCCGCGGGGGCGCTGCGCCACTGCGCCGGCGTGATCGAGCGCACCGCCGACCGCGCCTGCTGCTACAAGCCCAACTCGGCGTTCTGGGAGCAGTACGGCCCCGACGGCTGGCGCGCGCTGCTGGAGCTGGCCGACCACGTGCCCGCCGACGTGCCGGTGCTCCTGGACGCCAAGCGGGGCGACGTCGCCAACACGATGGCCGCCTACGCGCGGACCGTCTTCGAGGTGCTGGGCGCCGACGCCGTCACCGCCAGCCCCTACGTGGGCGCCGACGCGCTCGCGGAGCTGACCCGCTACACCGACCGCGGCGTGTACGTCCTGTGCCGGACCTCCAACCCGGGCGCGGCCGACCTCCAGCACCTGCGCGCCGGCGGGCGGCCGCTCTACCTCCACGTCGCGGCAATGGCCGAGGGCCTGGACCAGGCCGGCAACGTCGGGCTGGTGGTGGGCGCGACGGCGCCAGAGGAGCTGGCCGAGGTCCGGGCCGCCAGCCGGCTGCCCTTCCTGGTGCCCGGAGTGGGCGCCCAGGGCGGCGACCTGGAGCGGGCCGTCAGGGCCGCCTGGAACGGCGACGAGGCCTCCTGCCTGGTCGCCGTCGGCCGCTCGGTGCTCTACGCGGACGACCCCGGGCGCGAGGCGGCCCGCCTCACCGCCGCCATCAACGCCGTGCTGGCGGCCGTGTGATGGCGACCGAGGCCCGTCCCTCCGCCCTGCTGGTCCTGGAGGGCCACATCATCGACTCGCTGATGCTGCCCCAGCTGCTGGACCTGGTCATGGACCTGGGCGGCTCGTTCGACATCAAGGAGCTGCGGGTCGGCCAGCTCAAGGACGACCCGTCCTTCTGCCGCATCGAGGTCGCCGCCGGCGACGTCGGGACGCTGGACGAGATCGTGCGCCGGGCCCGCGAGCTGGGCGCCCACGTGGCCGCCGAGGAGCCCGTCCGGACGGTGCCGGTGAGCCAGCGCGGCGTGTACCCGGAGGGCTTCTACTCCAGCAGCAACCTGGAGACCCATGTGATGCTGAACGGCGGCTGGGTCACGGTCGAGAAGCAGGAGATGGACTGCGCCATCGCCATCGACCGCGAGGCGCACCGGGCCTGGTGCATCCCCTTCTACGAGGCGGAGCCCGGCCTGGAGGTCGTCGTCGGCCACCAGGGGGTCCGGGTGGTGCCCCTGGAGCGGTCCCGGCAGACGGAGATCTTCAGCTTCATGGCCAGCGAGGTCTCAGCCGAGAAGCCGAAGAAGGTGCTGATCGCGCAGATCGGGGCCGAGATGCGGGCCATCCGGCGCGAGGGCGGCCGGATCCTGGTGGTCGCCGGGCCCGCCGTCGTCCACACGGGCGCCGGCCGCTCGCTGTCGCGGCTGATCGAGCTGGGCTACGTCCAGGTCCTGTTCGCGGGCAATGCCCTGGCGGTCCACGACGTCGAGGCCGCCCTGTTCGGCACCGCGCTGGGCGTGAACGTCGAGAGCGGGCTCCCGATCGAGCACGGCCACGAGCACCACATGCGCGCGATCAACCGCGTCCGCGCGGCCGGCTCGCTGCCGGCGATGGTGGCCACCGGCCAGCTCCGGAGCGGCGTGATGCACAGCGCCATGGAGCACGGCGTGGAGATCGTGCTGGCCGGCAGCGTCCGGGACGACGGGCCGCTGCCGGACGTCATCACGGAGATGGGCGAGGCGCAGCGGCGGATGCGCGCCGCCGTCCCCGGCGTCCGGCTGGCGCTGATGCTGTCGACCATGCTCCACTCGATCGCCACGGGCAACCTGCTGCCGGCCCACGTCCGCACGGTCTGCGTCGACATGAACCCGGCCGTTGTCACGAAGCTGGCCGACCGCGGGAGCTGGCAGTCGATCGGCCTGGTCACCGACGTCGAGTCGTTCCTCCGCGAACTGGTCCAGGTCGTGGAGGCCGGGGAGTAGGGAGGAGGCGAAGGTGGCCACGCTGCTGGACGTCCTCGCCGCCGGCCGGGACGAGCACCCGGCGCTCGTCGTTCCCGGCGGCCCCCGCCTGACCTACCGCCGGCTCCGGGAGGAGGTCCAGCGGGCAGCGGAGGCGCTGGCCGCGGCGGGCGTCCGGCGCGGCGACCGCGTGGCGCTGGTGTACCCGAACTCGGCGGAGGCCGTCGCGCTGTTCCTGGCCGCGGCCGTCGCCGGCACGGCCGCCCCCCTGAACTCCGCCTACAAGCCGGACGAGTTCCGCTTCTACCTGGAGGACACGCGCGCGCGGGCCCTGCTGGCGCCCCCCGGCGAGGCGGCGGCCGCCCGCGAGGCGCTGCCGGCGGAGGCGAGCGTGATCGAGGCGGCGTTCGACGACGCCGGCAGGCTGGCGATCTCGGCCGGTATTGCGGACGGGGGCCGCCTCGAGCCGCCGGGCGAGGACGACGTGGCGCTCGTGCTGCACACCAGCGGCACCACCAGCCGGCCGAAGATGGTGCCGCTCCGGCACCGCCACCTGGCCGCCTCGGTGGCGAACATCGTGCCCTCCTACGAGCTCACCGCCGACGACGTCTCGCTCTGCGTCATGCCGCTCTTCCACGTGCACGGCCTGGTCGCCTCGGCGCTGGCCACGCTGGGCTCCGGCGGCACGGTCGTCGTGCCCCGCCGGTTCAGCCCGTTCGAGTTCTGGGCGGCCGTGGCCGAGCACGGGGCCACCTGGTACTCGGCCGTGCCCACGGTCCACGGCATGCTGACGGCGCGGGCGCGGGAGCGGCCCGCCGGCGCCTCGTCGCTGCGCTTCGCGCGGTCCTGCAGTTCGTCGCTGTCCCCGAAGCTGATGGCCGACCTGGAGGGCCTGCTGGGAGTGCCCGTGCTGGAGGCCTACGGGATGACCGAGGCCTCCCACCAGATGGCCTCCAACCCGCTGCCGCCCGGCGAGCGCCGGCCCGGCTCCGTCGGGGTCGGGACCGGCGTCGAGATCGCCATCCTGGCGGAGGAGGGCGGCGTCCTGCCGGCCGGCGCCGCGGGGGAGGTGGCCGTGCGGGGTCCCAACGTGATGGACGGCTACGAGGCCAATCCGCCGGCCAACGCCGAGGCGTTCAGCGAGGGCTGGTTCCGCACCGGGGACGAGGGCACGCTGGACGAGGCCGGCTACCTCACCCTGCGCGGGCGGATCAAGGAGCTGATCAACCGGGGCGGCGAGAAGATCGCGCCCCGCGAGATCGACGAGGTCCTGCTGCGCCACCCGGCGGTGGCCGAGGCCGTCGCGTTCGGGCTGCCGCACCCCTCGTGGGGCGAGGAGGTGGCCGCCGCGGTCGTCCTCCGCTCCGACGTCAGCAAGCGCGAGCTGACCGACTTCAGCCGCCGGTACCTGGCCGACTTCAAGGTGCCCCGCCACCTCTTCTTCGTGGAGAAGATCCCGCTGGGGCCGACCGGCAAGGTGCAGCGCCGCTCCCTGGCCGCGGCGCTCGCGCCAGAGTGAAGTTCGCGGTCGCCGGCGCCGGGGCCATCGGCGGCTTCCTGGGCGCCCGCCTGGCCCGCGCCGGCCTCGACGTCACCCTGGTAGCCCGCGGCGCCCACCTGGAGGCGATGCGCGAGCACGGCGTCCGCGTGCTCGAGCCCGACGGCTCGTCCTTCACCGCGCGGCCAGCCTGCACCGGCGACCTGGAGGCGGCGGTGGCGGGCGCGGACGTCGTGCTCGTGACGCTGAAGGCCCACGCGCTGCCCGCGATCGCGCCGCGGCTCGGCGCCGCCCTGGGCCCGGAGACGGCGGCCGTCTTCGCCCAGAACGGCGTGCCCTGGTGGTTCTTCCTGGGCGAGGCCGGCGGCCGCCGGCTGGAGTCGGTGGACCCCGGAGGGGTGATCGCGGCCAGCATCCCGGCGCGCCACGTGATCGGCAGCGTCGTCTACCCCGCCACCAGCCTGGAGGAGCCGGGGGTGATCCGCCACGTGGAGGGCGAGCGGATCTCCCTGGGCGAGCTGGACGGCTCCCGCAGCACGCGCGTCGTGGCCATCTCCGAGGCGCTGGCGGCGGGCGGCCTCAAGGCGCCGGTGCAGCCGCGCCTGCGCCGGGAGATCTGGCTGAAGCTGATCGGCAACGCCACGCTGAACCCGGTCAGCGCGCTGACCAGGGCGACGCTCGACAAGCTCCTGGAGGACCGGGCCACCAGGCTGCTGGTGCGGGCGCTGATGCTGGAGGTGGAGGCGGTCGGCGGGGCGCTGGGCATCGAGAACGACATCGGCGTGGACCGGCGGCTGGAGGCGGCCGCCCGGGTGGGCGAGCACCGGACCTCCATGCTGCAGGACGCCCTGGCGGGCCGGCCGCTGGAGCTGGGGCCGCTGGTGGGAGCGGTCGTAGAGCTGGCTGCCCAGACCGGCGTCCAGGTGCCCGCGCTGGCGATCGTCCACATTCTGGCGCGGCAGCTCGACCGGTCGCTGCAGCGCCGCTGAGCGGCCGGCCACGGCGCGCGCTGGCCGGCCCCCTCCTGCTAGGCTGAGTAACGGTACGTACCGGTACCGATTGCGTTGAATCGCGAGCTATTGTAGAGAGGCCGAGCAATGGTTTCCTTTGAGCTGAACGAGGACCAGCGCGAGATCCGCGACTGGGTGCACGCCTTCGCCGAGCGGGAGGTCCGGCCGGTGGCGCAGCACTACGACGAGACCGAGGACTTCCCCTGGCCGGTGGTGCGGAAGGCGGCCGAGATCGGGCTGTACTCGCACGAGTTCCTGGGCCAGACGTTCGCCGACCCGACCGGCATCGTGCCGGCCCTCGTGGCCGAGGAGCTGAGCTGGGGCTGCGCGGGCATCGCGCTGGCCATCCAGGGCACCGGCCTGCCGGTGGCCGCGATCTTCAACCAGGGCACGCCCGAGCAGATCGCGACGTGGATCCCGGCCTGCTACGGCACCGCCAGGGAGCCGGCGCTCGGGGCCTTCGCCGTGACCGAGCCGGACGCCGGGTCGGACGTAAGCTCGATGAAGACCCGGGCGGTCAGGAACAACGGCGACTGGTTGATCAACGGCCGCAAGATCTTCATCACCAACGGCGGCATCGCCGACGTGCACGTCGTGGTGGCGGCCGTCGACCCCGAGCTGGGCACCCGCGGCCAGGCCTCGTTCGTGGTGCCGAAGGGCACGCCGGGCCTGAAGGCGGGCAAGAAAGAGAAGAAGATGGGCATTCGCGCCTCGCACACGGCGGAGGTGATCCTGGAGGACGTCCGCGTCCCCTCTGACCTCCTGCTGGGCGGCGAGGAGAAGCTGGAGGCCAAGCTGGCCCGCGCCCGCTCCGGCCAGAGCTCCCGCTCGTCGGTGGCCCTGAAGACGTTCGAGGCCACCCGGCCGGTCGTCGGCGCCCAGGCCCTCGGCATCGCGCGCGCGGCCTTCGAGTTCGCCCTCCAGTACGCTAAGGAGCGGAAGCAGTTCGGGCGCCCCATCATCGAGAACCAGGCGATCGCCTTCAAGCTGGCCGACATGGCCACCGAGATCGAGGCCGCCCGTGGGCTGATCTGGAGGGCGCTCTGGGAGAGCCGCAACGGCGGCGAGTTCAAGAAGGCCGAGGGTTCGATGGCAAAGCTGAAGGCCGGCGAGGTGGCGGTGAAGGTGACCGATGAGGCCATCCAGATCTGCGGCGGGTACGGCTACATCCGGGACTTCCCGGTCGAGAAGTGGCACCGGGACGCCAAGATCTACACGCTGTTCGAGGGCACGTCGGAGATCCAGCGCCTCGTCATCTCCCGAGCCCTGTCCACATGACCGCCACGGCGAACCCGTCGGCGGTCGACCGGCGGGAGGCACGCAGGCAGCGGCTGCTGGACGCCGCGCTCCAGCTGTTCAGCGAACTCGGGTTCCATGACACCTCGGTCGACGAGGTGGTGGCCCAGGCGCGCACGTCCAAGTCCGCGTTCTACGAGCACTTCGAGTCGAAGGAGGACTGCTTCCGGGTCCTCCTGGAGCAGGAGGGCGGCGCGCTGATCGCCGCCGTCCGGGAGGCGGCGAGGGACGGCGGCGGGCACCGCCAGCGCAC
>JBKPCH010000143.1:0-5453 GCA_046727275.1 Candidatus Dormiibacterota bacterium
TCGTTCTCGACCAGCGTCCAGCAGGCGATCAGGTCCTCCGGACTCCACTCCCGCCTCATGCGCCTCGGCCTCCCCCTGGTGATCGGCACGAGGATGCGCGGGCTGCCCGCCGGGACCTCACCTCCCCCGCCGTTAGATCAGGTGGGTGCGGAGGGTACTCCTACTTTGCGGCTGGTGACACGGACCCGGGCGCCGGGCCTCGAGGGCTCGCGGCGCTTGGTCGGGCAGGCCCGGGGACCGGCGCGACGCCTACGTCGAGGGCGTGTCCGGGGCTGCCGCGCCGGGGGCGACGCTGCTGCTCTACGGGTTCGCCCGGCCGCCGCTCCTCGCCCCGATGCATGCCGGCGTGAGCGCTTCGGGCCCCGCGGCTGGGAGCTGGTCAGCGCGGAGCCCCTGGCGGCCGACGCCCTCGAGGCGGTCGGCCGGAGAGCCAGCCTGCAGTTCGAGGCGTGGCGCTTCCGGCTGCGCTGCGTCCCGTGACCGGGCGGCGCTACGCATTGACATCTGTCGATGGATGAGCTAGCCTGTCGCCATCGACAATCCTCGATGTATGGAGGTCCCCATGACCGAGACCCGGGATGCCGTTCACGAGCGCTATCGGGCCGCCGCGCTGCGCATGACCGCCCAGGGCGCCGACTGCTGCGGAAGCGACTGCGGCGGGCCGACCGGCGATCAGGCCTGCGGCGCCAGCTACGCCGCTGACGAGCTCGGCCAGGTCGGCCTCGACTCGTCCATCAGCCTCGGCTGCGGGAACCCGCTGCTGCTGGCCGACCTGCATCCCGGCGAGGTCGTGCTGGACCTGGGCAGCGGCGGGGGCCTCGACGTCCTCCTCTCGGCCCGGCGGGTGGCGCCGGGCGGCCATGCCTACGGCGTCGACATGACCGACGAGATGCTGGCGCTGGCCAACCGCAATCGGGAGAAGGCGGGGGTGACGAACGTCACCTTCCTGAAGGGCACGATCGAGCAGGTGCCCCTCCCCGAGCGGGCGGTGGACGTGGTGATCTCCAACTGCGTCATCAACCTGGCGGACGACAAGGGCGCCGTGATCCGGGAGGCGTTTCGCGTGCTCAGGCCCGGCGGCCGGCTGGCGGTCTCGGACATGGTCGAGCTGCGGCCGCTGCCCGAGGCGGTGAAGCGGGACCTGGACGCCCGCGCCGGCTGCATCGCCGGCACGATCCCGGTCGAGGACTACCGCCGGCTCCTGCTGGACGCGGGCTTCGAGGCGGCGGAGATCGAGATCACCGGCGAACAGGGCGTGGACGGCCTCCCCGGAGCCATCGGCAGCGCCTCCATCCGCGCCCGGAAGCCACAGCTGTTGAGCTGAGCTGGCGCGGACCTGGCCGCGGGAGGTCCTCCCTGGCCTATTCGGACAGCCAGACGCCGCACGTCCTCCAGGAGCGCGGCAAGCCGGCCCACCGGCTCGTCGCCGATCACAATCGGACAACGCCTGCCGGGCGCTCCATCCAGGCAGGTGACCGCTACCGGTGGTCTGGCCGTCTGTGCAGCAGGCGCTAGTCCCCCCTCCCTCCGCCGTCGTGGTCGCCGTCGTCATCGCTGCTGAAGAAGACCCCGTTCCTCTCCTTCGCGAGCATCGCGAAGTCAGCCGCGTTCTCCGCTCCGGAGAGGCGATGCGTGACGCCGGTGATGGTCTCGACGGCCGACCAGCTCATGGTCGCCCCGGTCTTGGCCCCACTCGCCCGAAACGGGGTGGGCAGGCCGGCGTTGACGAAGCTGAACCGCTGCGTGGGGCCGCCCCATCTGATCTGCAGCGACAGCAGGGCAGTCCCGATCTCCGAGCCGCCCGAGATCGCGTTTCCGACATTGCCGTAGTCGTCGATCGGGAAGTCGGTCAGGGCCAGCGCGGCGGTTCCCTCCTCGAGGTCCGCGCGCACGCTGTTGGTGGGTATGGGCGCGGTCCAGAAGAGGCCGTTCTCCTCGCCCGGATTGAAGTCGTGGACCTGCTGAGAGCCACCGGCTCCCACAAACACGTCCAGTCAAATGAAGGCGAACGCCGCGCGGTGCTTGGCGTTGTCGCGACCTACATAGTGGCCCTTCATGAACCGGATGTCCGCTGCCCAGAACTTGCCGCCGAAGAAGGGATCGTCGGCGGCCCCGGTCGGCGGGAAGTCGCCCAGTCCGACGAGACCGTTGAAGTCTCTGATCGTGGAGGCATCCCCGCTGCCGTTCTCGACGACCTGGGTGGCGCCGACCGGGTTGACCAGGGTCGGGAAGTAGATGTGTTTGAAGAACGGTCCCAGCTGCGTGCCACCCTTGATCGGATTGGGAAGGCTGGATCTCGTCGCGCCCTCGGCGGCGATTGGCGTCAGGCCCGGCAGGCCGAGAGCGGCTCCGCCGGCGAGTGCCGCACCCAGGAACCGGCGTCTCGACAGCGCCCGGTCCCAGAAGTGCGGATGTCCGACTGCGCGGTCACCGAATGCGCCGCGCCAGATAGAGTAGAAGTCCTGTTCGGTCAGGCCCATGTGCATCTCTCACGTGCTAGCCGATCTGCCGGGCTGAATGTGAGGGCCCCTCGGAGCCGCTCCGGAAATGGTCTGCATCACCTCCCTTTCCGAGTCGATCCCGTCGGAACCGTGGCAGCGTAGCACCAGGCAACCAGGCCTGCAAGGGCCGGCCGGGCCGGGTCGCTGGCGACCACCTCGGGCCGCGGCGCCCGGTCCCGGTGGTGTACAGATGAACGGTCAGCCGTCAGGCGTTTCGGCGAGCGAGCGTCACCAGGAACGGCCACTCGCCGTGCTCCAGGAGCGTCGGCGCTTCGGCCAGGAGCGCCACCTTGCGGTCGAACTCGGCCCCATCCATCAGCCCGCCGACGTCCACCACCGCCCGTCTCGTGGCGGCGATCGTCGTGAGCCAGTGCGCCCACCAGCGCTGGCCGGACGCCGTGCCGCCGCCGAGCGGATACCGCAGGATCGCGGTCGTCACGTCGGCGAAGCCCGCCGCCTCGAGGTCGGCCGCCAGGCGGCCCTCCAGCCCGACGGCGCCGAACCGCCTGGCCATCTCCATACTGGCCTCTACCAGCTCGGCCACGACGGGATGGCTGAACCGGACGGGCTCGTCGGTCACGTTGCACAGCAGCAGCGCCCCGCTCGGCCTCGTCGCCTCGGCCACCTGGGCCAGCGCCGCGGCCTTGTCCGGGAGGTACAGCAGCAGCTATCCACATGACGACGACGTCGTACCTCGACCCCGCGGGCAGCGGCTCGCGAGCGTCGTGGACCGCGAACTCCACGTTGCCGACGGCGCCGCGGCTCGCCACCGCCGTCGCGATGGCGGCGTCGTCGACGTCCATGCCCATCACCCGTGCCCTCGGGTGGCGCCGGGCGAGCTCGCGCGCGAACTGCCCCTCGCCGCACCCGAGGTCCAGCGCGGACCAGTCTCCGTCGGAATCCAGGCCGGCCAGCCGGAGGGCCTCGCCGAACCACAAGTCGAAGTCCTCCTGGAGGAGATGGAACTGGCGCTCGAGTCGTGCTCGTTCGTCCAGGTTCTGGGCGAAAAGGTAGTTCGACTTCGGTCCGAACAGGGTCTCCGGCTCCGTGTGCTCATGCATCAGCCGAGACTGTAGGTCACCGGGCGGCAGTCCAACATTCCTGGGGAGCATGACCATTGGGCCGCCGCTACGGCGGACGCTGCTTGTGGCCGGCAACGAGCAGCTCCACCATCTCGGCGATCCGCGCTGCCCGAACTTCCGGGCGCCGCTTGGTGGCGTCCACCCAGCGCAGGTATCCCTTCCGGTAGTAGGTGGCCAGGGAGTCGAAGAACTCGCGCGCCGCCAGCCGAGCGGCGAGGGCGGCGGCCACGTCCGAGGCGAGCGTGTCCTGCTGCGGCCCCTCCGGCTCGAGGACGACGCGCACCCGTTCACCGGTTGCCAGCCCGGCGTCCCGGCACCATGCGGGGCCCAGGACGAGGCGGGCGCCGGTTCCCTCTACGCTCAGCGGAGCCCGCACCCTGCGGTCCCCCACGGTCCCGATGACGTGGTGCACGGCCTTCCTACCCCAGGCCTCAGATGGATCGAACGGCAGCGGGATCACGACTCGACCACGCGAGTCGCGCTCGACGATGATCGTGAAGCTCTGGCTGCTGGCTGAGGCCATCAGCCAGCATCGTACTGGCCAGAGGGCTCCGTCGAGCCAGCGGCTCATCGCCTCCGGGAGCTCGACGAGGTTCACGGAGGGGCAACCGGCGGTCAGAAGCCGTCGGTTGCCTCCGGCGGCACGTTCGCGAGACGGGTCGCCGTGGACGTGACTACGTTCCTCATGCTGCTGGCCATCGTCGACGATCGGCGGGGTTCGGATCAGATGTCGATCTCGGCCGATCGCGTTCGTGTAGGGGGTGAGAGGCCGGAATCACCCTGGTCTCGGAAGTCCCCGGGCGCGCATCTGGGTGGCGCTGCCGAGACCGAAAGGACGGGAGATGAGATGGGAAAGGTAATCGTGATGAATCACCTGACGCTTGACGGCGTGATGCAGGGACCGGGCCGCCCGGACGAGGACACGCGGGATGGGTTCGAGCGCGGCGGCTGGGCGGTCCCGCGCGGCGACGACGCGATGGTCGCCAAGATGGGCGAACGGATGGGCGAGGATCGCGCGTTTCTGTTCGGGCGGCGCACCTACGAGGATCTGCTGGCGTCCTGGAACGCCCAGGGCGGCCCGTTCAAGGACGCGCTCAACGACGCTCGCAAGTACGTCGCCTCGAGCAACCCGGCGACGAGGCTCGACTGGCCGAACTCGACTCCGCTGCACGGCGACATTCCGGCCGCCGTGGCGGACCTCAAGGAGAGCTCGGGCACGAACCTCGTGATCATGGGCAGCGGCGTGCTGATCGGCTCGCTGATGGCCGCCGACTTGATCGACGAGTACCTGCTGATGATCCATCCTCTGGTGCTGGGCACCGGACGGCGGCTGTTTCCCGGCGGCGCGCAAGCATCGCTGCGGCTGGTCGACAGCATCACCACGAGCACGGGCGTGTTGATCGCCACGTACGAGACTGCTCGGGGATAGGAGACGAAAATGAGGCGCCGCCGTCCCACCGGATGCCGGAGCTGACCAGTAGCCGGACCCCCAGGTCCTCCGTCGGCACACGCTGGTGCAGGCTGAGTTCAAGGATGCGCCCGTCGAACCGGTAGCCCTCGTGGCCCGCCCAGCGCAGGAACGCGCCGATGGCGCGGTGCGACTCCAGCAGCGTCTTTGGTGGAGCGGCCGGCCGTGGCGCCTCGGCGTGGACGCCAGCCGTACCCGGTACCGGCGCGTGCGCCACGTCCAGGTGCTCGAACCGCTGTCCGCTCCCCCTCCCCACCGGTTCCTCCGGGCTTCCCCGAGTTCAAAACCGGTCGCCGGGCAGGGGTTGGTCGGGCGGGGCGGATTCGAACCGCCGATCTCCTGGTCCCAAACCAGGCGCTTTGCCGGGCTAAGCCACCGCCCGCGGATCTGAACTCCGTTGCC
>JBKPCH010000144.1:0-9025 GCA_046727275.1 Candidatus Dormiibacterota bacterium
GTGTACCTGGGGGCGGCGCCTCGCGGCTCGGCCCACGCGCTGGCGGTCACGACCGGCGTGCTGGCGGCAGCGCTCGTGGTCACCGCCGGCTGCGCCCTGCTGGCGACCTGGCCCCGGCTGGCGGCGGCGCGCCCGGAGGCCCGATCGGCGTAGCCGGCGGGCGCGCCAGGACGTACCCTGGCCGGCGCAGGACCATGGAGCGCGACGACCCCGACGACGCGCTGTGCCTGGAGCCGGCAAGCGAGCTGGTCCGGCTGCTCCGCGGCCGGGAGCTGGCCAGCCGCGAGCTCCTCGACAGCTACGTGAGCCGCATCGAGCGCCTCGACCCACTGCTGAACGCCGTCGTCACCCTCGACGTCGAGCGCGCCCGGGCCGCCGCCGCGGCCGCCGACGAGGCCGCGGCCAGGGGCGGGCCGCTCGGCCCGCTCCACGGGCTCCCGGTCACCGTCAAGGACAGCATCGAGACGGCCGGGCTGCGGACGACCGCGGGCGCGGAGGAGCTCGCCGGCCACGTTCCCGCCGGGGACGCCCCTGCGGTGGCGCGGCTGCGGGCCGCCGGCGCGATCGTCTTCGGCAAGACCAACCTGCCCGCCTGGGCCTCCGACGCGCAGACCTTCAACACCCTGTTCGGGACCACGCGGAACCCGTGGGACCTGGCCCGGACGCCCGGCGGCTCGTCGGGCGGCGCCGCGGCGGCGGTGGCCGCCGGGCTGACCGGCCTCGAGCTGGGCAGCGACATCGGAGGCTCGCTGCGCATCCCCGCCCACTTCTGCGGCGTCTACACGCTCAAGCCGTCGTACGGGATCGTGCCCCTGCGCGGCCACCTGCCGCCCGCGCCGGGCGCGCTGGCCGAGCTCGACGTGGCGCCCCTGGGCCCGCTCGCGCGCGGGCCCAGGGACCTCGCGCTGTGGCTGTCGGTTGTCGCGGGACCCGACCGGGACCGCGCCGCGGCCTGGCGCCTCGAGCTGCCGGCGCCGGCCGCGCGATCGCTGCGCGAGTACCGGATCGCCTGCTGGCTCGACGACCCGTACTGCTCGGTCGACGCCGCCGTCCTGGGCGCCCTGCGGGACTGCGCGGACGCGCTGCGCTCGGCAGGGGCCCAGGTCGAGGTGGCGCCACCCCCGGTGCCGCTGCCGGAGGGCCACGCGGTGGCCCGGCGGATCATCCAGCCGGCCCTGTCCCACGGCATCCCCGAGGCGGAGTTCGCGAGGCTGCGCCAGCAGGCCGAGGAGGCCGCTCCGGAGGACCGGTCCGAGCCGGTCCGGTGGGCCCGGCACGTCACCCAGCGGGTGCGCGACCTGAACGTCGCGGTCGAGCAGCGGGCGCAGTTCGCGGCCCGCTGGGCGGAGTTCTTCGCCAGGTACGACGTCCTGCTCACGCCGGTCACGCCGAGCGCCGCCTTCCCGCACGACCACGGGGAGCCCCGGGCGCCGATCGAGGTGAACGGGGCGCCCCGCGCGTACGGCGACCAGTTCGCCTGGGTCCAGTCGGTCGGGGTGGTGCACCTGCCCGCGGCGGTCGCGCCCGCCGGGCTCACGCCCGGGGGCCTGCCCGTCGGCGTCCAGGTCGTCGGCCCCTATCTCGGCGACCGCACCGTGGTCGACGTCGTCACCCGGATGGCGGAGGTCGCAGGCGGCTTCCGCGCCCCCGTGCTCGACTCGAGCCAGGCCTCGGCGGGACCGTAACAGCGCCGGGCGGCCGCGCGTCCGGCCCGCTGAGCGCCTCAGCCCCGGTCGCGCCGAGCTGCTGTTCCGTGCGCCGGGACACCCGGTACTCCGCGCTCTCACCCCGGGACCGGGTCTCCATCCGGTCCCGCGTTGGTCGAATAGTTAGCACAATGGCTAACGATGCGTTCAACGCCCTTGCGCATCCACTTCGGCGCCAGATCGTTGAATGGCTCAGCGGCGGGGCGGCGAGCGTCGGTGACAGGAGGTGGCACGATGATGACGGAGCACAGGATCGGCACGCAGGAGGAGTGGCAGGCGGCGCGCGACGAGCTGCTGAAGGAGGAGAAGGAGCTCACCCGCCGCGGCGACGAGCTGGCCAGGAGGAGGCGCGAGCTGCCCTGGGTCGCGGTCGAGAAGGACTACCGGTTCGAGACCGAGGACGGCACGAAGGCCCTCGCCGATCTCTTCGACGGGCGTTCCCAGCTGATGGTCTACCACTTCATGTTCGGGCCGCTCTGGAAGGCGGGCTGCCCGGTCTGCTCCTCGATCGCGGACACGCTCGGCCCCCAGGTCGTCCACCTGAAGGCCAGGGACACCACTCTGCTGCTCGCCTCCCGCGCGCCGCTGGAGAACCTCCTCGCGTACAGGGAGCGGATGGGCTGGGGCATCGGCTGGGTCTCGAGCGGCGGCAGCGACTTCAACCGCGACCTCGGCTTCCTGTACACGGACGAGGAGCTGAGGCCGTTCCTGGAGGGCCCGATCCCGCCCACCGTCGAGCAAAACGCCCGCATGTGCGGGACGGACGTGTCGGGGTACGTCACCGAGGGACCGGGCCTGAGCGTCTACGCGCTGTCGAACGGGACCGTCTACCGGACCTACGTGACGACCGCTCGCGGCCTCGAGCCCGCAATGGCCTACTACGGCCTGCTGGACCGGACGCCGAAGGGTCGCGACGAGAGCGCCACCCTGCCGTCGTGGGTGCGGCGCCACGACGAGTACGAAGCCATGTAAGTTGCTGGCCGGCCCAGGTCCGCCGCCCCTCGGCGCCCTCGAGTCTCGGCCGGGGCGTCCCCGGGGCGGCTGGACGTGGCATGCTCGTCGGTGAGACCGGGGATCTGCAGTGGCGAACATGAAGACGCGCCAGCAGAAGGAGTCACCGGAGCCACGCTCGGAGCCCGAGAAGCTCACGCGCAAGGGCTACGACCGCGCGCTCAGGCGCCTGCAGGTGGAGCTCGTCCAGCTCGAGGAGTGGATCCGGTACCGCGGCTTGCGCGTGGTCGTGATCTTCGAAGGACGGGACACCGCGGGCAAGGGGGGCGTGATCAAGCGCATGACGACCCTGCTGAACCCGCGCTACTGCCGGGTGGTCGCGCTGCCGGCTCCCACCGAGCGCGAGCGGACGCAGTGGTACTTCCAGCGCTACGTCGCGCACCTGCCTTCCGCGGGCGAGATGGTCTTCTTCGACCGCAGCTGGTACAACCGGGCGGGCGTCGAACGGGTGATGGGCTTCTGCACCGACGCCGAGTACGACGAGTTCATGCGCACCTGCCCGCAGCTCGAGCGAATGCTCATGCGCTCCGGGGTCATGCTGGTCAAGTACTGGCTCTCGGTCAGCGACGAGGAGCAGGAACGGCGCTTCCAGGCCAGGATCAACGATCCGAGCAAGCGCTGGAAGCTGAGTCCGATGGACCTGCAGGCTCGCGCCCGGTGGGTCGACTACTCCGAGGCCAAGGACCAGATGTTCGCCTATACCGACATCAAGGAGGCCCCCTGGTACGTCGTCGAGACGGACAACAAGCGGGCGGCGCACCTGAACCTGATCAGCCACTTCCTCACGCTCATCCCCCATGAGCCGGTGCCGCAGGAGGGCATCGACCTTCCGGCGCGCCAGAGCCGCGCCTACGAGCGGCCGCCGAAGGGCCTGCAGACGATGGTCCCGGTCCGTTACGAGGTGGAATGACCCATGAAGGTGAAGGACCTGCCGCCTCAGCCCCTCGTCGTCGTCGATCCCGGGACGAGCCTTGCCGAGGTGGCGAGGCGCATGCGTCTGCACGACGCGGACTCGGTCGCGGTGATGGATGAGGGCCGTCTGCTCGGGATAGTCACTGAGCGAAACCTGGTGGGCGCCATCGCGGACTTCGCCGATCCCGGACAGGTCAGCGCAAAGGTCCTCATGGCCGCCGACCCGGCGACCGTCACGGCGGACGAGGACGTGGCGATGGTGGCCGCCAAGATGGTCGCTCTCGGTGTCCGCCACCTGACCGTCGTGGACGAGCAAGGGCTGCCCGTCGGACTTCTCTCGGCCCGCAACCTGGCGATGGCGCTGGACCGCGACACGGCTCCATCGGACTGAAACCGCGGCGAACGGCCCCACTCGGATGCACACGGAGGCCTGACCGGAGGTCCGCACGCCTACGCCATTCGCCGCCGCAGGCTTCGCGAGCGCATCACGCCCAGGTGGTGGGCGGCGTGCCAGGCCAGGTCCGGCGCCTCGTCCATCCGGGCCCAGCAGGCCACCGCCGTGTTCGCCGCCGCGAGCTCCGCGAACAGCGCCAGCAGCCGGGGATCGGCCTCCGGGAACGCGTCGTGGCAGCCGACGAAGGCGACGTCCGCCTCGATGGGCCCGACGCAGACCTTCTCCAGGTCGATCCACAGGACCGACCCGTGCACCGTCAGCCGGTTGTAGCCGTGCGGGCTGCCGTGGATGGGCTGCAGCCGCGGGTCCAGCTCATCCAGCTCGGCGCGGAGGCGGTCGTGCTCCTCGACGAGGAAGTCCCGGTCGCGCCGCCGCAGGCGCCGCGAGTGGCCCCCGTCGAAGACTGCGCGTGCGTCGGGGATGCCCGCGCGGAAGTCTGGCAGCGTGCCCGGGAACGATTGCAGCGCGCGGTGGAGCTCCCGCAGTGAGTCCGCGATGTCCGCGCATTGCACGTGGACGTCGCGGTCCTGGTCGTAGTACCGCCAGAACGTCATGGCGAGGCCATCCTGCCAGTGGACCTGGCCAGGCAGCTCGGGGCTGGGTTCGGCTGCCGGCGCGCCGAGCGCGGCCAGGTGCGTGGCCACGGCTAGCTCGCGGGAGAGCGCCCCGGCACCCTCCGGCCGTCGCTCGTTCGCGGCGACCTTGGCCACGACGGGGGCCGGATGCAGGTGCACCACCGTGTTGTTGGAGTCCCAGAGCACGCGGGGCTGGCTGGCCGGGATGCCGTGACGGGTCGCCACGGCGACCGCCGCCGCCACCGCTTGCTCGCTGCGAAGCGTCGACACGCCTTCGAACCTCCTCGGCATGGGCACGTGATCGGAGGCGGTGTCACGAGGCAGCGTACCACTCCCACGAGCGACGAAAGGCGGCCCGACCAGGCCGTCACCTGGTGCGCCGCTTCACCGGTGCCGTTCGGCAGTGGTGGCTGGTGCCGGGTCGTGCCGGCGCTGACCGCCGATTCAGGCCCGATCCGTATTCGGAACCCCTGGTGCCGAGACCGGGAGTCGAACCCGGACGCCCTTGCGGGCAGCGGTTTTTGAGACCGCCGCGTCTGCCTGTTCCGCCATCTCGGCGCGGCCTCCGACGATAGCACCCCCGCAGCGGCCGCCTCGGGCCCGGCGTCCCGCTCAGCCGCCCTCCGCCCTCTCCAGGCGCCGGGTCGACAGCGCCACCGCCATGGACAGCAGGAACGTCGGTATCTCCGCCCGCTCCGCAGTGGGGCAGCGGAAACCGCCACCGTTCGGGCAGCCGGGCCGGCCGCCGCGCCCCTCGTAGAGGGCGGGCGATGGTGTCGGCGGGGAGATTCGAACTCCCATGCCCTCGCGGGCACTGGATCCTAAGTCCAGCGCGTCTGCCAGTTCCGCCACGCCGACGACGGGGCCATTATTCCAAGCAGGATGACCAGTTCGACACCGCGGATCGACCTCTTCGGCGCGCCCGAGCTCGGCAACACGACGTTCCTCGTCTCCGACCCGGACAGCGGTGAGGCCGTGGCAGTCGATCCCCTGCGCGACGTCGGCCAGTACCTGGAGCGTGCCGAGGCCCTGGGCGTCCGGGTCACCCACGCGCTCGAGACGCACTTGCACAACGACTTCGTCTCCGGCGCCCGGGAGCTGTCGGCCGAGGCCGGCGCTCTGGTGGGCGCGGCCGAGAACAGCGGCCTGGAGTTCCGCTTCCTCCCGCTCCACGAGGGCAGCGAGGTGCCGGTCGGCCGCTGGCGCCTCCGCACGCGCCGCAGCCCCGGCCACACACCGGACCACGTCTGCTACCTCCTCGTCGACGAGCGCGAGCAGCAGCTGGCCCTCTTCTCGGGGGGCGCCCTGATGGTCGGAGCCATCGCCCGCACCGACCTCTTCGGCCCGCACCTGGCGACCCACCTGGCGCTCGAGGCCTTCCGCACGCTGCACGTCCGCCTGCGCCACCTGCCGGACCACGTCGCCGTCTACCCGACCCACGGCGCGGGCTCCTTCTGCGGCGCCTCCGCCAGCTCCGCACCGGCCAGCACGATGGCGGAGGAGCGCGTCACCAACCCCTACCTCACCACCACGGACCTGATGCCGTTCATCGCCCGGGCCCTGCACCAGGGACCCTTTCCGGCGTACTACCGCGACATGGCCGCCCTGAACCGCCGCGGGGCCAACCTGACGGGCGGCTCGCCACCCCCGCTGCGCCCGCTGTCGCCCGACGTGACCGACTACCACCTGAAGCTGGGCGCGGCGCTGGTGGACGTCCGGCGCGGCCGCGAGTTCGACCGGGGCCACGTGCCGGGCAGCTTCAACATCGGGCTCGAGGGCCCGTTCAGCGCCTGGACCGGCTGGGTGATCGAGCGCGGCCGGCCGATCGTGCTGGCCGGCGGCACCGACCGGCAGCACGCCGAGGCGCGCCGGCAGCTCTACCGCATCGGCTACGACAGCGTCGTCGGCGCACTGGACGGCGGCATCGACGCCTGGACCGCCAGCGGCCGGGACCTGACCACGTTCGATACGGCCGAGGTGGCCGACCTCGCCTCCTGGATCCTGAGCGCCGAGCCGATGACGGTGCTGGACGTGCGCAACGAGGACGAGTGGGTGCACGGCCACGTGCCGGGGGCGGTCAGGATGCCGGTGCCGGACGTGGCGCACCACGCCCACGAGGTGCCGCGAGAGGCGCCCGTCGCCGTGCACTGCGGCGTCGGCTACCGCGCCGCCATCGCCGCCAGCCTGCTGGAGCAGGCCGGCCTGCGCCGCATCATCCACGTGATCGGGCCGTACACCGACTGGGACAGGCTGCACCTGGCCGCGACCATCCCCGGATAGGGCCTCGCGCCGGCGGGCGTATCGATCTCGCCGCCTCCCGTTCGACGCCCGGGTAGAGCCACCCCCGGAGAAAAGGGGGACGAGAGCCTCGAGATAGACAAGGAGAGTTGACGATGAAGTTCATGCTGCTGCTCAAGGGCGATCCCCCGGCCGACCCCACCGGGAACGCACAGCCACCCGAGGAGCTCATCGGCGCAATGCTCAAGTACGACGAGGAGATGCACCGGGCAGGCGTGCTGCTGGCGGCCGAGGGCCTCCTCCCGAGCGTCGCGGGCTCGCGGGTGGTGTACTCGAGCGGGAAGCGCACCGTGATCGACGGGCCCTTCACCGAGGCGAAGGAGCTGATCGCGGGCTTCTACCTGATCCAGGTCCGGTCGAGGGAGGAGGCCATCGAGTGGGCCAAGCGCTGCCCGGTGGAGCTCGCCGTGCCGGGCGACGAGGAGGCGGTGGTCGAGGTTCGCCAGGTGGCCGAGGCGGCCGATTTGGAGGCGATGACGGCCGAGCAGCGGGCCACCGAGCAGCGGCTGCGCGACCAGCTGGCGAGGTCGTGAGGGGGCCGCTGCCAGCGAGATGACGGCCGCCGACGCCCGCCGGGCGATCGACGCGGTCTGGAGGATCGAGTCGCCGAGGCTCATCGCCGGCCTCGCGCGGATCGTGCGCGACATCGGCCTGGCCGAGGACCTCGCCCAGGATGCGCTGGTCGCGGCGCTCGAGCAGTGGCCCGTCGAGGGCGTGCCGCGCAACCCGGGCGCCTGGCTGATGGCCACCGCGAAGCGGCGAGCGATCGACCAGCTGCGGCGGCAGGAGCGGCTCGAACGCAAGCTGGAGCAGCTCGGCCACGAGCTGGAGGTCGCGCAGGAGGGGGCCGCGTCGGATCTCGACGCGGCCCTCGACGACACCATCGAGGACGACCTCCTGCGGCTCGTGTTCACGGCCTGCCACCCCGTCCTCTCCACCGAGGCGCGGGTGGCGCTCACGCTCCGCATGCTGTGCGGCCTGGCGACGGAGGAGATCGCGCGCGCGTTCCTCGTCTCCGTGCCGACCGTCGCCCAGCGCATCGTCCGGGCCAAGCGGACCCTGGCCGAAGCGCACGTTCCCTTCGAGGTCCCGACCCGGCCCGAGCTCGCGGCCCGCCTGTCGTCGGTGCTGGAGGTCGTCTACCTCGTGTTCAACGAGGGCTACTCGGCGACGGCCGGCGAGAACTGGCTGCGGCCCGCCCTGTGCGAGGACGCGCTCCGTCTCGGCCGGGTGCTGGCCGAGCTGGTCCCCGGCGAGTCGGAGGTCCACGGCCTGGTCGCGCTGATGGAGATCCAGGCGTCCCGCTCGGCGGCGCGCACGGGCCCCGGCGGGGAGCCCATCCTCCTGCTCGACCAGGACCGGGCCCGCTGGGACCACGTCCTGATCGGCCGCGGCCTGGCGGCGCTGCGCAGGGCCGAGGAGCTGGGCGGCGCGCTCGGGCCCTACGCGCTGCAGGCCGCGATCGCCGCGTGCCACGCCCGGGCCCGCACGCCGCAGGAGACGGACTGGGAGCGCATCGTGGCCCTCTACGACGCGCTCGCCCAGCTCGAGCCGTCCCCCGTGGTGGAGCTGAACCGGGCCGTCGCCGTCGCGATTGCGTTCGGTCCGGCCGCCGGCCTGGAGCTCGTCGACGTGCTGACCGGGGACCCGGTGCTGGCGGGATACCACCTGCTGCCCAGCGTGCGTGGGGACCTCCTCGCGAAGCTGGGCCGGGCCGGCGAGGCCCGGGCTGAGTTCGAGCGCGCGGCCTCGCTCACGCGCAACGGTCGGGAGCGCCGGCTGCTCCTGGCCCGGGCGGCCGCCTGCGCCGGCGGCCGGGCGCCCGGCTAAGCAGGTGATCAGAGGTCCTGCCCGTGACGCTTGGAGGGGCGGCGGTCGGAGTGGATGGTCTCCGGCGCAGAGAGAACGCATGTTTGGTATCCTTCGCCCATGCCCAACGGCTACAAGCAGCCGGCGCCGAGTCAACCGTGCTCCGCCCCGCGGGCGCCACGGCAGTACGCCCGACACCCAGGGCAGAACTGGGGCGTGCCTCTGCTCGGCGGAATGCCGGTCACTGCCGCGTGCCAACC
>JBKPCH010000145.1:0-9023 GCA_046727275.1 Candidatus Dormiibacterota bacterium
CGGCCCTCGCTCGTGCTGGTGAACAAGCTCGACCTGCCGGAGGTCCGCGAGCTGCGGGCGCGGACCGACCGGCCGGACGTCCACTGGGCGTCCGCGCTGACGGGCGAGGGCGTCCCCGAGCTGCTGGAGGCGGCCGGGGAGGTCGTGGCGGCGGCTCCCCGGCCCGAGGCGGTACCCGTGACGCCGCCCACCCAGCGCCTGCGCGCCCGCCGCGAGGCTCCGGAGCCGCCGGTGGTCGAGCGCCGGCCGTGGGGGTTCCAGGTGTCCGGAGCGGCGGTCGAGCGCCTGGTCCAGCGCACCAGCTTCGACGCGGAGGCCGCGCTCCAGCGGTTCCAGGTCTCCCTCGACCGGCTGGGCGTGTCCACCGCGCTGGCCGAGGCGGGCGCGCAGCCGGGCGACACCGTCAGGATCGGCGCCGTGGAGTTCGAGTACCAGCCGTGAGGGTCGGGCTGGTGGGCGGCACCTTCGACCCCGTGCACGTGGGCCACGTGGCGATGGCCGAGGCGGCCGCCGCCTGCGCCGGGCTCGACCGGATGGTGCTGGTGCCCGCCGGCGAGCCGCCCCACCGGCAGCCGGCGATCGCCTCGGCGGCTGACCGGATGGCGATGTGCCGGATCGCGGTGGCCAGCCATCCCGGGCTGGACGTGTCCGACGTCGAGGTGCGGCGTCCCGGCCCGTCGTACACGGTCGACACCCTGCGAACGCTGGCGGCGGAGTGGCCCGACGACGAGCTCCACCTGGTCCTGGGCTGGGACGCCGCCCGCGAGCTGCGCTCCTGGCGCTCGCCCGACGAGGTGCTGCGCCTGGCCCGGCTCGTCGTCGTCACGCGGCCGGGCTATCCCGGGCCGGGTCCTGCCGACCTCGCGGCTGCCGGCATCGATCCCCTGAGCACGGTGCTGTGTGACACGCACACGCCGGACGTGGTGTCCACCGACGTCCGCCAGCGCCTGGAGCGGGGCGCCAGCCTGACCGGCCTGGTCGACCCGGCAGTCGAGGCGTACCTCCGCGGCCACCACCTGTACGCCGCGTGAACTAATAGCCTGGTTCCGGATGCGCGCAATCAGGGCATAATCGGGGTGTTGAGCACGCTTTCACCACTGACCCTGGCCGAGATGCTGGTCAGCGTCGCCGACGACAAGAAGGCGTGGGATCCTCTGATCGTCGACCTGCGGGGCAAGACCACCGTCGCCGACTACTTCGTGATCTGCGACGGGGAGACCGACCGGCAGCTTCGCTCGATCGCCGACGCGATGATGGAGCGGGCGCGGGCGGAGGGCATCCGCCCGCTGGCCGTGAGCGGCTACGAGGAGGCGACCTGGATCCTGCTGGACTTCGACTCGGTGCTGGCGCACGTCTTCCTGCCGGGCGAACGAGCCTACTACGACCTGGAGACCCTCTGGGCTGCCAGCGAGTCGCGGCGCGTGACCAAATCGTCCAGTTCGGCTCGCTGATTCGCTCGCAGTCCGGTCACCATTAACTGATAGGATTGCCATCAGAAGTGGCGAACGGGCGTGGTGGGCAAAGCAGTGACGAGATCCGGGTCCTCTTCGTCGAGGACGATCCGACCGTGGCCCAGATGTACCGGCTCAAGCTGGAGCTGGACGGGTACCAGGTCATCATGGCCAAAGACGGCGAGGAGGGGCTCCGGCTTGCCAGCGAGGTCGACCCGGACATCGTGTTCCTGGACATTCGCCTGCCGAAGGTCGATGGCTTCGCGGTGCTCGAGGGCCTGCGCAGCTACGACCGAACGAGGAACGTCCCGGTGGTGATCCTGTCCAACTATGGCGAGCAGGAGCTCGTCGAGCGCGGCCTCCGCCTCGGCGCCCTGGAGTATCTGATCAAGAGCCAGACCACTCCGGCCAACCTGTCGCGTGGCGTGGAGGGCTGGCTGAGGGAAGAATGAGCACGCGGCCGATGAGTGCACTCGATCCAGGATTCGACCTCGACAAGCCGCTCTACACGATCTCCGTCGCATCCGAGATCCTGGAGACGCACCCCAGGACGCTGATGCTGTACGAGGACGTGGGGCTGGTCCAGCCGTTTCGCACCAGCACGAACCGGCGGCGCTACTCGCAGCGGGACATCCGCAAGCTGCAGGTCATCCAGCACCTGACGCGGGAGAAGGGCGTGAACCTCGCGGGGGTCCGCCACATCCTGTCGCTGTTCGAGGTGCTGAAGAAGCGGGGCCTGGGGCCGCCGCCCGACCTCAAGGACGTGTTCGACCGGTACGCCGAGATCGTCTAGGGCGACGCCCTAGGCTCCGACGAAGCGGCGACATCGGACGCACGGCGGTTAAGACTCGACAACCAGTTGACGCGTGCGTAGAATTCCGCGTAGCGGAAATCATCCCCCTAGAGCCCTCCCTCCTTTCTTGGGGTCCTCTCCCAGCTCCCTGGCAGAGGACCTCGCTTTGCTCTCACGAGGAGCCTTCCTGGGGTGCTGCGCCGCCAGGCGCGGCGGCGCCACGAAGTGCCAGGCCGCCTCCAGGAGGCGTCCCAGCTCCTGGCGCCCGATCGCCGGGAGCCGGACCAGCACCGCTGCGTAGCCGTCGTAGTGGGGGAGGGTGAAGTACACGTCCGGCCTGGAGTCGATCAGGAACTCCTTGTCGGCGATGTCGATGCGCACGACCAGCACGTCGCCCTCCTCGCGCAGGCGCGCCAGCATCTTCCGCCGCAGCTTGAAGGACGGGGTGCCGTAGGAGGTCGTCTCCTCGACCTCGGGCAGTGCCAGCGCGAGCTCGCGCACGGTGTCGAAGGTGGCCAAGGCTGGGGGCAACTCTAGCGCCGGCGTCCGGCGGCCGGCCCGCCGACCGTATCCTGTTCGCCCATGGCCCGGCACGTCGGCGTCGACCTCACAGCCTGCTGGCGGCCGCGGGTCGGGATGGTCACCGTCGCCCTCGGGCTGACCGGGGAGATGCTGGTCGCAGGCGGGGCCGGCCGGCGGTTCACGCTCTTCTGCAGCCGGGAGCGGCCGGAGGGGCTGCCGGCGGGCGGCGTCCGGGCCGTGCTCTCGCCGTACCGCCACGAGGTCCCGAACAAGCTCCGCTGGCTGCCCGCCGTCGAAGCGGACGCGGGCCTGGACGCCATCCTCTACCCCTACTGGCCGTGCCCGCCCCGCCGGCGGGCCGGGGCGCCGCCGGCCGCCATGTTCGTCCACGACCTGGCTTTCCGGGTGAGGCCGAAGGAGGTGCCCTGGCAGCAGCGGGTCTACATGGGCAGCATCCTGCCGGGCGCCCTGCGGCGGGCGGCCGCCGTTCTGACCCCGTCCGAGGCGACCCGCAGAGACCTGCTGGAGCACTACCCGCTGCCGGGCCTCGCGGATCGCACCACCGTGGTGAGGGAGGGCTGGAGCCTGGGAGCGGTGCCGCCGGGCGACCTGCCGGATGGCCTGGAGCCAGGCTTCCTGCTCGCCGTCGGCACGATCGAGCCGCGCAAGAACTATCCCCGCCTCCTGGCCGCCTACCGGCTGCTCCGGACCCGGCTGGGCGCGCCGCCGCTGGTCGTGGTCGGCCGCGTCGGCTGGGCATACGGAGGCGCCCTGGACGAGCTGCGGGCCGAGCCCGGCGTGCGCCTGCTCAGCGACGTCGACGATCCGGGGCTCCGGGCCCTCTACCGGGCGGCCGGCGCCCTGGCCTTTCCCAGCCTCTACGAGGGCTTCGGGCTGCCGCTCCTGGAGGCGATGGCAGACGGCCTGCCCGCCCTGGCGGGCAGCGCGGGCGCCCTGCCGGAGCTGGCCGGCGACGCCGCCCTGCTGGTCGACCCCACCGACGTGGAGGCCATCGCGGCCGGCCTGGAGCGGATACTGTGCGACGGCGAGCTCAGGCTGCGGCTGGCGGAGGCGGGCCGCCGTCGCGCAGCGGCCTACACCTGGGCCGAGGCCGCCGCGGCGGCGCTCGACGTCCTGGACCGAATAGCATGAGGGGCGTTGTCCGAGTCGGTCGTCCTTCGAGTGCTGGTCCACGGCGGCCAGGCACGGTCAGCGAGCCTGCTGGTCGACGCGCTGAACGCGGCCGGCCTCGAGGTCGGCTTCCGGCCCGCCGGTGAGTCGCTCCGGCCCAACGGAGCGCACGTGGTCGTCGCCACCGGCGACCGGCCGCCGGACGAGGACGAGCTGGCCGCCCTGGCCGAGCACCTGCGGCGAGGCGGTGGCGTGGTCGTCCTGGGGGCCGCCGCGATGGCCTGGGGGCTGCGGCCGGACGCCAGCGACCTCGCCGGCTGGCGGCCGGACGAGCTCGCCCCGCTGACCGAGCTGCGGGTCCGGCCCGTCTCGGGTGGGCCAGTCGCGGCACGGCTGGACGAGGAGATCCTGGTGCGCGACCAGCTGCTCCTGGGCGGCCCGCCGCCGGAGGACGCGGAGCCCCTGGTGAGGGTGCCCTGGCGCTACGGCGAGCCGGTGGCGGTCTTCCGGCGGCAGGTCGGCTCAGGCCGGCTGGTGCACCTGGCGCTGGGGTCCAGCCCGGACGCGCTCGCGCATCCGGACTTCCGCCGGCTGGTGCACCGCTGCGTCCGGGCGGCCGCCGGCCTGGAGGCCGGCCCGCCGGTCGGCGTGGGGCTGTACGGCTACGGAGCGATCGGGCGCGAGCACGCGGAGTCGGCCGAACAGGTCGACGGGCTGGAGCTGCGCGGGATCTGCGACCGCGCCCGCGCGCGCCTGACGGAGGCCGCCGCCCGCTTCCCGGCGCCCAGGCACCTGGACGCGCGGCACCTGCTGGCCGATCCGGCGGTCGACCTCGTCGTCGTCGGCGTGCCGCCGGCGATGCACACCGCCGCCGTGCTGGAGTGCCTGGCCGCCGGCAAGCACGTCGTCTGCGAGAAGCCGTTCGCGCTGCGCACCGACGACGCCGACCGCATGATCGGCACGGCGGCCGAGGTCGGGCGCACGATCACCGTCTATCAGAGCCGCCGGTGGGACCCCGACTTCGTGGCCATGCGCCAGGTGGTGCGCCGGGGCGGGGTGGGCCATCCGTTCTACCTGGAGGCGTTCATCGGCGGCTTCGGCCACCCCTGCAGCTACTGGCACAGCCACGAGCCGATCTCGGGCGGCACGATCTTCGACTGGGGCTCGCACTACTTCGACTGGGTCCTGCAGCTGCTCCCCGGACCGGTGGTGCGGGTGAGCGCCGGCGCCCACAAGCGGGTCTGGCACGACGTCACCAACGCCGACCAGGTTCGCGTCGACCTCACGTTCGAGGGCGGCGAGCAGGCGACGTTCCTCCAGTCCGACGTGGCCGCGGCCCTCAAGCCCAAGTGGTACCTGCTGGGCACCGATGGCGCGATCGTGGGGGACTGGCGCCGGGAGGCCATCACGGGCCGCTCCTGGACCGGCGACCTGGTCGAGGAGCCCCTGCAGCCGGCCGAGGCCCCGGCGCGGGTCAGCCTGCACCGCCCGGACGGCGAGGGCCGGGTCGACGTCACCGAGCTGGCGCAGCCGGCCCGCGTGCGCCACGGCTTCTATCGCAACCTGGCGGACCACCTGCTGCTGGGCGAGCCGCTGGCCGTTCCCGCGGCCGAGGCCAGGCGCAACGTGGCCGTGATGGAGGCGGCCTCCCGGTCCGTTGCGGCCGGCGGGCGGGCGGTGGAGCTGCTGGCATAGCGACGCCCGTCCGCTGGGGGGTGCTGGGCGCCGCCTGGATCGCGGGCCGGGCGGTGCTGCCCGCGCTGCGCGAGGCCGCCGGAGCGGAGCCGCTGGCGATCGCCTCTCGCGACGCGGCCAGGGCGCGCGAGATGGCGGAGCGCCACGGCGTGCCCCGCGTGCACACGGACTACGCCGCGCTGCTGGCCGACCCCGACGTCGAGGTGGTGTACGTGCCCCTGCCCAACTCGCTGCACCTGCCGTGGACGCTCCGGGCGCTGGCCGCGGGCAAGCACGTGCTGTGCGAGAAGCCGCTGGCGCTGAACGCGGCGGAGGGGGCGGAGATGGCGGAGGCGGCCCGCTTCGCCGGCCGGCTGCTGATGGAGGCGGTCATGTACCGCTTCCATCCCAGGATGCGGGCGCTGGTGGCCTCGCTGGCGGGCGCGGAGATCCGGCACGTGTACGCCTCGTTCGGCTTCGGCATCCGGTCTCCCGGCAACTACCGCCTGCAGCCAGACCTCGGCGGCGGCGCGCTGCTGGACATCGGGTTCTACGTGGCCGACGTGGCGCGCTGGCTGCTGGGCGAGCCGGAGCGCGTGGAGGCCGTGATCCGGCGCGCGGCGGTGGACATGACCTGCTCCGCCGTCCTGGGCTTCCCGGGCGGCGCCCAGGCGTCGCTCTTCGCCAGCTTCGAGTCCCCCCAGTACCAGGAGCTCGTCGTGGTCTGCGCCGACCGCGTGGAGCGGGTGCACGAGCCGTTCACGGCCTGGCGCGACCCCGACGACTCCTACCGCCTGATGGTGGAGGCCTTCTCGGCCGCCGTTCGGGACGGGGGCCCCTCGCCGCTGCCCGTCGAGAGCTCCGTCGCCAACCTGGCCCTCCTGGACCGGATCAGGGACGCCGGGCGATAAGAATACGCTACGATTCGTAGCGTAATGGCGCGACCCAGGGCCGTCGAGGCCGACAGGGCCATCCGGGACGCGGCGCGCGCCCTCCTGCGTGAGCTGGGCTACGCCGGCCTCACGATCGAGGGCGTGGCGGCCCGGGCGGGCGTCGCCAAGACGACGGTCTACCGCAGGTGGCCGTCGAAGGCCGAGCTGGTGTTCGAGGTCGGAGTGCATCCGAGCGACCTGGGACCGGCCCCGGACACGGGCAGCCTGGCCGGCGACCTGGCCGCGGTCGCCGCGATCATCGTCCGCTCGCTCGACCGGCCGGTGGCGGCCGAGGCCCTGGCCGGCCTGGTCGGGGACGTGCGCCGGGACAGGGCGCTGATGGCCACGCTGGTCGACCGCTTCATCGGCTCGGAGCGGGCCTGGATGGCGGCGATCCTGGAGCGCGCGGCCCGCCGGCGGGAGCTCGCGGCCGCGGTCGATCCCGCCCTGGCCCTGGACCTGCTGCTGGGGCCCCTGCTGACCCGGGCCTTCTTCACCGGCGGGTCCCTCGACGCCAGCCTGGGCCGCCGGGTCGCAGATGCCGTCCACCGGTCGCTGACCTGCTCACTGGAGGGACCCCGATGAACGAGACGCTCGACCGAATCCTGCCCGGCTACCGGCAGCGAGAGGTGCACGGCATCAGGCTGGCGGCGCCGCCCGAGCGGGCCTGGGCGGCGCTGCTGGCCGTGACGCCGGCCGAGCTGCCGCTTCCGCGCGCGCGCATGGCCGTCCGGGCGCTGCCGGCCCTCGTGCGCGGCCGCGGCCGGGCCCTGGCCATGGACGGCTCCGGGCCCGCCCTCGACCTGTTCCTCCGCAACGGCTGGCTGGTCCTGGCCGAGGAGCCGGGCCGCGCCCTGGTGACCGGGCTCATCGCGCGCTTCTGGCAGCCGGTGCCCGAGGGGCCGGCGCGGGTGCGGGACGCGGCCGAGTTCGCCGCGTTCCGGGAGCCGGGCTTCGCCAAGGCCGTCACGTCGTTCGAGGTCCTGCCCGACGGCTCCGGCTCGCGGCTGGTGACGGAGACGCGCGTCGAGGGCACGGACGCCCGCGCCCGGCGCCTGTTCGCCCTGTACTGGCTGCTGATCCGCCCCGGCAGCGGCCTCATCCGGCGGAGCCTGCTGAACGCGGTCCGGGGGCGCTGCTCGGCGGAGGCGCCGGCCCGGGCGTAGGTCGGATCCGCTGCCGGTGTGGGGGTGGCCGTCTCTTCTCCCTCCCCCTCGGCGGGGGAGGGCAGGGGGGAAGCCAGCCACTGGAGGCTGCTGCGTTTGGTGCCAGCACGTTCCACCCCCCACCCCGACCCTCCCCGGCAAGAACAGAAGGGCGGAGGAGACGCGGCGCGTAGGAATGGGCTTCGCCCGAGCGAGTGGGTCCGTCATCCCTGCCCTCCAGGCGTCGCGCCCAGACCCGAAGGGATGCGCCGACGGCGCCCCAATGTCCCGGGCAAGGAGGGGGGTTTCGGAAGGGGGGAGCTTGCTCCCCCTTGCATCCCCTCCCCCGCAAGGGGGGAGGGAGATGAACGGCGTCAGTCCTCGACGACGACCGTCGCGCCGATCGCGGCCCAGTCGTAGAGCTGCTGGAGCGGCCCGTCCATGACGTGGACGCAGCCGTGGCTGGCGTAGGCTCCGTACTGCGAGCCGGGGCCGTAGGAATCGTCCGGCTGCCAGCTCGCGCTGTGCAGGAACGTGCCGTCGCCGATGAACTCCATCGCGTTCGCGACCCACGTGGGTGGGTAGTAGAACGGGCTCTCCTTCGGCCAGGGCGAGACCATGTGGTAGGTCGGGGACTTGTAGAAGACCTGGAAAGTGCCGCGGCCGGTCGGCAGCGCCGGCCGGCCCGTGGTCACCGGCGTGCGCAGGATGGGGCAGCCGCCGTCGTACGCGACGAGCTGCTGGCTGGCCAGGTGGATGACGATCAGCTGGCGGGGCGCGCCCTGCTGGCAGGCGATGCCGGCCGTGGGCAGGCGGCCGGCGGCGGCGGCGTGCAGGTCGTCGTCGAGCTGGACCAGGCTGGCGAGCGAGCGGTCCAGTCCGTCCTCGTCGTGGGCGGCCCGGGCGGCGTCCAGGGCTCCCCGGACCTGGTCGGCCCGGGCCTTGAGTTCGGGCCCCGCGCCGTACTGCGCGGCCACGTCGAGGAGGTCGGGGATCTCGGCCAGGACCTGGTCGGCCCGGCTCCGCGCGTCCAGCCGGCGCTGCAGCGCGTCCGCGGCGCCGTTGAGCTGGGCGAGGACCGCCTGGTGGCCGGCCAGCAGCTCCGGGTAGCCCGCGGACGCCAGGTACCGCTGCGCGCGGACCATGGCGCCCCCGGCGTCGCGCGTGGAGATCCCGACCCGGGCCGCGCCGTCCTCGACGTCCGCCAGGCGGGCGGCGGCGGCGACGACGTCAGCCGGCAGGCCCTGGCTGAGGCCCCCGGCCTGGCCTGCCAGCCGCCGGCCCGCGTCTTCCTGGCCGGCGGCCTCCCGGTCCCAGCGCCTCGCCAGGGCGTCCAGGTCCCGGGGCCTGCTGGCCCGGCCGAGCGCCCCCAGGC
>JBKPCH010000146.1:0-7877 GCA_046727275.1 Candidatus Dormiibacterota bacterium
GCGACGTCCTCGTGGCCCTTCAGAGGGATGGCGAGCCGCTCGATCTCGGCCACGACGGCCTCGACCGCCCTCTCGATGCCGATCTTGACCTGCAGCGGGTGGGCGCCCGCAGTCACGTTCCGGAAGCCCTCGCCGATCATGCTCTGGGCGAGCAGGGTGGCGGTGGTGGTGCCGTCACCGGCCACGTCATTGGTCTTGGTCGCCACCTCCCGGAGCAGCTGCGCGCCGGTGTTCTCCCCGGGATCCTTGAGATCGATCTCCCGGACGATGGTGACCCCGTCGTTCGTCACCGTGGGGGCGCCGTACTTCTTCTCCAGCACGACGTTGCGGCCCTTGGGCCCGAGCGTGATCCGCACCGAGTGGGCGACGATGTCGATGCCCCGCTTGAGCCCCTGCCGCGCTTCGACGTTGAAGGCGACTGCCTTTGCCATTACGTCCTCCTCGACTGGCCGTTGCCAACGATGGCGAGCACGTCCCTCTCGGGGATGATCAGGTACTCGATCTCGTCGAGCTTGAATTCGCTGCCGGAGTACTTGGCATAGAGCACCTTGTCGCCGACCTCGATCTCCATCGGCACCCTGGTGCCGTTGTCCAGGATGCGGCCCGTCCCGACCGCCTCCACGATGCCCTCCTGGGGCTTCTCCTTGACGGTGTCCGGGATCACGATCCCGCTCTTCGTCATCTCCTCTTTCTCGACCGGCTTCAACACGACTCGGTCGCCCAGCGGCCTCAGGTTCATACGATGCCTCCTTCGTGAGCGGGGGAGCTGAGCTCCTTCCACGCTCTGCGGCTGAATCCCATCATCCGACCGAGCCCTCCATCTCCAGATGGATCAGTCGGTTGAGCTCCACGGCGTACTCCAGCGGCAGCTCCTTCGTGAACGGCTCGATGAAGCCGTTGACGATCATCGTCTCGGCCTCGGCCAGCCGGATGCCCCGGCTCATCAGGTAGAAGAGCTGCTCGTCCGAGACCTTGCTCACCGTGGCCTCGTGGCCGATGTTGACCTGCGGCTCGTCGCACTCGATGTACGGGTACGTGTCGCTGATCGACTGGTCGTCCAGCAGCAGGGCGTCGCACTTCACGAACGACTTCACGTCGTGGCAGCCCGGGTGGACCTTGACCAGGCCGCGGTAGGACGTCCGGCCACCGGCCTTCGAGATCGACTTGGACGTGATGGTCGAGGTGGTGTGGGGGGCGGCGTGGACCATCTTGCCGCCCGCGTCCTGGTGCTGGCCCTTGCCCGCGAACGCCACGCTGAGCACGTCGCCCTTGGCGCCCGGCTCCATCAGGAAGACCGAGGGGTACTTCATGGTGATCTGCGAGCCCAGGTTGCCGTCGACCCACTCCATCGTGGCGTCGCCGTAGGCCATCGCCCGCTTGGTCACCAGGTTGTAGACGTTGGTCGACCAGTTCTGGATCGTGGTGTACCGGCAGCGGGCACCCCGCTTGACGACGATCTCGACGACGGCCGAGTGCAGCGAGTCGGTCGTGTAGATCGGCGCGGTGCAGCCCTCGATGTAGTGGACGAAGGAGCCCTCGTCGCAGATGATGAGGGTCCGCTCGAACTGGCCCATGTTCTCGGCGTTGATCCGGAAGTAGGCCTGGAGCGGGATGTCTACCTTGACGCCCTTGGGCACGTAGATGAACGAGCCGCCCGACCAGACGGCGGTGTTCAGCGCCGCGAACTTGTTGTCCGCCGGCGGGATGATCTTGCCGAAGTACTCCTTGAAGAGGTCGGGGTGCTCCCGCAGCGCGGTGTCCGTGTCCAGGAAGACGACGCCCTTCTTCTCCAGGTCCGCGTGCAGGGAGTGGTAGACCACCTCGGACTCGTACTGGGCGGCGACGCCGGCCAGGAACTTGCGCTCGGCCTCGGGGACGCCCAGCCGGTCGAAGGTGCGCTTGATGTCGTCCGGCACCTCGTCCCAGGACCTGCCCTGCTTGTCGCTGGCCTTGAGGTAGTAGAAGATGTTCTCGAAGTCGATCACCGAGAGGTCGGCGCCCCACGTCGGCATCGCCTTCTTCCGGAAGATCTGGAGCGAGCGCAGCCGCATGGCGGTCATCCACTCGGGCTCCTGCTTCATCCAGGAGATCTCCTTGACGATCTCCTCGCTCAGGCCCCGCTTGGCCTTGAAGACGTACTTCTCGGGATCGAAGAAGCCGTACTTCTCCTTGTAGTCGTCGCCGACGCCCATCAGCGGGGAGACCGCCATCTAGCTCACCCGCCGCAGCCGGCCGGTCGCCGTCTCGTTCACGAAGTCCATTGCCCACCTCCAGGTGGCCGCTTTTATACGCTCTATATCTACGTCGTATAATACGCCAAGATGCACCCCAGAGTCGGGAGCAGAGGCAGTCGGCGGGGCCTCACTCGCCGCGACGTGGCTCGGACCGCCGTGCGGATCGGAGACCGCGAGGGCCTGGAGGCCGCCAGCTTCAGGCGCCTGGCGGCCGAGCTCAGCGTGACGCCGATGGCCGTGCACCACCACGTATCCGACCGCGACGGCCTCCACGCAGAGATGCTGGCGGCGCTCCTGGACGGCTTCGACGTCCTGGCCGGCGTCGATCAGCGGCTGCCCTGGGCCGAGCGGCTGCGGGCCGCTCTCCTGAGCGTCCACGCGTTCAACCGCCGTCACCCGGTGCTGGCCCAGTTGCTGCTGTCCGGCGCACCCCGCCCTCCCGCGGTGTTCCGGACCACCGAGCGCCTGATCGGCCTGCTGCTGGAGGCGGGTTTTCCGCCTCAGATGGCCGTCGAGGTCGCCCGCATCGTGATCCATCAACAGGATGGGCTGCTGCTGCTCGAGGCAGGGTCCGCACGGGAGGTGCACCGTTCCGGCGCCGCCGCCCGGCAGGCCGAGCTCAGGCTCTTGGAGCTGCCCGCGACCGAGTTCCCGAGCGTCGTGGCCTTCGCCCAGCAGATCGCTCGCCTCGATCTCGATCATTGGCGCGACGTGGCCACGGACATCACCGTCAGGGGCCTGACTGCGCTGCTGGCCACGCTCAAAGGCGCCGACTCGAACGGATACGAGCTCGGGCTCGAAGGAGAGGCGTCCGGCCGTTCGTCCTGATTGGCGCGACTCGAGACACCAGATGGGAATACTTGATGAGATGATGAGATCGTGAATGGTCCTTCTTCACAGGATGCGGAGCCCGGCGAAATGCGCGATCCAGGTCAGCGCCACACACGCCTCAGCGGAGCCTGGACCGCGCTCGTCATAGGCGTGCTGGCGCTGGTCGTGATCCTCGTGTTCATCCTGCAGAACCTGCAGAGCGTGGAACTCTCCTTCCTGGTCTTCCATGGTCGTCTGCCGCTTGCCGTGGCGCTCCTGTTCGCCGTGATCTTGGGGGCTGTCATCGTGATGGCATTCGGTGGAGCCCGAATCCGTCAGCTTCGCATGGTCACCAGGCGCGCTCGGCGCCCGGAAGGCCCACCGAGTCCGCAGGCCAGGTGATCGCAGCGCAGTTCGTTCGAGCAGTCGGTGAGTAGGACCGGGATGCGCAGCACGCCGCCCAGCACTGGCAGTTCTGCGTCCGGATAGCTCGGGCACTACCGCACGGGCTCGCCTGGACTGCGGCTGGAGAGCGCCGGATTCATCACTTTATGACACCGGCGCCAGGAGCGTCACCCGCGGCACGCACCGCCTCCCGGACTCGCGCGATCGCCCGGTACTGCAGCAGCTTGACGGCTCCCTGGCTCCGACCCGTCCGCTTGGCGATCGCGTCATGCGTCAAGTCGTGGCCGAACCGGAGCGCGAGCACTCTGCGCCGCCGCGCGGGCAGCTGCTGGGCCGCGAGCCCGATCCGGCGCACCCGGTCGCGCCCAGCGACCAGTTCCTCGACAGAGCCGGTCGCGGCCAGGTCATGGTGCTGGTCGATGCCCTCGACGAGGCCCCGGCGCTGCGCCGCTGGTCCACGATCGCATTTGAGGCGATCCGGTGCAGCCACGCGGCGAACGGAGTGCCGTTGGGCTGGTAGCGCTCGATCGCCTGCCACGCCCGCGTGAAGACCTCGGCTGTCAGATCCTCGGCGTCGTACGAGTTGCGGAGTCTGGAGCAGGCGAACCTGTAGACGTGGCCGCGGTGGCGCTCGTACAGCCTCCCGAACGCCTCTGGGTCCTGCCTCGCGCGCACGACGAGGTCGCGCTCCTCGAGGAGATCGAGGCGATCGACGACCGGTTGACCGGACCTGGGGCGAGGCCCCAGGTCCAGGTCCCCAGCCTCGGCGGCTCGCCGCGCCATCTCGGCTGTGTCGAACGCTCCGAGGCGGCCTCGCACCTGGACGTCAGGCGCGTCGGAGTCCGCCGCCCTTCACCTGTCTCACGACGAAGAGCAGGATCACGGCTCCGATGAAGGCGACGACGATGCTGCCGAGCAGGCCGACGGTAGTGTGGACGAAGAACCCGACCACAAAGCCGCCGATCACCGCGCCGAGCAGGCCGATGACGAGATCGCCGATCAACCCGTAGCCACCGCCCTTCACGAAGCGACTGGCCAAAAAGCCCGCCACCAGGCCCACGATGATCCAGACCAACAGGCCGCCGGGTTCTAGCTGCATGTGAAGCCTCCTTGTGCTAGCTGAAGTCCTGTCGCGAATGCGTCACGGTGCGGTTGAAGACGACCCTGGCGATCCGGACCAGCAGCCAGGCCACCAGGGCGTAGCGATGCGGTTGCTGCAGCAGCCCGCGCCGCCATCCACCGAGCGATGCTGCCCGACACCCCCGCTGGGGTGACCTGGCTCTTGATCAGATAGTCGATCGCGCCAAGCTGGAGGCCCCTCTGTATCAGGCCCGGATCGTCATGGTTGGAGAGGATCACGACCGGCAGCGAGGATGTCCTGCGGTCGGCTCGCAGCGTCGTCAGGACCTCGAGCCCGTCCATGGCCGGAAGTCCGATGTCCAGGAGGACCAGGTCCGCAGACGATTGGTGGGCGAGCATGAGGGCCGCCGCTCCCGTCATGGCAAGGTGCACCCGGTGCCCGTAGTACTCAAGCCAGAAGCGGTACATGTGTGCGATGGTGGGATCGTCCTCGACCAGAAGAATCGTGGTCGCCGGCTGCGAGCACGATTGGGCGATACGATGTGCCCTCTGCGTCGATGCCACCATTCGCTCGCTCCCGGTGGGACCCGGTGACGGGCGGCCAAGACGATCCCCGGATCCTGGCTGCGGTGGCCCCTGCGGCCCTACGGGGGAGGACGAGCCAGGAGTCCAGTGCAAGCTTGACCGGCCGACGACGCTGGCACCATCCGTCAAATGAATGAGATTTCACCGTTGGTCCGGTCTCGGCTTGCCGGTCGATCGTGCATATCGACCGTGGTGGATCGCGGCTGGTCGGCTACCTTGAAGTTCGTCGGCAAGCTGGTCAGACCGGACTGCCGGGCACGCCGGCTCGTCGGGCCGGTGCCGTGGCCGCCGGGGATTCTCGGCGGGGGCAACCTGGCGCACGAGAAGAAGGTCGGTGGTTCGAAACCACCCGCCGCCACCATCACCTTCGTCCAGTTCGATTCAGTCTGGCAAAGCCTCCTTGCAGGGCTCCTAGGCAGTGCGATAAGCGGTCAACGTAGGGACGTCCGGCCGATCGGTCTGCTGGTTTGAGAATCCGCGACACCGGGTATGAACGTAGGGTAAAGCTTCACACCCCAGATCACTCGACATTTCTGTCATTGGAGGTCATCGGTGATGACTACCGCGGTACGCTGGATGAATCCAGACGCCGGCTTGCTGGCCGGCCCTCACTCTGTCGACCGCCTGTTTGAGCAGCTCTTCGGATACGGGGGCGCAAGGCTCGAGAACGGTACGCCGACCTACGCGCTGCCGATCGACATCGTGGAGACGGACGATGGCTACGAGCTCTACGCCACCGTGGCTGGGGTTCCGCAGGATCGCGTCGAGGTCACGTTCGAGAACGGCGTTCTCAGCCTGACGGTGCCGGCCGCACCGGTGGAGCTGCAGAGCCATCTCGTTCGTCGCGAGCGCCCGTGGGGCAACTGGAGCCGCAAGCTCGAGCTGCCCAAGGAGATCGATCCGGCCAACATCGTGGCCGAGTTCGACAACGGTGTGCTGACAGTCCGTGTGCCGAAGGCGGCCAGGGCGGAGCCACAGCGAATCGCGATCCGCACAGCGGACAAGGCGATCGAAGGCTAGCCAAGCGGCTGAGGCCGGGCAACGGGCCAGGCCTCGGCCGGCAGCGGGCCTTTTGTGTGATCATTGATGACAAGGCTCGAGAACGGTCAGGCGCTCAGCCTCGCGGCATTCGTCGGCGCGGTCCAGGACGTGGGGGCGCTGACGACTCCAGAAGAGGCGGACCGCGCCGCCACGTCCGCTCTGGGAGTCGTCGGCGGGTGCCTCTCGTGGTCGGCGGCGGAGAACCTCGCCGGCCATCTCCCAAAGCCTCTGCGGCGGCTGGTCAGAGACCGTGCATTCGACAGCTCCATGTGCCGCTTCGCCAGGCCTTCCTGCAGCGGATGGCAGATGGCGTCGGCGCGTCGCGAGCGGCGCCGGACACCAGGGCCGTGCTGCGAACGCTGGACCTGATCCTGCCAGAGATCCTAACAGAGCAGCTGCACGCGGAGCTGGGGTCGATCTGGGGACCGCTCACGATCGCCGAAGACAGTCCGCCCCCTGGCCCCAACCATCCGCTAGGCATTTCTGGAGACTGACACGGAGCGACAGACAGTCATGGCACCCGCCACGATCTCAAGGGATTGATCAGCGTCGCGGTCGTGCTGGGCGCTCTCCTGCTCGCCTTTGGCGCGGTGCGCCGGGGGTTGCAGGCCGAGTTGCGCCGGCCGAGCTGCCGGGAACCGACCACGAGAGCGCCCCCCGAGTACCGACACCACCGGCCGGCTGATCGCGGGCGTCAAGATGGCGACGCCCACGAACACGAGCAGGACACCGCCGAGGAGCGTCCAGAGCCGGTAGTCGCCCAGGTCGTGGAGGAACGCCGTGCCGACGGCCGCCACACCGACGACGGTCGGGGTCGCGCCCGCGATGGTCAGGACGGTGAGCGGCTTCTCCGGTGTGGCGGCGTCGCGCATGGCCGCCACTGGTGGGATCCGGGACGCCCGAAGCGCCGGCAGGAGCGCGGCCACGAGCGTCACGACCGTGCCGACCGGCATGAGCTCCTGGGCGACCGGCTCGGTGAACGCCACCGATGTCTCGCCGCCGAAGGAGTCCCGCCCGCCGGCACAGAGCACCGGCGACCCGGCCCGCGCACTGGGGGAGAGAGCGGGACGGCCAACCACCTTCAGCCTGACGTGGTCGCGAAGCGGCCGCGACCAGCACGTCGGCAGGCGGAATGACCACGCCGTGCTCCCACTTGCTGACGGTCGAGGGGTGCAGCGAACGCCGGCCGAGCCTTCCGCACATGGCCGAGGCGAACTCCCGCGCCCCCATTCCGCTGAGCCAGCGCGCGGTGGCCATCGCGCGCGCCACCGGCTCGGCGCCGGCGCTGCGCGTCATCGCCGGGCTCGGCCCGCTTGCTCGTCCTGGGCGCGAGATCGCAGCGGAGCCCCGACCTGGTGGAGGAAGCCCAGCAGCTCCCGGTAGGACTGCAGCATCGAGACCTCGTGGTACGGGATCGAGCGCTCAGCGCAGAACCGGCGAACGATGAGGTGTGCCTCGCGCACACGATTCCGGGGCATGGTCGGGAACAGATGGTGCTCGATCTGGTAGTTCAGCGCGCCGTACCACATATCGGTCAACGGGTGGGAGCGCACGTTGCGAGAGGTCAGGACCTGCTTCCTGAGGAAGTCGAGGTCGCCGCTGTCGTCCACCTGGGGCATTCCCTTGTGGTTCGGCGCGAACACCAGGGCCATGTAGAACCCACCGCCGCACTGGTGGATCGCGATCACCAGCAGCGCCGACCACGGACCGAGGAAGTAGACG
>JBKPCH010000147.1:0-13324 GCA_046727275.1 Candidatus Dormiibacterota bacterium
GGCGGCGCTGCCCGGGCACCTGGCCTGGCTGGCCCGCCTCAGCGCGAGCCGCGGGTTGGCGCCGTCCCCCAGGTCGCGGCCCACGGGGACGCCACGTAGCAGCGGCCGCCCCGCCGCCAGCCGTTCGCGCTGTCGGAGCGCGCGGCGCTCAGCGCTCGGGGCCGATCGGGACGCCCACGTAGATCGCTCGCGGGCGGATCGACGTGCCCCGCTCGTACTCCTCCATGGCGTGGGCCAGCCAGCCGGCAGTCCTCGCCACGCCGAAGATCGCCTCGCTGGCGCCCCGCTGCATCCCCGCCAGGTGCGCCAGCGCCGCGAGCGCGAAGTCGACATTGGGCTCCGGCAGGCCGCGCCCGCCGGTCGCCGCCAGCACCGCGTCGATCACGGCCAGCCGGCGGCTGCCGGACCAGGTGGCGCGCAGCAGGTCCAGCAGCGCCGGCGCCCTCGGGTCCCCGGCGGGATACAGCCGGTGGCCGAAGCCCGGCAGCCGGTCCCCCCTCCGCAGGCGCTCGCCGATCGCCGCCGGCGCGCGCTGCGGCACCGAGACCTCCGCCAGCAGGTCCTCCACGGCGAGCGACGCCACGGCCTGCATGGCGCCGCCCAGCGCCGACAGGCCGACGCCCACCACGGCGTAGGGGTCCGCCGCGATCGAAGCCGCCATCCGGGCCGCGAGCGTCGAGACGCTGAGCTCGTGGTCGGCGACCAGGACCAGCGCGGCGTTCAGCGCCTCCAGGCCCCCGGCCGGGGGGCGGGGGGCGGCGAGTCCGGCCCACAGCCGCGCGGCGATCGAGTCCGGGAACGGGTGCGCTGGCAGGATGCGGAGCGGGCGGAGCTCGCCCGGGCGGCGCGGCAGGGAGTCGACCATGGTGGCGATGAGGCGGCGGCCGGTCACGACCACGGCCAGCTTCCCCGTGTCGTAGCGGAGCGGATCGGCTGCGGCCAGCGCCGCCACGGCCACGCGCAGGCGATCCAGCGGCAGCGCGCCAGCCGGCAGCGCTGCCTGCACCCGCGCCGACGCCTCGCTCGTGCCGGCGTCGATCGGCCAGGGCCTCGCTGCCGGGATCTCGCCGGTCCAGAGGAAGCCGGCCACCTCCTCGAAGGTCCGGCTTCGCGCGAGCGTGAACAGGTCCATGCCGCGGTAGAAGATCGCGTCGTCCTCGATGGCCGTGATGGCCGACTCGATGCGCAGCTCTGCCGGCGAGGTCAGCGTCCGATCTCGCCGGCCGCGCCTGGCCAGGCGGTCCACCTCGGCGAGCGCGAAGAGGCTGCGCCCATCCGGGCTGCGCTCCCGGCTCAGCAGGCCCCTGCTGACGTAGGCGTACACCGTTGCCGGCTTCACCCCGAGGCGGTCGGCCGCCTCCTGGGCGGTCAGCAGGCTGACAAGCATGAGCGTCCGCAGTGTACCGTATTGATTAGTGATCAATATTGACGTTCAGGACCGTAACGCGTCAATGTTGATGGCGCTATGAATAGCTGGTTGCTCCCCACCGTCGAAGACCCGCCCGAGTCCGACGGCGGCCCCGCCTACTTCCGGCGGACCTTCCCCTACGTCCTGCCCCCGCTGACCCGCTTCGAGCCCGAAGCGGTGCCGCTCGACCCGGCCCCCGACATCTGGATCACCGACACGACGTTCCGCGACGGCCAGCAGAGCCGGTCACCGTACACGCCGGAGCAGATCGCGGACCTCTACGAGCTGCTGGCGCGGCTCGGCGGCCCTCGCGGCATGATCCGCCAGAGCGAGTTCTTCCTCTACACGGACAAGGACCGCCGCGCGGTCGAGCTGTGCCAGGAGAAGGGGCTGCGCCACCCCGAGATCACCGGGTGGATCCGCGCCACCATGGACGACTACCGGCTGGTGCGCGCAGCTGGCCTGCGGGAGACCGGCATTCTCGCGTCGATCTCCGACTACCACATCTACCGGAAGATGGGCTCCGACCGGCGGACCGTGCTCGACGGCTACGTGCGCGTGGTGGAGGCGGCGCTGGCGGACGGCGTGGTGCCCCGCGTCCACCTGGAGGACTCGACCCGGGCCGACGTCGCGGGCGTCGTGGTGCCGTTCGTGCAGCGGCTGATGGAGCTGGGCCGGCAGGCGGGCATCCAGGTCAAGATCCGCTACCCCGACACGCTCGGGGTTGGCGTCCCGCACCCGAACGCGGCGCTTCCCAGGGGCATCCCGCGCCTGACCGCCGCTCTCCGCCACGAAGCGGGGGTCCCGCCCGAGGCGCTCGAGTTCCACGGCCAGAACGACCTCGACGCGATCGTCCCCAACGGCGTGTGCGCCTGGCTCTACGGCGCCGCCGCCAACAACGCGACACTGCTCGGCATCGGCGAGCGCAGCGGGAACACGCCGATCGAGTCGATGGTCTTCTGGCTGGTCTCGCTCACGGGCGAGACGCACGACATGGACATCGCCGCCATCACCGACATCGCGGACTACTACCGCCGGATCGGCGAGCCGGTCGACTCCCGCCTGCCGCTGGTCGGCGACAACTTCAACGTCACGCGCGCGGGCGTCCACGCGGACGGCCTGATCAAGGACGAGGAGATCTACAACCCGTTTGACACGACCGGTCTGCTCCACCGGCCGCCAAGGGTGGCGATCACCGACAAGTCGGGCGCCGCGGGGCTGCTCATGTGGATCCGCGACCACCGGCCCGGACTGTCGCCCGGCCTGACCAAGCAGGACGCCCGCCTCCGGCGGCTGAACGACACGATCATCGAGCAGTTCTCGGCCGGCCGGATCACGAGCCTGGCGGACGAGGAGGTCGGCCGGATGGTCGACGACGCGTTCGCCCCCGCGTAGGGCCCCGGGCCAGGGTGGACGCGGAGGCCGGCGGCGCGGGTCCAAATGTACGGCCATGCCCCGCCGCCCTCCCCCCAGCCGGTCCCCCCTCCCGGGGGTTGAAACCGGCGCCGATCACGTTGCGACGGCCCGCGGGCGAAGTCAAGATGGGTGGTTAAGCCAGGGTCCGTTCTGGCGTCCGGGGGTGGCCTCAGCCGGTGGGGCCCGCCAGCTGCTTCAGGGTCCACCTGTCGCCCGCCCTGGCCCACTGGTACACGAAGAGGCTGTCGGCGGGCACGGCGTCGTGGTTGGTGGGCGTGAACTGCTCCCGGACGCCGAGGGCGCTCTGAGCGGCCGGGACCTCCTGCGTCTCCCAGGCCTTCGCGACCTTCGTGCCGTCGAAGTCGTTGGCGGCCTGCACCGCTCGCGCCCACTGCAGGACGCAGTCGGCCGCGGCGGGCACGCCGTTCAACTCCACGCCGTTCTGGGCCGGTCCGTAGCGGGCCTGGACGCTCCTCACGAACGTGTGGTAGGCGGCTGGCCAGCGCGTCTCCGGCACGTCGCTCCGGTACTGCTCGATCGTCGACGCGAACGTGAGCCCGTTGACCGGGTCGCCCGTCTGCTGCGCGAACCCGTAGGACCCCAGCGCGCTGAGCCCGAACGCCTTCAGCCGCGCGCCCGCGTTGGCCGCCCGGATCGCCTGCAGCGTCCGCGTGGCCGTGGCCGGGTTGCCGGAGAGGACGACCGCCTCGGCGCCTCGCTGCAGCATCTGCTGGACCTGCGCCTTCTGGTCCCCGGCACCCGCGAAGGCGGCGCCGATGTACTGCAGGCCCGCCCGCCCGGCCTGGTCGCTGAGCTGGCGGTCCGTGTCTTGGCCGGCGCCGTCGTCATCGGTGACCAGGCCGACCTTCTTCAGCGGCGTCGACCGCTGGATGTAGCCCAGCAGCGCGGGCACGTAGGCGTGGTCCGGCGCCTGCGCCCGGAAGCTGAACGGCGCCGCGCGCATGACGTCGTCCGCCGCCATCGACGTCAGGCAGTTGGGCACCCGCGACCGCTCGACGACCGGCTTGGCGCCCAGGTAGATGCCGGCGAAGCTGGGCCCGACCAGGAGCCTCACCGAGCGGTCGGCGAGCACGCGCCGCACCACGTCCGGCGTGACGGCAGGGTTGTACTGGTCGTCAGCCGTGACGAGCTGGACCTGGGCGCCGAGCAGGCCGCCGTGCGCGTTCAGGTCGTCGATCTCAACCTGCAGGCTGTTCTGGAGCGTAGGCCCGAGCGCCGCGTAGGCCGGGTTGCCGCTGAAGACGTCGACCAGGGCGACCTTGACCGGGCCGCCACGCGACATCGCCCCCTGGGCGCCGTTCACGAACGGGACGCCGCCACACGCGGCCAGGCCGAGCCAGGCCACCAGGGCCACCACCGCGGGAGCTGCCTGGCGGCTCACCTCCCGCTGAGCTCGCGCGACAGCTGCCCGGCGGCCATCCTTACCAGCGGCTGGTAGCGCTCCACGGCGGAGCCGTCGAAGCGGTACTCGGGCCCGCAGACGCTGACCGCGCCCGCCACGCCGTGGCCGTCGAAGATCGGCGCGGCGATCGACGCGGCGCCCTCCTGGCGCTCGCTGTGGCTCACGGCGAGCCCGGTGCTGCGGACGGTCTCCAGCAGCGCCCGGAGGGCATTGGGCTCCACCATCGTGGCCGGGGTGAGGCGCTCCAGGGGCTCGGCCAGCAGCGCCTGCCGCGTCTCCTCGGGCAGGAAGGCCAGGATCACGCGGCCGGACGCGCCGGCGTGGAGGGGGAGAGGCCGGTTCAGCTCGACGGCCAGCTTGATCTCCTGCGGGCTGACGAGCTGGTCTACGTAGACGCGCTCGCGGCCGACGAGGACGCTGAGGGTCACGGTCTCCCACGTGTCGCGGTGCAGGCTGCGCAGGTGCGGCAGCGCGCGCGCCCTCAGCTCGAGGTGCCCATAGCTCCCCCGGCCGAGGCGCAGGGCCGCGTGGCCGAGGCCGTAGCGGCGGTCGGGCCGCGCCTCCAGGTAGTGGTTCCGCACGAGCGCGCTGACGTGGTAGTGGACGACCGACTTGGGCAGCCCGATGCGCCTGGCGATCTCCGTGACGCCCATCGGCTCGCTCGCGTCGGCGAGGATGCCGAGCACGGCGAGGGCGCGGTCGATGGCCCCGGCTGGTGCGTCAGGCCGCTCGGCCACGGAGCCTCGTCAGGGAGAGGCCAAGCGGGGCAGTGGACACGACGCCGGACCGCCACACGACGAAGCTACCCTCCCAGAACACCTTCCCTACCAGTTGGAGTCGCGGACCCCGGGCGCTAATTTGCGCGCATGGCGGAGCGACTTGTCAAGCGCAGTCGCCGCCGGAATACGACGACAGTCAGGCGCCGTTGACACAGGTGGACGTGAGGGCGGACCACGTACGTCCAGCCACCCCCCCGGTCGACGCCGCGCGCGCCGGGCCGGCGCCCTATCGCTGGGTGGTGCTGGGCATTGCCACCGTGATGCAGCTCGGCGTCTCGCTGCCCCAGCAGACACCGGCTGCCATCGGCCCTGTGCTTGGGCACGCGCTTGGCCTGAGCCGGACGGAGCTCGGCCTGCTCACGTCCGCGATCTGGGGCGGGATGCTCATCGGCATGCTGCCCTTCGGCGTGCTGGTCGACCGCTACGGCGAGCGCTGGATGCTGGTGATCGGCGGCCTGCTGCTGGCGGTCTGCCTGCTCCTCGCCTCCCGGGCGACGACGTTCCAGCCGCTGTTCTTGGCCCTGGTGCCCGCCGCGATCGGCGCCTCCGCCGCGTCCCCGGGCGGCACCCGCGCCCTCGCGGCCTGGTTCGAGCCCCGCCTGCGCGGCACGGCCATGGGCATCCGGCAGACCGGGGTGACCGGGGCCGGCGTGCTGGCGGCCGTGATCCTGCCCCCCATCGCGCTCGCCCTCGGCTGGCAGGCGGCCTTCGTGACCGTGGCCGTCCTGGCGCTGGCCGGGATCCTCGCCTTCGCCGTCCTCTACCGGGAGCCGCCGGCCGCGTCACGCCGGGCCAGGGCGCCGTTCGACCCGGGCCTCCTGGTCACCAGCCGCGTCTGGCTGGCCGCGACCGCGTACGGCTGGGTCTTCATGGGTGCCCTCGGCTGCGTCGTCGCCTACCTCGCCGTCTCCCTGAACCAGGACGCCGGGGTGGGACCGGTCCAGGCCGGGCTGCTGCTCGCCCTGCTGCAGGTGGGCGGCATCACCGGCCGGCTGGGCCTCGGCGTGCTCTCGGACCGCGCCGGCGGCCGCGGCCGGGTGATGGCGCTCTCCGGCGGACTTGCCGTGCTGTCCTGCCTGGCCATGGCGCTCCTCGGCCACGGGGCGGTGGGCCTGCCCGGGCTCGCCGTCATCGCCTTCCTCCTGGGCCTGTCCTGCATGGGCTGGAACGCGCTCTACATCACGCTGTCCGCGGAGGCGGTCCCCATCGAGAACGCGGCCACCGCGGTGGGCACAGGCACCAGCATCACCTTCCTCGGGATGTTCGCGGTGCCGCCGGTGTTCGGCCTGGTCGCCGACCGCACCGGCTCCTTCGCGTGGTCGTGGCTGGCGCTGGCCGGCTTCACGCTGGTGGGCGCGCTGCTCGGCCTCGCCATCCGGGACCACGTCCGGCCGGCGCGCCGCGCCGCGCCGGTCATCGGCTCCTCGGTCTCGCAAACCTCGCAGGGCTGAACCCCGCCACCGGGTGGGCCGTGGCGCCGGAGAGGGCCAGGTCGGCCGCCACGTCTCCCATCACCGGGGCGAACTTGAAGCCGTGGCCGGAGCAGCAGCTGAACACCGTGACGCCGGCCAGGCCGGGTGCTGCGCCGATCACGAAGTGGTCGTCCGGCGTGTTCGTGTAGAGGCAGACGCCGGCTCGGTCGGGCGACGGCTCCAGCCCCTCCAGCGTCTCGGCCACCACCCGGCACGCGGGCGCCACATCGGCCTGGCTGACCTCGCCGTCGGGCTCGTCCGGCTCGACCGGCCGACCCTGGTGGTGGATGCCCACCTTCACCGTCCGGCCGTCCAGGCAGGGCAGGCCGTAGCCGTAGACGCCGGCGAGGTCGTGGATGAAGACCGGGAACCGCTCGGGCGCGAACCAGGCCGGCTCAGACGCCGGGAACCACGTCATCACCTGGCGCTCGACGACCAGCGGCAGGTCCAGGCCGGGCAGGAGGCCGGACAGCCAGGGGCCGGCGCAGACGACCGCCCGCCGGGCCCGCCAGGACCGGCCCGTCGTGTGGACGGTGACGCCCTCGCCGTCCGTCTCCAGCCTCGTCACCCGCGTCCCGGTGACCAGGCCCGCGCCCAGCGAGACGGCCAGCCGGGCCGCCGCCCGGATCGCGAGCTCCGGCCGGAGGACGCCGGCGTCCCGCTCCCACAGCGCCACCTCGCCCGCGGCCAGGCGGTGCTGCGGGAAGCGGGCCCGGGCCTCGGCCGGACCGAGCACCTCGTGGACCAGCCCATGCTCGCGGGCGCTGCGCAGGGCGCCGGACACCAGGGCGCCGTCCGGCGGGCCGATCATGAGTGCGGCGGTCGGCGTCAGCAGCTCGGCGGAGGCCTCGGCCTCCAGCTGGCGCCAGAGCGCGAAGGAGGAGCGCACGAGCGGCACGTAGCCGGGCCCCTCGAAGTAGGCGGTGCGGATCATCCGCGACTCGCCGTGTCCCGAGCCGCGGTCGTGGCCGGCCTCGAACCGCTCGAGGCCGAGCACGGCGGCTCCCCGCCGGGCGAGGCGCCAGAGCGCCATGCTGCCCACGCTCCCGACCCCGACGACGATGACCTCGGCGTCCGGCATGGCGGGCCCGGCTACGCCGACACCGGTGGCCGGCGGTCAGCCCACGGGCGGGCCTGCTCCAGCTGGGAGGCGAGGCGGAACAGCGTCGCCTCGTCGCCGAAGCGGCCGACGAAGTGGCTGCCCACGGGGAGGCCGGCCGCCGTCCAGCTCAGCGGCACGGACATGGCCGGCTGCCCGGTGATGTTGGCGAGCGGCGTGAACGGCGCCCACTGGGCCGCCCGGACGAACGGCAGCAGCGGCTGGCCCGGGGGCGCGTCGAAGGTGCCCAGCGGCAGCGGCGGTTCGGCCAGCACCGGCGTCAGCCAGACGTCGTAGCCGTCGAAGCCGGCCGCGACCTCCCGGCTGAACCGCTGGAGCCGGCTCGTGGCGAGCAGGTAGTCCGCGGTCGTCCGCTGCAGGCCCAGCTCCCGCATGGCCCAGGTGAGCGGCTCGAAGTCGGCCTCCTTCGGCTCCCGGCCGGTGCGCTGGGACCAGGCCGCGATCGTGGCCGCCACCCCGGCGCAGTACAGCGTGATGAACGCGTCCAGCAGCGGCGCGCTGTCGGCGACCAGGAGCGGCAGCTCCGTCACGTCGTGGCCGAGGTCCTCGCAGAGGCGGGCGACGTCCCGCACCGCCTGGACGCAGTCCTGCTCCACCGGCCCGCCGGTCGGGGAGGCGGTCGACACCCCGACCCGCAGGCGGCCCGGGTCCGCGCCCACCTCCTCCGCGTAGGGCCGAGCGGGGGGCGGCGCCCAGTAGGGGTCGCCGGGCACCGCCCCGGCGGTCGCGTCGAGGAGCCTCGCGCTGTCGCGGACGCTGCGGGTGAGCGCGTGCTCGCACTCCAGGCCGCCCATGACGTCGCCGATGGCGGGGGCCAGAGAGTTGCGGGCCCGGGTCGGCTTCAGCCCGAACAGCCCGCAGCAGGAGGCGGGGATGCGGATGGAGCCGCCGCCGTCGTTGCCGTGGCCGAGCGGGACCATCCCGGACGCGACCGCGGCGGCGGTGCCGCCGCTGGAGCCCCCCGGGCTGTGCCCAATGCTCCACGGGTTGCGGGTGGCGCCGAACAGGCGCGGCTCCGTCGTGGGGACGATGCCGAACTCCGGCGCGTTGGTCTTCCCGATGGGGATCAGGCCGGCGCGCCGGTGGCGCAGGACCAGCTCCTGGTCGTGCGTCGAGACGTTGTCCGCCAGGAAGGCCGAGCCCTCGGTGTAGCGGACGCCAGCCTGCTCGGCGGTGAGGTCCTTCAGGACGTAGGGGACGCCGGCGAAGGGCCCGTCGGGCAGCGGCGCGGCCGCGCGCTCCAGCGCGTGCTCGTACATCGGCGTGACCACGGCGTTGAGCTCGGGGTTCAGGCGCTCGACCCGCGCGATGGCAGCCTCGACCAGCTCCACGGCGGTCACCTCGCGCCGGCGAACCAGGTCCGCCTGGGCGATCCCGTCCAGCAATGCCAGCTCGTTCTCGCTCACGTGGACAGTGTGCGCCGGGCCCGGCCCGCCCGCGCGCGGCTCAGCCGTTCCGGGCCGCGAACTCGCTCAGCTCGTCCAGCCGCTCGGCGACCAGCGTCAGGCCGCGCTGCAGCCGGCGGTAGAACGTCGGCCGGCTGAGGTGCAGGCGCTCGGCGATCACCTCGTGGCTGCCGGCCCGCTTGACGTAGTAGTCGACCAGCAGCTGGCCGGCCTCCGCGTCGCGGGGCGCCTTCGCCGCCGCCAGCTCCTTCATCACGTCGACCAGGAGCGCCCGCACCTCCGGGCCGGCCTGCGCCCCGTTCGACGACACGCAGGCCAGACGGGCCAGCGGGCTGGCCGCCAGCGCGGCGGGGTCCTGGAGGCCGTCCAGGCCCTCCTTCACCATCGCGGGCGTAACCTCGACCTGGCGCTGCGGCCAGCGCTCGGCCCACGCCTCCAGCGCGGCCACGGAGCGCGGCCGCCGGATGCCCGCCAGGTAGCTGACCAGGAAGCCCGTCAGCGAGGCGGCCAGGACGACGCCGGCCCACAGCTGGAAGCTCCAAAGCGTCCCGCCCTCGGCCAGCAGGATCGCCGCGCAGTAGAGCAGGGTGAAGACGGCGGGTACCGCGGCCGAGAAGACGCGCAGGCCCGCCGGCTCGGTGGCGTCCGGCCGCAGCCGGAGCAGCAGGCCGTCGGCCGCGAGCCCGGCCAGCAGCGGCACCGGCACCAGCTCGAAGTGCTGGGAGACGATGGTCAGGCAGAGGCCGTTGAAGCCGCAGACGGCGGTCAGGCTGCCCCGTGGCAGCCCGAAGCTGCGGATCAGCAGGAGCATGACGCCCATCACCTGCGCGACGTAGATGAGGATTCCCGCCACGCCCAGGTCCTGCGCCGCCCAGTACGTCGTGGACCCCGTGTAGGCGCGGGACGGCCAGACCTGCGCCAGCGGGTTCACGAACTGGGTGAAGAAGGTCAGCGCGCACAGCGAGAGGGCGGCGGAGACGACGACGGGCCAGTCCGCTCGCTCGGGACGGTCGCGAAGCGCCTGGCTGAGCGGCGCGCTGACGAGCAGGCCGCCGCCGGCCAGCTCGATCAGGTGGGTCGGCGCCAGCAGCGCCTCCAGCCCCTGCGCCACCCCGAACGCGATCTGGTAATAGACGTCGGCGAGCGCGCCGAGGCCGAAGAGCAGGCCGCCGGCCAGCGCCTCGTGGTAGCCGGCCGGCAGCGCCGCGCGCCAGCCGGTGCCGGCGGCCAGGTTCCGGCCGAGGACCAGCGCCAGGTAGCCCGTGACGGCCAGCCACGCGGCGTCCGCCAGCGCGTCCTGCCAGGGCCCGAGCGGGCGGCCGGGGGCCACGCGGGCCCACGCGTCCACGTAGGCGCCGAGGACGAAGACGGCGCTGAGGAGGGCAACCGTCCATCGGAAGCGTGCGGTGCTGCCGGACACCGCGGGGAAGGATACGTCCGGGGCGTCCCGACCGCCGCGCCGGGCTGACCCCGGCGGGCGCCGAGGTCACGGTCAGGCCGTGAGGAGGCGGCAGTGCCGGGCGATCTGGTCGTAGTCCGCGTCGGCGTGGAGCAGCGGCACGCCCGTCCGGATGGCGACGGCGGCGATCACGCAGTCGGAGAGGGTGCGGATGGTGGCGCCCTGCGTCAGGCACCGGTGGTAGATCGCCGCCGCCTCCTCGTAGTCGGCCAGGCCGTGGCCGGCGAGCAGCTGGCACCGGCCCAGCACTGTCCGGCGCAGGCGGTCCAGGTGGGCCGGGTCGCGGGCGCCCGCGAGGACCTCCATCACGACCATCTCGGTCGTGGCCAGCGGCTCCTCGCGGAGCAGCAGCTCCCGGAGACGCAGGTGCGCCTGGCTGCCCGTCGCACGAAGGAACTCCACCCAGGCCGAGGTGTCGACCAGGGTCAAAGGTCGAATGCCCTCGACCGGCGAAGCTGCTCGAGGTCCGCCTGCCACCCGGAGCCCTCCAGCTGGAGGACCTCCTCCGTGGCCGGCGGCTCCCCGACCAGGCGACGGAGAGCGAGATCCACCGCCTCCCGCTTGGTCCGCAGCCCGTAGCGGTGCATCACCTCCGCGACCAGCCGGTCGTCGAGGTCGATGTTCGTCCGCGCCATTGAGGGATCGTACACCCGAATCCTCCTGCTGTGTATATGGTGTATCGATGTGCATCGAAGGGGCCATGACAGGATTGTCGGTGCTGGAGGCGGACGAAAAACGGACAATGCGGGCCGAGCTCCCTCCCCCTCGCGGTGCGAGGGAGAGGGAGAGCCCGGAGCTGGGGCTAGGCCCCGACCTCGGCCGCGACCGGGGTCGCGACCAGCTCGGCGTCGATCTGCAGCCGGATCGTGTGGCCGGCGAACGGGATGGCGCCGGCGAGGCCGTCCCAGTTCAGGCCGAAGTCCATGCGGTTGACCTGGCCCAGCGCGCTCACGCCGATCCGCGTCCCGCCGCTGCCGGTCGGGTCGGGCGTCTCGCCCTCGAAGACCGCCTCCAGCGCGACCGGCCGGGTCGTCTCCTTGATGGTCAGCTCGCCCTCGACGCGGTACGTCTGGGCGTCCTGCTCCCGGACGCCTGTCAGCTTGAACGTCATCGTCGGGTACTTCTCCGCCTCGAAGAAGTCGGCCGACCGCAGGTGGGCGTCGCGCTGCTCCTGTTTGGTGCTGATGCTGGCCACGTGGATCGTCACCTCGCCGCTGGCCGTGGAGAGGTCGTCCCGGTCGCCCTCGAAGTAGCCGTCGAACTGGTCGAAGCTGCCGCGCACCGTGCTGACGCCGAGGTGCTTGGCCGAGAAGCCGATGAGGGTGTGGGCCTTGTCGAGCTCGAATCGTTCCTTCATGTCGCTGTCCTCCCGTGGGATAGATCTAATTGCTGCCGCAACAACTAACTTGCTTGAGCTAGCAAATATTCTGCCTGACCAGGTCAGGGATGAGACGGCGCCGGGGGCGCACCCTCGACCTCGAAGGCCACCCCGTCGACGTAGCACCAGTACCAGTCCTCGCCCGGCTCGTAGGACCGGATGATCGGGTGGGCCGCCGTCCGGAAGTGCGCGGTGGCGTGCCGGCCGGGCGAGTTGTCGCAGCAGCCGACGTGGCCGCACTCCTGGCAGACGCGCAGGTGCACCCAGTCGCGGCGACCTGCCGCGAGACAGTCCTCGCAGCCGGGCGACGACGGCGTGACGTCCGCGATCTGGTCGAGATGCCCGCAAACGGCCATGGTGCTCCTCCTCCGCTCATTGCTCGCCGTATATTGTGGTTGCAAATACTCTATTACCCATTTGTTTGCAGATGCAACCAGTCTCGGAACCCGACGTCGCCGGTCTCCTCGACCGGCTCGTGGCGGAACGGCTGCCGGGCCGGCGGGGCCTGGGCGCCTGGCAGGCCCTCCTGCGGGCGCAGGCCACGCTCCTGCGCCGCATGGAGAGCGATCTCGCCAGGGAGACCGGCCTGGCCCTGGCCGACTTCGACGTGCTCGCGCAGCTGGCCAGCGCCGGCGGCGAGCTGCGCATGACCGAGCTCGCGGCCCGGGCGCTCATCTCACGGTCGGGTATGACCCGCCGCGTCGCCCGGCTCGTCGGCCAGGGCCTGGTCCGTCGAGAGGGGGCGGACGCTGACCGGCGCGGCGTCGTCGTCGCGCTGACCGATGCCGGGGTCGGCCGCCTGATCGAGACGGCGCCGGTCCACGTGCGCGGGATCTCGGAGCTGTTCGTGGCCCGGCTCCAGGACGCGGAGCTCGCCGCCCTCGAGGGCGCCCTCCGCAAGGTCACGGTCGACTGCACGTTCGGCTGAGCGCCACGCGGCGCCGGCCACGGGTGATCAGGGCCGCGCTGCCGCCCCCGTTGCTGCTGCCGAAGACGGGCTGTTCCTGGCGGAGCTGGCCGCAGGCCCTACGCCTGCGGCCCCGAGCTCGTGAGCCAGCCCTGCTCGACCACCCAGACGGCGATCTGCGTCCGGGAGTGGACGCCGAGCTTGCCGCGGATCCGCTCCAGGTGGCCCTCTACCGTCCGCTCGGCGATCACAAGCTGGCGGGCGACCTGCCGGTTGGTCTGCCCGCGCGCCACCAGCAGGGCCACCTCCCGCTCGCGCCTCGACAGCGGCCCGGCGTCCGGCGAGCTCCCGGCGCCCGACTCCCGCCCGGCGAAGGGCTCGTCCGAGAGCGCGTAGTCCACCGCCTCGTCCACGCCGAGCCGGAGGCCCTCGGCCCACGCCAGCTCCGCCTGGCCGGCGGGCAGCGCGGCCTGCGCCGGCTCCACCACCATGCTGCGCACCACGGCCTGCCAGCGGCGCGCCAGAGGCGCTCGGATCGCGTTCCGGAGCGCGTCGC
>JBKPCH010000148.1:0-17230 GCA_046727275.1 Candidatus Dormiibacterota bacterium
GCCGCGAACCGGGGCCGCAGCCCGGCCTCCAGCGCCACCGAGCCGAGCAGCGCCAGGTCGGCGTCCCGCCGCGCGGCCCCGTTGTTGGCGGCCAGCAGGCGCCGCAGCGCCTCCCGCAGCTCGATCGCGGCCGCGTGCTCGGCCGGGACCGGCACGCCTGCGGACAGCAGGCCCCGCTCCCGCAGCCAGGCGCCGAGCGCCTCCGGCGACTCCACCGCGTCGGCGCCGGCGTCGGCGTCGTACGTGTTGACGAAGTCCTGGACCAGGCCCAGCGGTTCCGGCGCGCGTCTGCCCATCTCGAGTCCAACGGTACCACCCCACCCTCACCGACAAACCGTGCTTGTCGGTTAGCGGTCCAGCAGGTCCAGCGTCGAGGCCGGGAGCGCACCGCCGCGGAAGCGGTGCAGCTCCCGGCCGTGCCGGAAGAAGACGAGGGTCGGGAACTCACCTACCCGGTGCCGGGCGACCGCCTCCGGCTCCCGGTCGGCCTCCACGGCCATCACGGCGCACAGGTCCGGGTGGGCCGCGGCCAGCCGCTCGAGCTGGGGCCGCAGCTCCCGGCACGGCTGGCAGCTGGCCGTCCAGAAGTCGACCAGGACCAGCCGGTCCTCGCGGCGGAGCAGGTCCTCCAGCTCGGCGGCCCCGACGTCGACGACGCCGGCCGGCGGACCCTGGGTCAGTTGAGCCGCTCCACGATCATGGCCATCCCCTGGCCGCCGCCGACGCACATGGTCTCCAGCCCGTAGGTCAGGTCCAGCGTCCGCAGGTCGTTGAGCAGGGTGCACAGGATGCGGGCGCCGGTCATGCCGAAGGGGTGGCCGAGGGCGATTGCGCCGCCGTGGGGGTTGAGCTTGTCGCCGTACGGGTCGATGCCCAGCGCGCGGGCGCTGGGGATCACCTGCGCCGCGAACGCCTCGTTGATCTCGACCACGTCGATGTCGTCGATCGTCATGCCGGCCCGCCCGAGCGCCTGCTTGCTGGCCTCGATGGGGCCCAGGCCCATGATCTCGGGCTCGAGCGCGGTCACGCCGGTCGCCACCACGCGGGCCAGCGGCTGGATGCCCAGCTCCTTCGCCCGCGCGTCGGACATCACGACGACAGCGGCGGCCCCGTCGTTCAGCGGGCAGGAGTTGCCGGCGGTGACGCGGCCGTTCTCGCGGAAGGCCGGCTGCAGCGTGGCCAGGACCTCCATCGTCGTGCCCGGGCGGGGGCCATCGTCCCTCATGAACAGCTCGCCGTCGGGCAGCGGCACCGGCACGATCTCGCGGTCGAAGAAGCCGTTCTCGCGGGCCGCCACAGCCGCCGCCTGGGACTTGACGGCGAAGCCGTCCATGTCCTCGCGGGTCACGTTCTCGCGGTCGGCTACGTTCTCCGCGGTCTCGCCCATCGCGATGTAGATGTCCGGATACTCCTCGGCATTGCCGGGCAGGAGCCGGGGGTTGCGGGCGGTCGGGATGTCGGAGCTGCCGTTGCCGTAGCGGGAGACGCACTCCACGCCGACCGACAGAAACGTGTCGCCCTCGCCGGCCCTGATGGCGTGGTAGGCCATGCGCGTCGTCTGCAGCGAGGAGGCGCAGTAGCGGGTGACCGTGGTGCCGGGAGTGTCCAGCCGGGCCAGGATGCTGACGACCCGGCCGAGGTTGAAGCCCTGCTCGCCGCCGGGGAGGCCGCAGCCGCAGATCAGGTCGTCGATCATCTCCGGCTCCAGCTGCGGCACCTGCTCGAGCACCTTCGTGGCGACGTGCGCCGCCAGGTCGTCCGGCCGCACGTCGACCAGGTGGCCCTTGAAGGCCCGGCCGATCGGTGACCGCCCCGCGGCGACGATGACTGCTTCCGGCATTGGTGATCCTCCTGTCGGCGCCTGCGGCGCTCATGCCGCATCGCGTCATACCCCAGTGTACGTGGAGACGGCAGCTAGCCCTAGACTTTCCCAGCCGGATGCAGCGAGACTACGCGCGGCGCTGGAGCCCGGCCCTGGGCCGAGACATGGAGCTGCTGCGCTTCGGACACGACGGCCCGCCGCTGATGGCCTTCCCCACCTCGCAGGGCCGCTTCTACCAGTGGGAGGACTTCGGGCTGGTGCGGGCGCTGGAGCCGGAGCTCGAAACGGGCCGCCTCCGCCTCGTGTGCCTCGACAGCGTGGACGGCGAGTCCTGGTACGCGGCGGACCGGCCGCCGGCCGAGCGCGTCCGCCGGCACCTGGACTACGAGCGCTACGTGCTGGACGAGGTCCTGCCGGAGGTGCCCGGGCCGCCGGTGCTTGCCGGCCCGTCGTTCGGCGCCTTCCACTCGGTGCTGTTCTGCCTCCGCCACCCCGACCGCTTCCGGGGCTGGGTGGCGATGTCGGGCGTCTACGACAACAGCCGCTGGGTCGACGGCTACCACGACACGGACACCTACCTGACGAACCCGCTGGCGTTCGTGCCCGGCCTGGCCGACGACCGCTACCTGGCCCCGCTGCGGGCGATGGCGCCCCTGGTGGTCGCCACCGGCGAGGAGGACCCCAACGTGCGCGATTCCGTGCGCCTGGCGGACGACCTGGGCGCCAGGGGGGTGCCCGTCCGCCTGGACGTCCTGCCCGGCTGGCAGCATGACTGGCCGTACTGGCAGGCGATGCTGCGCCGCTACGTGGCGGGCGGCGGCTGACTGATGCTCCCTCCCCCCTTGCGGGGGAGGGGATGCAAGGGGGGAGCAAGCTCCCCCCTTCCGAAACCCCCCTCCTTGCCCGGGACATTGGGAGCGCCTTCGGCGCATCCCTTCGGGTCTGGGCGCGACGCCTGGAGGGCAGGGAAGACGGACCCACTCGCTCGGGCGAAGCCCATTGCTACGCGCCGCGTCTCCTCCTCCCTCCCCCCTTGCGGGGGCTGGTTGGGGTGGGGGGTGGCCTCGTGCCCGCGCCGACCGCTCGGTTCGCGCCAGCTGTCCCCCCCACCCTGCCCTCCCCCGCGAGGGGGGAGGGTTAGAAGGCTCTTCTCGATCTGCCCGGCTTCGAGTAACGTCAATCCCGGGATGGACCGATGACCCCCCGGACGCGACGCGTCGGGCTGCTGATCGGCCGGGAGAACACCTTTCCGCAGCCCTTCCTGGACGTCGTGAACGCCCGCGGCCGCGAGCACGGCGTGACGGCCGACCTGGCCGTGCTGCGGGGCACCGCCGAGCTGGAGGAGCCGGCGTACGCCGTCCTGGTCGACCGCATCTCGCACGAGGTCCCCTACTTCCGCGCCCACCTCAAGAGCGCCGTGCTGATGGGGACCGCGGTCGTCAACGACCCCTTCTGGTGGGAGGCCGACGAGAAGTTCTTCGAGTGCACGCTGGCCCGCCGGCTGGGCGTGGCGGTGCCCCGGACCGTGGCGCTGCCGAACAAGGACTACATCCCGGGCATCGACCCCGGCACGTCGCTGCGCAACCTGGCCTACCCGCTCGACTGGGACGTCATCGTGCGGCACACCGGCCTGCCCGCGATCCTGAAGCCCAACACCGGCGGCGGCTGGAAGGACGTCTCCCTGGTCAGGACGATCCCGGAGCTGATCCGGGCCTACGACCGCAGCGGCCAGCAGACGATGATCCTTCAGGAGTTCATCGACTGGGACGACTACGTGCGCTGCATCTGCGTCGGGCGCGAGCACATCCTGCCCCTCCGATACGACCCCAAGCAGCCGTTCGAGCACCGCTACGTGGTCCAGCGCCCGCCGGAGGGCGAGCTCCGCCGGCGAGCCGTCGCCGACGCCCAGACGCTGTGCCAGGCGCTCGGCTACGACATGAACACCGTGGAGTTCGCGGTCAAAGGCGACACGCTCTACGCCATCGACTTCCTGAACCCGGCGCCCGACTTCGACGACTTCTCCATCCGGGAGGAGGCGTTCGGGTGGGTGCTGGACCGGATGAGCGACCTGGTCATCCGCTACGCGCTCGGGCTCGCCCAGCCGCCCTGGCGCGGCGAGTATCGCTGGTGGCGGCATGTCGACGGCGCGGCGCACGCCTGACCCGCCGTCCGCCGCGGGGCCGGTCGCGGCCTACAACGGGCTGCTGGAGGACGCCCGGCTGGCCGAGGCCACCGTCGACCACCTGCGCACGGCCCAGCGCGGGCGCGGCCTCGTGTTCGGCGATCGGCCGGTCTCGATCGCGCTGCGGCCCAACCTGCTGAGCCGAGAGCGCTACGCGGCCAGCTCGGCGGCGGCGCGGGCCGTGCGCGGGGCCCTCGACCGCCTGGAGCGCGCCCTGCTCGCGGACGCCGGGCTGCGCGCGCAGCTGGACCTCCACCCCGAGGAGGAGCGGCTGGCCCTCGCCGACCCGGGCTCCGTTTCGTCCTCCCCGTCCGCCCGCCTGGACAGCTTCTTCGCCGACCGCGTGCGCTACGTCGAGTACAACGCCGAGTCGCCCGCCGGCATGGCCTACGAGGACGCGATCGCCGGCGTCTTCTCGGCCCTGCCCGTGATGCGGGCCTTCCGCCGCCGCTACCGGGTGCGCCCGCAGCCCGTCCGCCGGCGCCAGCTCGCCAGCATGCTGCGCGCCTTCCGGGAGTGGGGCCGGGACTCCTCGCCCGTGATCGCGATCGTGGACTGGACCGGCCTCCCCACGGCGTCGGAGTTCGAGATGTTCCGGGACTACTTCGAGTCGCGGGGCGTGCCCACCGTGATTTGCGACCCGACGCAGCTCGAGCTGCGCCGCGGCCGGCTCCACGCGAACGGCCGCCATGTGAACCTGGTCTACCGGCGCATCCTGACCAGCGAGCTGCTGGCCGCGCCCGACGCCGCCCGCCCGCTGCTCGACGCCTACACGTCGGGCGCCGCCTGCGTGGTCAACACCTTCCGGGCCAAGCTCCTGCACAAGAAGATGAGCCTGGCCCTGCTCTCGGACGAGCGCAACGCCCACCTGTACACGCCGGCGCAGCGCCGCGCGATCGAGCTCCACGTGCCCTGGACCAGGCGGGTGGAGGACGGGCGGACCACCCGGCACGGCCGTCCGGTACCGGACCTGTTGCTCCACTGCGCCGAGCGGCGCGAGGAGCTGGTGCTCAAGCCCAACGACGAGTACGGCGGCAAGGGGGTCGTGCTGGGCTGGACGGTGGACCAGGCCGAGTGGGAGCGGGCCCTGGCGGAGGCGGCGGCGCGGCCCTCGGTGGTCCAGGAGGCCGTCGACGTGCCCCGCGAGCCGTTCCCGGTGGTCCTGGAGAAGGTCGAGGTGCTGGACCTGGCGGTCGACATGGACCCGTACCTGTTCGACGGCCGCCCGGGCGGCTGCCTGACCCGGCTCAGCTCCTCGGCGCTGCTCAACGTGACCGCGGGGGCCGGGAGCATCGTGCCCACGTTCGTGGTGGAGGGACCGGCATGAGCGAGCGCTGGCTGACCGTCGGCATCGAGGAGGAGTACCAGATCGTCGACGCCGAGGGCGCCCTGCGGCCGCACATCGAGCCGCTGCTGTCGGCCGCGGCGCACGAGTCGGTCGCGCCGCTGGTGCGGCCGGAGATGATCCAGTCGGTGGTCGAGGTCGGCACCGGCGTCTGCGAGACGATCGAGAACGCCCGCGAGGAGCTGGCCGGCCTGCGCTCGACGCTGGGCCGCCTGCTCGAGCCCGACGGCCTGCGGATCGCCTGCGCGGGCACCCACCCGTTCTCGCGCTGGCAGGAGCAGCAGATCACCGAGCTGGAGCGCTACAAGATGCTGGAGGAGGAGATGCAGGACGTGGTCCGCTCCATCCTCATCTTCGGGCTCCACGTGCACGTCGGGATCCCCAGCCCCGAGCGCCGGATCGAGGTCATGAACGAGGCGCGCTACTTCCTCCCCCACCTGCTGGCGCTCTCGACCTCCAGCCCTTTCTGGGCCGGCCGCGACACGGGCCTCAAGTCGTACCGCAGCGTCATCTGGTCACGCTTCCCGCGCACCGGGATCCCGCCCGACTTCGCCTCGCACGCCGAGTACGAGAGCTACCTGGACCTGCTCGTCCGCACCGGCTCCGTCGAGGACGGCAAGAAGATCTGGTGGGACCTGCGCGCGCACCCCTACCACCCCACGGTGGAGTTCCGCTGCTGCGACCAGCCCACGCGCCTGGACGAGACGATCTGCCTGGCGGCGCTGACCCAGGCGATCTGCGCCAAGCTGCTGCGGCTGCGCGAGAGCAACCTGGGCTTCCGGAAGTACATGCCGGCGCTGATCGCGGAGAACAAGTGGCGGGCGATGCGGTACGGTCTGGACGGCAAGCTGATCGACTTCGGCAGGCAGCGGGAGGTGCCGGAGCGCGACCTGGTGCTGGAGCTGCTGGAGTTCGTGGACGACGTGGTCGACGACCTGGGTTCGCGCCGGGCCGTAGAGTACGCCCGCACGATTCTGGAGGAAGGCACCAGCGCCGACCGCCAGCTGCGGGTCCATCGCGAGACGGGCAGCCTGGAGCGGGTGGTGCACCACCTGTGCCAGGAGACGGCGGCCGGCACGACCGCCCCGGCGTGAGGGCCGGCGAGGAGGCAGACGCAGTGAGCCGGACAGGGCGACTCGAAAACGACACGGTGGCGTCCGTCGGGGACCTCGCGCTGGAGCGCTTCGACGCGGCGGCCGGGCCGTACCGGCGGGCCCTGGAGGAGGCGCCGGAGGCGGGGCTCGGCTATCGCCGGCCCGGCGACGGCTACACGCTCGGCGGCCTCGCCCACCACGTCAACGCCGTCCTCCGCCACTACGGCGACACCGCCGAGGCGATGCTGGCGGCGGACTTCGGAGAGGTCGCAGCGCCCGACTCGTCGCGGCTCATGGCAGAGGCGGACGCGCTGGCGGGCACGACGCCGACCGCGGCCGAGCGGGACGCGCTCCTGGCCGAGACGGCCGAGCTCCACGAATCGGTGCGCCGCCTGCTGGCCGGCGTCGACGGCCCGGACTGGCTCAGGACGGCGCCGGTCCGCTTCGGGCCCGGCGACCCGTACCCGAGCCGGCTGGTCGACGTCCTCGGCTGGCTCACCGACCACTATGGCGAGCACGCCGCGCAGGTGTCGTCGCTCCTCTCAGAATGGCGGACGCTGGAGGCCGTCGAGGCGTTCGGCCGGGCGTTCGCCGACCGGGACGTCGAGGCGGTCATGGCCCGGATTACGGAGGACTGCGTGTTCGAGAACACGATGCCCGCCCCGGACGGCGAGCGCCTGACCGGCGCCGAGGCCGTGGCCGCCTACTGGCGCCAGTTCTTCGCCTCCACCCCGAGCGCCCGCTTCCGGACCGAGGAGGCGTTCGCGGCGGGCGACCGCGCGGTCGTGCGCTGGACGTTCGACTGGGACGAGGGGCCGGAGAACCGCGGCCATGTCCGGGGGGTCGACCTGTTCCGGGTCAGCGACGGCCGGGTGGCGGAGAAGCTGTCGTACGTGAAGGGGTGAGGACGGCGGACCGGGCGGGCGGCGGCGTCACGCCGCCCCGCCCGCCCCTCAGGCTCAGCCGATCCCGGCCGTCACCAGGTCGCGGAGGTCTGCGTCGGTGACCTCCTTCTTCGTGTCGGCGACGCGGAGGAAGCTCTCCCACGCGTCCTGCATCCGGTCCTCCGAGACCTGCAGGCCCAGCGCCGCCAGGCGGTGCTTGAACGCGTGCCGGCCGGACCGGGCCGTCAGGACTATCCGGTTGTCGTCGAGGCCGACGTCCTCGGGCCGCATGATCTCGTAGTTGAGCCGGTCCTTCAGGACGCCGTCCTGGTGGATGCCCGACGCGTGCGCGAAGGCGTTCGCCCCCACGATCGCCTTGTTCGGCTGCACCGGCACGCCCGTCAGCTCCGTCAGCAGGCGCGAGGTGGGCACGATCTGCGTCGTGTCGACCGCCGTCTCCAGGCCGAGCGCCGTCTGCCGCACCTGGAGCAGCATCACGACCTCCTCCAGCGACGTGTTGCCGGCCCGCTCGCCGATGCCGTTGACCGTGCACTCCACGCGCCGGGCGCCGCCGGCGATCCCCGCCATCGTGTTGGCGGTGGCCAGGCCCAGGTCGTTGTGGCAGTGGACCGAGAAGACCGCCCGCTCGGAGCCCCGCACGCCGCGGACCACGTGCGCGACCAGGCCGCCGAACTCCAGCGGCAGGCAGTAGCCGGTCGTGTCCGGCAGGTTGATGACCGTCGCGCCCGCGTCGATCACCGCCTCGACCGTCTGCACCAGGTAGTCGGGGTCGGCGCGGCCCGCGTCCTCGGGCGAGTACTCGACTTCGTCGCACAGGCTGCGCGCGTACTTCACCGCCTCGACCCCGCGCCTGACGACCTCGTCGCGGCTCAGGCCGAGCTTGCGCTGGATGTGGATGTCGGAGACGGACAGGACGATGTGGATCTGCGGCCGCTCGCCGTCCTTGATCGCATTCCAGACCGCGTCGATGTCGGAGCGGACGGCCCGCGCCAGCGCGGTGACGGAGCAGCCCCGCACCTCGCGGGCGATGCGCTGGCAGGCGTCGAAGTCGCCCGGAGACGAGATCGGGAAGCCGGCCTCGATGACGTCGACGCCGAGCCGCTCGAGCTGCCTCGCGAACTGCAGCTTCGCGTCACCGTCGAGGCCGAAGCCGGGTGACTGCTCACCGTCTCGGAGCGTCGTGTCGAAGATGAAGACACGATCGCCCCCGTGGGCGCCGACGCCTGCTACACCGCCATCTCCGTCGCTCATACCTTCGTCACCTCTCTCGACATCGCCACCGGGCCTGACCGCGCGATCTCGACGACTCCGTACGGACGGAGCGCCTCCAGGAACCGCTCGACCCGGTCGAACTCACCGGCCACCTCGACGATCACCTCCCGGGCCCCGGCGTCGACCACCCGGCCGCCGAAGCGGTCGACCTCTGCAACCGCCCGGTCGCGGCGCGGGCCCGTCACGGACAGCTTCACGAGCGCCAGCTCGCGGCTCAGCCGGGGCGCCTCGGTCAGGTCCTCCACCTCGATCACCTCGATCAGGCGGTCGAGCTGCTTCTGGACCTGGTCCACCTCGGCGTGGCCGGCGTCCACCGTCAGCGTCATGCGCGAGCGCCCCCGGTCGTCCGTCGGGCCGACCGACAGGCCCTGGATGTTGAACCCGCGCCGGCGAACCATCCCCGCCACGCGCGTGAGCACACCCGGGTGGTCCTCCACGATGCAGGTGAGCACCCGCAGGCGCTCGGGCGTGGCGACGGCGTCAGGCGTACTCATCGGGCAGCTCCGTGAAGTCGTTGAGCCCCTTGCCGAGGGGCACGATCGGATACACGTTGGCCTGCGGGTCGATGCGGAAGTCGATCAGGACCGGCCCCGGCGTCCGCTCGGCGAAGTCGAACGCCTCCCGCATCTGCTCGGCGCGTTCGACCAGGAGGCCGGGCAGGCCGTACGCGTCCGCCAGCTTGACGAAGTCCGGCATGTCGTGGAGGTCGACCTCGGACTGCACGCCGCCGTAGAAGTCGTCCTGGAACTGGCGGACCATCCCCAGCGAGAAGTTGTTCAGCAGGACGATCTTGACGTCCAGCCTGTGCTTGACCGCGACGGACAGCTCCTGCGCGGTCATCACGAAGCCGCCCTCGCCCGCGACGCACCAGACGGCCTTCTCGGGCCGCGCGAACTTGGCCCCGATGGCCGCCGGGAAGGCGAAGCCCATCGTGCCGGCGCCCCCCGAGTTGATGAAGAGGCCGGGCCGGGTGTAGTTCCACCAGAGCGCCGCCCAGATCTGGTTCTGGCCCACGTCGGCCACCACGATCGCGTCGTCGTCGCAGCGCCGGTACATCTCGATCATCACGTCCTGCGGCTGCAGGTGGCCGTTCGAGTGCGAGTACTTGAGCGGGTGCTCATCGCGCCACCGATCGATCTGGGTCAGCCACGGGCCCCGCCGCTCGCGCCCCGGCGTCCGCACGTACGGCAGCATCTCGCTGAGGGCCGTCTTCGCGTCCGCCACGACCTCGAGGTGCGGACGCACGTTCTTGCCCATCTCCGAGGGATCGATGTCGACGTGGATGAACGTCTCGCAGTTGGGCGCCCACTCCGAGAGCTTGGCCGTCACCCGGTCGTCGACGCGCATCCCGACCATCATCAGCAGGTCCGCGTTCTGCACCGCCTTGAGGTTCCAGCCGGTGCCCATGAATCCCGTCATGTGCAGCGACAGGGGATGCCGCACCGGAAAGGCGCCGATGCCGAGCAGCGTCGTGCCGGTCGGCGTCACGCTCTTCTCGGCCAGCGCGGTCAGCTCCTCCTGGCCGCCGCTCAGGATCACGCCGTGGCCGGCCAGGATCACCGGCCGCTCCGCCCTGGCCAGCGCGGCCGCCGCCTCCTCCACCCGGCTCAGGTCGGGCTGGTACGCCGGCCGGTAGCCCGGCAGATCGATCGAGTCGGGCCAGACGGGCTCGCACGACGCCTGCTGGACGTCCTTGCACACGTCGATCAGCACGGGGCCCGGCCGGCCAGTGGTGGCGATGTAGAACGCCTCGTGGATCACGCGGGGCAGGTCCTGCACCCGCGTGACCATGTAGTTGTGTTTCGTGACCGGCATGCTGCAGCCGATCACGTCCGACTCCTGGAAGGCGTCCCGCCCGACCAGGTTGGTGTTCTGCTGGCCGGTGATGGCGACCATCGGGACCGAGTCCATGTAGGCCGTGGCCAGGCCCGTGATCGTGTTCAGCGCGCCCGGGCCGCTGGTCGCGAAGACCACGCCCGGCCGGCCGGACGCGCGCGCGTAGCCATCAGCCATGTGGGCGGCGCCCTGCTCGTGACGCACCAGCACGTGACGCAGCTTCGGGTAGCGCGGGAGCTGCTGGTAGATGGGCAGGTTGGCGCCCCCGGGGTACCCGAATATGAGGTCGACGCCCTCCCGCTGGAGGGCCTCCAGGACGATCTCGGCTCCGGTCATTCTCACTCCCACGTTCTGTTCAAAAAAGGAAGGCCCCCGCCTCGTGGCGGGGGCCTTGCTGCGCTCTCTGTGTGCTGTCGTCAAGCCGCGCGAGCCCCCGCCCTGAGGCCAATAAGGAGAAGGAGGTCGAGGGCTACGATTGCGCGCAACATGATCTGGACCGTGAGTCTAGGACTGCGCCACCGGGTCGTGTAGTCGTCCATTCACAAATCGGGCCGGCGGCATTTTGGCTGCCTCCACCAGTGGCCGGTGTGGGAGCCGGACTATCTTCATGAGCTTGGCCATGACGAGAACGCTTGCGCAGAAGATCTGGGACCGCCACGTGGTCCGCTCCGCCCCCGGTGAGCCGGACCTGCTGTTCGTCGACCTCCACCTCATCCACGAGGTGACCACGCCGCAGGCCTTCGAGTCGCTTCGTCTCGCCGGGCGCCGGGTCCGCCGGCCCGACCTCACGGTCGCCACCATGGACCACAACACGCCCACCGCCGGCGGCCGCGCGGCCGCCGACGAGGTCGGCAGGCGCCAGCTCGACGCGCTGGAGGAGAACTGCCGGTGGGCGGGCATCGAGCTGCACGAGCTGGGCAGCCGCCACCAGGGCATCGTGCACGTGATGGGCCCCGACCTCGGGCTGACCCAGCCGGGCATGGTCATCGTCTGCGGCGACTCGCACACGTCCACGCACGGGGCGTTCGGGGCCATCGCGTTCGGCATCGGCACGTCCGAGGTCGAGCACGTGCTGGCCACGCAGACCCTGCCCCAGCGCCGGCCCCGCGACCTGGCGGTCACGGTCGACGGCGACCTGCCGGTCGGGGTGGTGGCCAAGGACGTGGTCCTCTGGCTGATCGCCCGCAGCGGGATCGCCGGCGGCCAGGGCTTTGCGGTCGAGTACCGGGGCTCCACCATCCGGGCCCTCTCCATGGAGGGGCGGATGACGGTCTGCAACATGTCGATCGAGTGGGGCGCGCGCGTCGGCATGGTGGCGCCCGACGACACGACCTTCGCCTACCTGGAGGGCCGCAGGCACGCGCCCGTGGGCGCGAACTGGGAGCGCGCCCTCGACTATTGGCGATCGCTGCCGTCCGACCCCGGCGCCCCGTTCGCGGACGAGATCCGGCTCGACGCGACGGAGCTGGAGCCGTTCGTGACCTGGGGCACCAACCCCGGCCAGGCGGCCCCCGTCACGGGCCGCGTGCCCGAGCCGTGCGACGAGAACGAGGTCCGGGCGCTGCGCTACATGGCGCTCAGCCCCGGCACAGCCATCCAGGACATCGGCATCGACAGGGTGTTCATCGGCTCCTGCACCAACTCGCGCCTCGAAGACCTGCGGGCCGCCGCTGCCGTCGTCCGCGGCCGCCAGGTCCACCCGCGGGTGCGGGCGATGGTCGTGCCCGGCTCGGCGCTGGTCAAGGCGCGGGCCGAGGAGGAGGGCCTGGACCGCGTGTTCACCGCCGCCGGCTTCGAGTGGCGCGACGCCGGCTGCTCGATGTGCCTGGGCATGAACGCCGACATCCTGCAGCCGGGCGAGCGCTGCGCCTCGACCTCCAACCGGAACTTCGAGGGGCGCCAGGGTGCGGGCGGCCGGACCCACCTGCTCTCGCCGCCGATGGCGGCGGCCGCGGCGGTCGTCGGCCACCTGGTCGACGTACGGGAGGTGCTGAGCTGATGGAGCCGTTTCGCCGGCACGAGGGCCGGATGGCGCCGCTGGAGCGCGCCAACGTCGACACCGACCAGATCATCCCCAAGCAGTTCCTGAAGCGGATCGAGCGCTCGGGCTTCGGGGAGTTCCTCTTCTACGACTGGCGGCGCAACGAGCCCGACTTCGTGCTCAACCGGCCGGAGCACCGCGGCGCGTCCGTCCTCCTGGCCGGCTCCAACTTCGGCTGCGGCTCGTCGCGCGAGCACGCGCCGTGGTCGCTCGAGGATGCCGGCTTCCGGGTGGTCATCGCCTCCAGCTTCGCCGACATCTTCCGGTCCAACTGCCTCAAGGTCGGCCTGCTCCCGGTCGAGCTGCCCGAGGCGTCCGTCCGCCGCCTGATGGACCTGGCGCTCGAGGACCCGACCACGACGGTGGCCGTCGACCTGGAGACGATGACGGTGGGCGCCGCCGGCTTCACCGAGCGCTTCGAGCTGGACCCCTTCTCGCGCGAGTGCCTGCTGAACGGCTGGGACAGCGTCGCCCTGACGCTCCGGCACGAGGACGCGATCGCGGGCCACGAGTCGCGGCGCGACCCGTGGCTGCCCCGGGTGGGCTGAGCTTCCAAGCCCTCCCCTCTCGCGGGGGAGGGAGAAGGATCTACGGGATCACGTCCGCGTAGCTGCGCCCGAGCGTCGCGTGGTTCATGTAGGCCACCGCTGCGCCGCCGTGGTTGGAGCCGGAGCGGTACACGCCCCACTTGGTGTTGACCCAGCTGTCGATCAGCGTGGCCGCCGGGTACTGCATGGAGCCGTTGATGAACCGCTGCTGGACGCCGTTGTACCAGAACTCCACCCAGCCCACGGCCGCGCTCTTGGACAGCCGGAAGCCGAGCACGAACGTGTTCCAGGTGTTCAGGGACAGCGGCGCCGACCAGATGTGGGTGCTGCCCCCGCCGGGGCTGACCAGCTGGAAGTGGAGCTGGCCGTCGCCGAGCGTGCGGAACGCTATCGGCCCCCCACCGCTGCTGGGCCCCGGCCCATCCATGTGGAGCTGGAAGAACGCGATCCAGGACCCCCTGGTGATCGGCATCGGGTTCCACAGCGCGCGCCAGCCCAGGAAGAACGTCTGCCCCACCTTCGAGCCGTCGAGCATGTAGACGGAGCCGCCGGGCAGCCGCATGCCCCGGCTCTCGGCGCGGGACTTGACCCCGTGGTTGGGCCCGGTCTCGTACCGGAACGACGGGCCGAAGCGACCCTGCGGGTCGCCGGTCACGGTGATGCTGCCGGGCGCCGTCTCCAGGCCGGCGAAGTTGGCGGCCGCCCCGAGCGCCGGGTTGGCCTGCCAGATGACGCCCGAGGGCGGCGGCGCCGCCGTCTGCGCCGCCGCGACCGGGGCGCCCGAGGCGCTCGCGACGGGCGCGAGCGCGATCAGACCGAGGCCCAGCAGCGCCGCGCCGGCGCCGATGACCGGGAGCCGGTCACGCATGCGGAAACCGAGCATCCTGAACCTCCCCTTTCCGTCCCCTGGCAGAGTAGCGGAATACTCAGTATATGCTGTCGCGGTCCATCGACGCGCCGCGCAGGCCCGCCCGGAGCAGCGCGACCACGTGGCGCTTGCGCGCCTCCAGGAACGAGCGGTCCAGCCGGGCGCCCAGGTCGCCGACGAGCGGCGGGTTGGCCAGGGGGAACCAGCAGAGCCCCAGCAGGCTGAGCAGCAGCTGCTTCGGATCGGCGGCCGAGGTGCTGGCGAACTCCTCGGCGAGCGCGATCGCGGAGCGCAGCAGGCTCAGGTGCGCGCGGGTGCCCTGCATGACGCCGGAACGCCTCAGCGCCTCACGCTCCGTCAGCGTCAGGAATGTCGGCCGCTCGTACAGGAACTCCAGCAGGTTGCCCACCACGATCTCCAACGCCCGGTCCAGGTCCCGGGCCGGCACGGCCGCGAGCTGGTGCCGCGTCACCTCGACCAGGTGCTCCGTGCCCTCGAACATGCGCTCCAGGACGGCGCGGTACAGCGCGTCCTTCGAGCCGAAGAAGTACCCCGGCGCGCCTCGGGACAGGCCGGCCGCCCGGCCGATGCGCTCCATGGTCACCGCCTCGAACCCATGCTCCGCGAAGAGCTGCTCGGCCACGTCGAGGATCGTCTGGCGGCTGCGCTCCGCGTCTCGGCGAGATGTGGTCTCGTCCAAAGCTGCTAGTCAGCCAGCACGGTACCGCACCGCCTCACATCCGTGCGACGGCGCGCAGGGGAAGCCGGGGACCGCGGCGCGGCGGCACGACACCTCCCGAGGTCAGCAGGCGGAGCACGCGCGCCCGGTGGCCGCGATACGGCTCGAGCAGCTCCAGCATCCGCTCGTCGGTGCCCCGCGGCTCGCCGGCCAGCGCCCAGCTCACGACGTGGGGCAGGTGGTAGTCGCCGACGGAGACGGCGTCCGGGTCGCCGAGCGCCACCAGGGCCACCTCTGCGGAGGTCCAGCGGCCCATGCCGGGCAGCGCCCGCAGCCGCTCTCTGGCGGCGTCGAGGGGCAGGTCCAGGGCCTCCTCCAGCCGCGCTGCGTGGGCGGCGGCGCGCCGGACCGTCTCCGCCCGCCCGCGCTCGATGCCGTACCGGTGGAACGCCGGGTAGCGCGTCTCGGCGACCCGGGCCGGCGCGGGCGGCACGCGCAGGCCGGGCAGCGGGCCCGGCGCCGGCTCGCCCAGGTCCCACAGGAGGGCCAGCCAGCCCCGCCACGCCTCCGCGCCCGTGACCCGCTGCTCCAGGATGCTGCCCATCGCGGCCTCGAACACGGCCTCGGTCCGGCACATGCGGAGGCCGGGGTGCCGCCTCCGGAGGTCCCGCAGCAGCGGGTGGACGGGCGCGAACCCCGCGTCGTCGTCCAGCTCGCCGACCAGGGCGGGCGCCCGCTGCAGCAGCCACTCGGCGCCCGGGCCCCAGGCCTCAGCGTGCAGCGCCCCGGCGGCGGCGACCCACAGGCGCTCGGTCGCCGGTCCCAGCGGCGTCCGCGTGGCCCGCCAGTAGCCGTCCTGGCGAACCCGGACGCTGGGGTCAGTGGAGCCCCGTCGCAGCGGCCAGAGCGTCTGGCGCAGGTCGAGCGGGCGCGACAGGGGGAGTAGGAGGACCGCCGTCGGAGCCGTCACGATCCGCACAGGGTATGCGAGACGCGAGCAGGCGTGGCGCCCGTGCGCGCCACGCCTGTCGGCTCAGATCACACGGACTCGTCCTGCCCGTGGGCCCTTCGGGCTCGGCTCCATCTCGAACGACACACGCTCCCCTCCGCGCAGCGCGTCGAAGTTCGCGATCGCGCTGCGGTGGAAGAAGTACTCCTTGCCGTCGTCAGCGGAGATGAAGCCAAAGCCGCGGTCGGCCACGATCTTCTTGATGGTCCCCTCTGCCATCTGTATTACCCCTGGTTCCTCGAAGTCTGTCGAACCGTCCGCGCCCGTCGAGGAACCAACGGAAACACGACCACGGCGAGAGCCGCTGACGGCCAGCGGCTCCCACAGCATACGTGAGTCAGGACCGGCGGCGCATCTCCTTTGCCGGCTCTGTCGGGACGGCTTGACAGAGGCCGCGCGCACAGAGAGAGCGCGTCATCCAGCCAGCCGGCCTTCCATCAGACGGAAAATACGGTCGCAGGTGCGCCGCACGAACGCCGGGTCGTGGCTGACCAGGACGACCGTCCGGCCGCGCCGGCGGAGCCCTCCCAGCAGCTCCGCCAGGCGGTCCACGCCGGCGCGGTCCTGGCCCGTCGTGGGCTCGTCGAGGACCACGACCGGCGTCCGCATGGCGAGCACCGCCGCGATCGCGACCAGCTTCCGGCGCGAGTAGCCCAGGTCGTAGGGGTGGCGGTCCTGGGCGGCCTCCAGCCCGGTCATCGCCAGCGCCTCGGCCACCGCCGCCGGCTCCCGCGCCCCGAACGCGACCTCCGCCCTCACCGACCGGCAGAAGAGCTGCCGGTCCGGCTCCTGGAAGGCCACGCCCACACGCCGGGCGAGCTGCGCGACCCGCAGGCCGGCTGTGTCCTCGCCGTCGAGGAGGACCCGGCCCGACGTCGGCCGCAGCAGGCCGTTCAGGTGCCTGACGAGAGTCGACTTGCCAGAGCCGGTGGGCCCGGTGACGGCGACCGTCTCACCCGGCTCGACGGCGAGGCTGACGCCGTCGAGGCCGGGCGTCCCGTCGGCGTAGCGGTGGGACACCCGGTCCAGGGCGATCACAGGGACACCACCCGGCCGCACACCCGCGCCAGCAGGGACTCGTCGTGCTCCGCCATCAGCACGGCCGCGCCCGAACCCGCCAGCCGGGCGATGGCGTCCGCCACCATCCCGGCCCGGTCGCGGTCGAGACGGGACGTGGGCTCGTCCAGCACCAGGTTGCCGGGCCGCAGCGCGAGCAGGCCGGCCAGCGCGACGAGCTGCGACTCGCCGCCCGAGAGCCGGGCCGGGTCGCGCGACGCCAGGCGCTCGACGCCGAGCTGGCCCAGCGCCGCCTCCGTGCGCGCCACCACCTCGGCCACCGGCAGGCCCAGGTTGCAGGGCCCGAACGCGACCTCGTCGAAGACCGTACGGTGCAGCCCGGTGAGCTGCACGGCCGGGTTGTCGAAGAGGACCCCGCAGCGCTGGGCGAGCTCGTGCAGGGCCAGCTCCGTGGACGGCCGGCCGTCCACCAGCACCCGGCCGCGCAGCTCGCCGCCGATGGCCGCCGGCGCCAGGCCGGAGGCGACCAGGCAGAGCGTGGTCTTGCCCGACTCGTTGCTCCCGCGCACGCCGACCACCTCGCCCGGCATCAGCTCCAGGGTGGTCGGGGGC
>JBKPCH010000149.1:0-15183 GCA_046727275.1 Candidatus Dormiibacterota bacterium
AGGGAGATCGCCAGGCTCACGGGCTACGAGTCGGAGGTCTCACTCAGCAAGGCGTTCCGCCGTCGCCACGGATGCTCGCCCGGCGACTACCGGAGGGCGCCGGCGGGCCCGGCGTAGCGACGGCCGTCCGGGCGGTGGCCATGACAGCTATGTCGCCTCGAGTCATGACCTCACCGCCCGCGGGCGGATGAGGCGCCGATGGCAGGGGTTCATCCCCGGCACCGGGCCCCTTCCGCTTCCGGTTCCCCGACCACGGGGTCAGGACCTGGGAGTCGATGCCTCCGTGTCGATCCCGGTGTAGGCGGCCGTGGTGCGACCCTGGGCGGCGCGCGCGGCCGCGATGTCGGTGCCGGCGGCGATGCTGGCGTCGCCCCACGCCTGGCTGCTCAGCGTCATGAACTTCCTGCCCTCCTCGGACGCGCTCCAGGCGGCCGCCTCGGCCGGGTCCACGCTCGCGCCGGACGCCAGGTGCCTGGCCAGTCCCGCCGCCAGCGCCAGGTCCCAGCCCACGCCGACCGCGCCCGGGCCGAACTGCGTCCACCGCTCGTCGTCGATGCGCGCGATGTGCTCCAGCTCGAAGTGCGTGCCGCTATCCGCCTCCGGCGTCAGCCGCAGCTCGATCCAGGTGACCTCCCCCCCGAACTCCCACGTCGCGGCGAAGCTCCGCGGCGGGTCGCAGCGCTCGATCGTCCCGGCCGCGTTGCCCTGGAGCTGAAAGCGACCGCCGACCCGCAGCTCACCCGAGATGGGCAGGAACCAGCGCGGGATGCGCTCGGGATTGGTGCAGGCGTCCCAGACGTCGTCGATCGGGGCGTCGTACGTTCGGCTGACGACGACCGTCCTGGCCGCACCGGCGTCCAGCACGCGGCTGCCGACCCGCCGCTGGACCGAGTTGATCTGGTGGACGACATCGATCATGGGCTTCTCCTCCTGGAAGGGTTGTCACCGGCGTCCTCGCGCAGGCGCCGCTCACGCCGGCCCCTGGCGAGCTCTGTCTCCAGCGCGTCCAGGTGCGGTGTCCAGAAGCGCCGGAAGCGGTCGAGCCACCGGTCGACGTCCTGCAGCGAGGCCGGGTTGACGACGTAGAGGCGTCGAGCGCCCTCGGGCCGCGCGACCGCCAGGCCGCCCTCGCGCAGCACCCGGAGGTGCGCGGAAACGCCGGGCTGCGAGATGCCGAACTCCTCCTGGATGACCGCGCACACCGCACCCGAGGTCTGCTCACCGTCGGCGAGCAGCTCCAGGATCCGGCGCCGCACCGGGTCTCCGAGCAGGTCGAGCGCGTGCACGAGCGGCAGGATACCAAGATTGGCTTATATAAATCAAGAGCTATAAACTTGCTCGGGATCGACCTCGTCGCCCTGCGCCGCGATGGTGATCGTCAGCAGGAGGGCGATCCGGGCACCACGGAGCAGGTCATCCGAACGTGAAGACGAAGGCTTCGACCCCCGGATCGAGGAATTCGATCTCGAACCTTCGATCGGCGATGGGCGCCGGCTGCCGGATCAGCTGGTACATCCGCTGGTCGACGACCGTGCCAGCGCCTTCCTCGTCCACATCAGCGCCATGAGCGGCGACGGCGGGCTGTCCGTCGATCAGGACGCGGAATCGCACTGTCGTTCCAGGCGCAGCGGGTCCCATGACGAGGTGAAGATCCCGCGCATGGAACTGACAGGCGATCCGCCCGCCGGGCTCGTTCAGAGCGACTCTGTCTGTCGAGACGGTCCAGTCGCCCGAGAGCGCCCAGTGATTCAGCCTCAGCCGCGCTGGGGCGGCGTAGCGGTGCGGCTCGTCTGGCACGAGACCATCGGACAGATCGAGGTTGGTCGTGCGGTCGTATCCCAGGTAGTTTTCGGGCGACCGCAGGTTGGCCCAGTCGGCGGCGGCCTCCGGGCCGGCGGCATCGACCGGGGCCAGTCCGCCCGGGACATCGTCGATCCCAGCCTCGACCAGGAGCTGCTGGATCACCATCTCCGATCGCTGGTAGTCACCCTCGCCGAATCGATGGTGCCGAATGCGGCCCTGGGCGTCGACGAAGTAGAGAGCGGGCCAGTAGTGGTTGGCGAATGCCTGCCAGATCCCGTAGCTGTTGTCGATCGCGACCGGATAGTCGATCGCCATCGCCTGCACAGCACGCCGAACGTTGTCGAGCTCCTGCTCGAAGCCGAACTCGGGCGTGTGCACGCCGATCACGGCGAGTCCCCGGTCCCGGTACTTCGCGGCCCACGCGCGGACGTACGGAAGCGTTCGCAGCCAGTTGATGCATGTGTAGGTCCAGAACTGGACCAGGACCACACGGCCCTGCAAGCCACTCCGCGTCAATGGGGGTGAGTTGAGCCACGTGGTCGCATCATCGAACGGCGGCAGGGCGCCCTCGACCTTCAGGTCTGCCGCCGCTGTGGCGAGGCCCTGGTGCCTCGCCAGACCCGAATCCTGACCAACCTTCGTGGACATCTCGTCTCCTCCTGCTGGGGTGGTCGTGTCGATCGGCGCGCTACTACCCGTGGTTCGAGAGCCACCGCTGGGCCAGGACGTCGGGATCCTCGTGGTCGATCTGGGACGACTGGTTGAGGTCGATGAGCGCCTGCGTCGTGAGCTTGCTCGATATGCCATCGAGGAGCGAGACGACGTCGTCGCTGGCCGCTTGGGAGCGGATGACCGGCACCACGTTGTCCGCGTTCTGGAGGTGCCTGTCGTCCTCCAGGACGACGAAGTCCTTGGCGGCGATCGACCCATTCGTGGTGAAGATGAGGGTGACGTCGACGTCGCCCTTCTCGAGCGCCGCTATGCTCAGCGGCCCCCCGGCGTCCAGCGGCAGGAACCCCTTGAAGCTCAGGCCGTACGTCTTCTGCAGGCCTGACTGGCAGAACGGCCGCGAGGGACATTCCGGTGGGCCGCCCAGCGTCATGCCGCCCACCACGGGAAGCAGGTCCGAGATCCTCTTCAGGTGATAGCGGTCCGCCGTGGCGCGCGTCACTGCGAAGCCGTTGGTGTTGACGGCAAGCGAGGGCTGCAGGGCGCGGGCCCCTCTGGTCGAGAGGTAGCCGTTCAGCTTGGCCACGGTTGCGTTCACGTCGCTGCTCGCCTCGTTCTTGCCACCGTTGACGAACTCGAGCTCGCTGGCGGCATAGCCCGGATAGAGGTCGACCCCGCCTCTCTCGAGAGCGGGCTCGACAACCTCCCTGTTGCCGAGGTTGAGCTTGTAAACGGTGGCGTAGCCGTGCTGCTTCAGAGCCCTGCCGTAGATGTTGGCCAGGATGCTGCTCTCCCCGAAGTTGAAGCCCGCCACCGTCAGTGTGTGGCCGCGTCCGGCGGCCGCCGGCGGCTGCGTCCCGCTGCCGCCGACAGCGCAGCCGGTGATCACGAGGGCGACGACGAGCACGCCGATCCAGGCTCGACTCGCAGATGAGGGCTTCATCATCGACTCCTCACGTCACGGCGGGCCGTGGCTCGGCATCGGCCCGCTCCTGACCAGTCTGCGCCACTCTGGGTCCACGTCTCAGGATGCTGTAGACGACCGGTACCACGATGAGGGTGAGCGCGGTGGAGGAGATCAGGCCACCCTCGACGACGATCGCCAGGGACTGTGAAATGAGGCCGCCTCCCCCGGCGGTGCTGATCCCGATCGCGACGGGGAGGAGCGCCGTGACCGTCGCAGCCGCGGTCATGAGGATGGGGCGCAGGCGGAGGGTTCCAGCATAGATGAGCGCGTCGTGGAGGGATTGGCTCCCCCTGGCGTCTTCGGCCACGTGCACCAGCAGGATCGCGTTGCTGACCACGATCCCGAACACCATCAGGATCCCGAGCAGGGCAGGCAGCCCGAGCGGCTGACGGAACACGTAGAGCGCGACGAAGGCTCCGATCAGGGAGAGAGGCATGGTCGTCAGGATCACGAACGGCGTGACCACCGAGCGGAAAAAGGCGACCAGGATGATGAACACGATGCCGATGGCGATCGCGATTGCCTGGAACATGGAGTTGAAGCTGTCGTTGATGTCGCTGCTCGTGCCGCCCGTGTCAAGGGACACCCCGGGCGGCAGCCGCAGCTGCTGGATCCGCGCCGTGGCCCGGTTCGACACCCCGGAGGTGTCGTTGCCCTGGACGGTGGCGCTCACCGCCACCTGCTGGGTGCCGTCCTTCCGGTTTATCGTCGTGGGTGCGCGCTGGTCGTCGATGGCGGCGACGTCGCGCAGCAGGGTCCCCGGAGCGACCCTCAGGTTCCCCAGCTTCTCGGCCGTCACCGAGTTCGGGTCGAGCTGCATCGAGACCGTCGCTCCGGCCACGCCGAGCTGCCCCACCGGCTGGGGCGACAGCGAATTCGAGATCGAGAGCGCGAGCACCTCGGGATTGAGCCCGTGAGCCTGGGCCCTGGTGGCGTCCACCGTGACGAGGAGCTCTGGCTTCTCGGCCGCCAGGTCCGACTTCACGTTGGTGAGCTCGGGGTCCTTGCTCAGCTCCTGCACCAGCATGTCCGACGCCGTCCTCAGGGTGGCTGGATCCCGGCCGCTGGCGCTGGCGACGAAGCCGCTGGATGGCGGACCGGGCTGCAGCACGTCCAGCTGCGAGTTGCCCGACCCGTACAGCTCGTTCAGCTTCCGCTTGAGCCGCTTGTCCACCTGCTCGGCGCCGGCCTTGCTCTTGAGCAGAATGTTGATGCGGGCCTGGTTGGTGTTGAAGCTCCCCGTGTAGGCCCCGTAGTCGCTGCTCGACATCGTGACCTGGACGAGCTTCACGTCCCGGTCGTCCTTGGCCGCAGCTTCGAAACGCTTCATCAGCTCGCTGGTCTGCTCTGTCGACGTGCCCGCCGGTAGCGTGATCTGGCCCTGCAGCTGGGCCGAGCCGCCAAAGCCGAAGAAGTTCTTCGGTACGACGGTCAGCAACATGGCGGAGCCGACCAGCAGCGCCGCCGCGAGCACCAGCACACCGGCTTTGTGCAGCCCGCGCTGAATGCTCCACTCCAGCACGGGTTGGTAGGCGCGGACCAGGATGCCGCGCTCGGGGGCCTGCCGCTGGCGTCTCTGGAGGAAGAGGCTCACGAGTACCGGGATGACGGTCAGCGCCACCAGCAGCGAGGCCACGAGGGAGATGGCCACCGTCACCGAGAAGGGGAGGAAGAACCTGCTGATGATTCCGCCCACGAGGCCGATCGGCAGGAAGACGGCGACGGTGGCGAGCGTGCTCGAGATCACGGGCGAGGCGACCTCGACCGCTCCGTTCAGGGCCGCCTCGCGTGGGGCCTCGCCGCGCTGCAGGTGGCGGTAGCTGTTCTCCAGCACGACGATGGCGTCGTCGACGATTCGCCCGATCGCGACGGTGAGGCCGGCCAGCGTCATGACGTTGAGAGAGAACCCGCCGAGGTTCGTCCCCAGCAGGGCGACGAGGACGCTGGCGGGCAGCGACACCGCTGTCACGAGAGTGGCGCGGAGGCTGCCCAGGAAGAGGAAGATGACGAGCACGGCCAGGAATGCCCCCAGGAGGCCCTCCAGCAGCAGGTCGTTGATGGAGGCCCGGATGTCCTCCGCTGCGTCGTAGGTCAGCGTCAGGTTGTCGGCGGGGTCGAGGTGGAGCTTCTGGATGCGATCCTTGATGGCGCTGGAGACTGTGACCGCGTTCCCATTGGAGGCGCGGATCACCTGGATCTCGAGCGATGGGATCCCGTCCGTGCGAGAGATGCCGTTGAGAGGAGTCGTGACCTCGCTGACCCGCGCCACGTCACCCAGCCTGACCGGGGTACCGGTCGGGCCAGGCGAGACCGCAGCCGGCGGGCCCGGCGATGGAATCGAGGCTGAGGCGCTCGACGTGGACGAGAGAGGGGAGGTCGGCTCCACCCCGATCACGAACCTGCGCAGGTCCTCCGGCGAGCGCAGGGACCCCAGCACCTCGACGGGAAGCGTGGTGCCGGCTCGCAGCGTGGCCCCCGCCGGCAGATCGACCTGGTTCGCGGCCAGGGCCTGCTGAACCTGGCCCGGGGAGAGCCCCCTGGCCGCGAGCTTGTCAGGGTCGAGCGTGATGGCGATACCGGTCTGCTCGCCACCGGAGACCTTGACCTGCGCCGTGTCGGCGGCGCCGTCCAGGGCGGGCAGGATGACGTCGTTGGCCTCCTTGGTTGCCCGGACCAGCCCGCCGTCGGTCGCGGCGAGCGAGTAGGTCATGGTGGGAACGGCCGTGAAGTTGAACGTCTGGATGAGCGGCTTGCCGGCGCCGGAGGGCAGCTGCAGGCGGGACATTCGCTGGCTCACCGCGTCCGCGTCGTCCTTCAACGAGCTGTCGAGGCTGAACTCCGCCGAGACCTGGGAGAAGCCCTGCGACGAGGTGCTGGTGACGTGCTTGAGACCGTTCAGCCCTTTAAGGTTGCTGACGGTCGGCTGACTCACGTCGCGATCGACTATCTCGGGACCGGCACCGGGCTCTGGAATGAGGATGTAGACGGCGGGGAACTCGATCGAGGGTAAGAGCTCTTGATTGAGTCGAAAGACGCTGACGATGCCCGCGCCCATGACGATGATTGCGAACAGGAGGACCACGGGCCGGTTGCCGAGGCACCAACGAATGATGGGGCGCATATTGGCCATCCTCCAGACGTTCCGACTGGCGTCTTTCCAAGGTAGGGCCAGGCACAGCCGACCGCCTACCCACGGCCGGCGACCTGTCAGGTCGACCTCTTCCGTCAGGTTTGCTGCCGTCCTACGCTGGGTGCAGCCTACTCCTCCGATCAGCCTTGTGACGGGGGCGTCCGTGGATCGGCCCCGGCCCTCCTGCACCCAGCGGGCGGCTCGCCAGCAGGGGCGAACGCCCCTGCTTTGGGGTGCAGGGCGACCCTCGTCGAGCGATGGGCGGCGCCGGACGATTGCCGCGAGGAGGACGAGTTGATGAGCGTGCAGGTGATCGTCGGCGGCGCCGTTTACACCATTTCGGGCGCCGACCGCCTTCAGGTGGACGGCGCCCTGGTCCAGATCCAGCGCTCCAGCCCGATGGGATACGAGACGATCGCGGTGGCCGGTGATGAGCTGCTGGTGACGATCGGGCCGGCCGCCGGCACGCGGGTGCAGACGGAGGCGCCGGGCGTCGCAGCCCAGCCCGAGACCCCGCCGCGCAGGCCGGAAACCCGGCCGGAAGGCGGGCCGTCGGTCTGGTACCCGGTGGGCGGTTTGATGGACCCGCTGGACTGACCTCAGCGTCCGGCGCCGCCATTGGCGCCCGGCTGCGGCTAGATTGGGTCTGTGACTCCAAGATCAGGGCGTTTCCAGCGATCGGAGCGCCGTCCGGGCCCGGGCCCTGGCGGCCCGCCGCGAGACATCACGCCCCTGCCGGACCTGCTGCATGGGCGTTCACGCTCGGGGCCCGTCAGGACGCAGCGGCCCGTCTACGTGGACCTGCTGCCGCCCTGCAATGCCGCCTGTCCGGCCGGGGAGAACATCCAGGGCTGGCTCGCGCACGTGCAGGCGGGCGAGCACGAGCGGGCCTGGCGCCTGCTGGTCGAGGACAACCCGTTCGCGGCGATCCACGGCCGGGTCTGCTACCACCCGTGCGAGACCAGCTGCAACCGGGCCAAGCTCGACACCGCGGTCTCGATTCACGCGGTCGAGCGGTTCCTGGGCGACCTGGCGCGCGAGCGCGAGTGGCGGTTCGAGCCGCCGACCGCCCGAAGCGGCAGGCGGGTGCTGGTGATCGGCGGAGGGCCGAGCGGGCTCTCGGCCGCCTATCACCTGGCCAGGCTCGGCCACGAGGTCGAGATCCGCGATGCGGGCGCCGAGCCGGGCGGGATGATGCGCTACGGCATCCCGGCCTACCGGCTGCCGCGCGACGTGCTGGACCTGGAGGTCGAGCGGATCGGGGCCCTGGGGGTGCGCTTCACCCGCCACCACCGGGTCACGGACCTGGAGGCGGAGCGCCGCGAGGGACGGTTCGACGCCTTCTTCGTCGCGGTGGGCGCCCACCTGTCGAAGCGCGTCGAGATCCCCGCGATGGACGCCGGGAGGATGGTCGACGCCGTGTCGTTCCTGCGCGGCGTGGCGTCAGGGGAGCGGCCGGCGATCGGGCGTCACGTGGCGGTCTACGGCGGCGGCAACACGGCGATGGACGCGGCGCGAACGGCGCGCCGGCTGGGGGCCACGGACGCCGTGATCGTCTACCGCCGCACGCGCGAGCAGATGCCTGCGCACGAGGAGGAGGCCCGGGACGCCGAGCGGGAGGGCGTCCGGATCAACTGGCTCCGGACGATCACGGCCTTCGAGGGCGAGCAGCTCCAGGTCGAGTCGATGGAGCTGGACGAGAGCGCGTTCCCGCGGCCGACCGGCCGGTTCGAGACGCTGGCCGCCGACACGGTGATCCTGGCCCTGGGCCAGGAGACCGACACGGGGTTCCTGCGCGCCGTTCCGGGCGTCGAGTTCGAGCGCGACGGCACCGTCCGCGTGTCGAGCTCGCTGATGACCGGATGCCCGGGCGTGTTCGCGGGCGGCGACATGGTGCCGGCCGAGCGGACGGTGACCGTCGGGGTGGGCCACGGCAAGCGGGCCGCGCGGGAGATCGACGCGTGGCTGCGGGGCGAGCGGCGGGAGCGGCCGCCCAGGCATCCGCTGGCCACCTTCGACATGCTGCACCTCTGGTACTTCGGCGACGCGCAGCGGCGCCAGCAGCCGGAGCTGGAGCCGTCCGCGAGGGTGGGCGACTTCTCCGAGGTGGTGGGCGCCCTCCCGTCCGAGGACGCCACGTTCGAGGCGAACCGGTGCCTCTCGTGCGGCAACTGCTGCGAGTGCGACGGGTGCCTCGGCGCCTGCCCGGAGGACGCGGTGATCAAGCTCGGCCCCGGGCAGCGCTACCGGTACGACTACGACCGCTGCACCGGCTGCCGGGCGTGCTTCGACCAGTGCCCGGTGCATTCGATCGAGATGGTCCCGGAGCCGGGCTGACTTGCGCACCACCGTCGACGGCAACGAGGCGGCGGCGTCCGTCGCCTACCGCCTGAGCGAGGTCTGCTGCATCTACCCGATCACGCCGTCCTCGCCGATGGCGGAGCTGGCCGACGAGTGGTCGAGCCACGGGCGCCCCAACGTCTGGGGCACCGTGCCCGGGGTGGTGGAGATGCAGAGCGAGGCGGGCGCGGCCGGAGCGCTGCACGGCGCGCTCCAGGGCGGGGCGCTCGCGACGACGTTCACCGCCTCGCAGGGCCTGCTGCTGATGATCCCGAACATGTACAAGATCGCCGGCGAGCTGACCGCAGCCGTGCTGCACGTGGCGGCCCGCTCGCTGGCGGCGCAGGGGCTGTCGATCTTCGGCGACCACTCCGACGTGATGGCCGTGCGCCAGACCGGCTTCGCAATGCTGGCGTCGGCGTCGGTGCAGGAGGCCCACGACCTGGCCCTGGTCGCCCACGCGGCGACGCTTCGGACCCGGGTGCCGTTCGTGCACTTCTTCGACGGGTTCCGCACCTCGCACGAGCTCAACACGATCGACCTGCTCGACGACGAGGACCTGCGGGCCCTCGTGCCGGAAGCCCTGGTCAGGGCGCACCGCGGACGGGCCCTGTCCCCCGAGCGGCCCTTCGTCCGAGGCACCGCGCAGAACCCGGACGTCTACTTCCAGGCGCGAGAGACGGTCAACCCCTTCTACGCCCGCGTGCCCGAGGCGGTCCAGGCCGCGATGGACCGGCTGGCCGAGCGCACCGGCCGCCGGTACGGCCTGGTGGACTACCACGGGCACCCGGAGGCCGAGCGGGTGGTCGTGGTGATGGGCTCGGGCGGGGAGACGGCGCGCGAGACGGTGGCGTTCCTGCAGGCGCGGGGGGAGCGGGTCGGTGTGGCGCAGCTCAGGCTGTACCGGCCGTTCCCGGCGCTGGAGCTGGCGCGGGCGCTGCCGGCGACCGCGCGACGGGTCGCCGTGCTCGATCGGACCAAGGAGCCGGGATCGCTCGGCGAGCCCCTGTTCCTGGACGTGGTCGCAGCGCTCAACGAGTCCTGGGCGGCCGGGGAGCGCGAATCGATGCCGCTGCTGACGGGCGGCCGCTACGGCCTCTCGTCCAAGGAGCTCTCGCCGGGGATGGTCGCCGGCGTCTTCGAGGAGGTGGGCCGGGAGCGTCCCAGGCGCCGGTTCACGGTCGGGATCAACGACGACGTCTCCGGCACCAGCCTGCCCTACGACCCGTCACTCGAGATCGAGGCGCCGGAGACCGTCCGGGCGGTGTTCTTCGGGCTGGGCTCCGACGGCACGGTCGGCGCGAACAAGAGCACCATCAAGATCCTCGGCGACGAGGAGGGCCTGCAGGCGCAGGGCTACTTCGTCTACGACTCGAAGAAGTCGGGCTCGCAGACGGTCTCGCACCTGCGCTTCGGCCCGCGGCCGATCCACGCGCCGTACCTGGTCTCGCAAGCGACCTTCGTGGGCTGCCACCAGTTCTCGCAGCTGGAGCGCGACGAGGTGATCGACCGGGCCGCGCCGGGGGCGACGCTGCTGCTCAACACCCATCACCCGCCGGACCAGGTGTGGGACGCGCTGTCGCGCCCGGTGCAGGAGCGGCTCCTCGCCAAGCGCATCGAGCTCTACGTGGTCGACGCCGGGCGGATCGCCAGGGAGGCCGGTCTCGCCGGCCGGACCAACACCGTGCTCCAGACCTGCTTCTTCGCGATCTCGGGCGTGCTCGAGCCGGCGCGGGCGATCGAGCGGATCAAGGGCCAGCTCGCCAAGACCTACGCACGGCGCGGGGCGGAGGTGGTCGAGCGGAACCTGCGCGCGGTCGACAGCGCGCTCGGGGGCCTCCACCGCGTGCCGCTGCCCGAACGGGTGACCTCGATGCGGGAGCCGAGCCCGATCGTCCCACCCGGCGCCCCGGAGTTCGTGCGCACCGTGACCGCCACGATGATGGCGGGGCGGGGCGACCAGCTCCCCGTGAGCGCCCTGCCGGTCGACGGCACCTATCCGAGTGGGACGACCAGGTACGAGAAGCGCAACATCTCCGACCTGGTCGCGGTGTGGGATCCCGGGCTGTGCATCCAGTGCGGCAACTGCAGCTTCATCTGCCCCCACAGCGTGATCCGCTCCCGCTACTACGATCCCTCCCGGCTCGAAGACGCGCCGGCGGCATTCCGGTCGGCCCCGCTCACCGGCCCGGGACTGCCGAGGACCAGCTACACGCTGCAGGTGTACGTCGAGGACTGCACCGGCTGCGGGCTGTGCGTCGAGGCCTGCCCGGTCTCGGCCGGCGGAGACCCCGTCCGGAAGGCGATCAACCTCGGCGAGCGCGAGCCGCTGCTGCCGGTGGAGCGGGAGAACATCGCGTTCTTCGAGCGTCTGCCTCCGGCGGACCGCTCGCGGGTCGATTTCGGCACCGTGCGCGGCACCCAGTTCCTGGAGCCGCTGTTCGAGTTCTCCGGCGCCTGCGCCGGCTGCGGCGAGACCCCCTACCTGAAGCTCCTGTCGCAGCTGTTCGGTGACCGGCTCACCGTCGCCAACGCGACCGGCTGCTCGTCCATCTACGGCGGCAACCTGCCGACCACGCCCTGGACCGCCGGCGCCGACGGGCGAGGGCCGGCCTGGTCCAACTCGCTGTTCGAGGACAACGCGGAGTTCGGGCTGGGGCTGCGGCTCGCGGCCGACCGCCACACCGAGCTCGCCCAGCGCCGTCTCCTGGAGCTGCGCGAAGAGCTCGGGCCGGAGCTGGTGGAGGAGATCCTCGGCGCGCCCCAGCTCCGGGAATCGGAGCTGCGCGAGCAGCGCGAGCGCCTGGGCGAGCTGCAGCGCCGGCTCGACCGCCTGCAGGGTCCGGCGGCGGACGACCTGCGCAGCGTGGTCGACCACCTGATCCGGCGGAGCGTGTGGATCGTCGGCGGCGACGGCTGGGCCTACGACATCGGCTCCGGCGGCCTGGACCACGTCCTCGCCAGCGGCCACAACGTCAATGCGCTGGTGCTCGACACCGAGGTCTACTCGAACACCGGCGGGCAGATGTCGAAGGCGACGCCGCTCGGCGCCGTCGCCAAGTTCGCCGCAGCGGGCAAGACGATGCCCACGAAGGACCTCGCGCTGCAGGCGATCGCGCTCGCCAACGTGTACGTCGCCCGCGTCGCCATGGGCGCCGATCCCCAGCAGACGCTGACCGCGTTCCGTGAGGCCGAGGCCTACGACGGGCCGTCGCTGGTGATCGCCTACAGCCACTGCATCGCGCACGGCTACGACATGCGCAACGGAATCGACCAGCAGTACCGCGCTGTCGCGAGCGGCCACTGGCCGCTGATCCGCTACAACCCGGTGGTGCGGGCCGAGGGCGGCAACCCGTTCCTGCTCGACTCGCCCCGGCCGCGGATGCGGCTGGCCGACTACCGGAAGGGGGAGCTGCGGTTCCGGGCGCTCGCCAGCGCGGAGCCGGAGGAGGCGGAGCGACTGCTCGGCCTCGCCCAGGAGGTGGCCGACCTGCGCTGGCGAACCTACGAGGAGATGGCGACGCGGGGCGCCGGCGGCTTCCCGTCCAGCGCGCAGGTGGACAGCTGATGGAGCTCGCGACGACCTACATGGGGCTTCGCCTGCGCAACCCGCTCGTGGCTTCACCGTCGCCGCTGTCCTACACGCTCGACGGCGTGCGGCGGCTCGCGGACTCCGGCGTGGGCGCGGTCGTCCTGTTCTCGCTCTTCGAGGAACAGCTGCGCGAGCGAGCGGCGGAGAACGCGCTGCTGGTCGACGGCCCCGCGGAGAGCTTCCCGGAGGCGCTGGACTACGTCCCGGCGATCGTGAAGGAGGACCCGGGCCCGCGGAGCTACCTGCGCCTGCTCGAACGCGCCGCGGCGACCGTCGACGTGCCGGTTCTCGCGAGCCTCAACGGCGTCACCCCCGCAGGCTGGACCGAATACGCTCGCGCGATGCAGGACGCCGGCGCCGCCGGGATCGAGCTCAACATCTACTACCTGCCCGGTGAGTCGCAGACCACCGGGCGCGAGGTCGAGCAGCGTCACCTCGACGTGCTGCTGCATGTCAAGAGCGCCGTCACCGTGCCCGTCGCGGTCAAGCTCAGCCCCTACTTCAGCTCCACCGGCGAGATCGCGCAGCGCCTCGACGAGGCCGGGGCCGATGGGCTGGTCCTCTTCAACCGCTTCCTGCAGCCTGACATCGACCCCGAGGCGCTCGCGATTGTGCCCAGGGTCAACCTCTCGACCCCGGCCGAGGCCCGGCTGCCGCGGGCATGGATCGCGCTGCTGCGTGGCAGAGTCGGCGCGTCACTCGCCGCCACCACCGGCGTCGAGGATGCTGCGGACGTGGCCAGGTACCTCCTCGCCGGAGCCGACGTGGTGATGACGGCGTCCGCGCTCCTGCGCCACGGGCCCGGGTACGCCGGGACGCTGCTCGACGGGCTGTCCGAGTGGATGGCGCGCAAGGGGTTCGAGACGGTGGACGAGTTCCGCGGCAGTCTCGCCGTGCCGGCGACGTCCGACCGGGCGGCGTACCAGCGAGCCGGCTACGTCGCAGCCATGCGCGCCGCCAATGCGGGCGCGTACGGCGCCTGACCGCGTCCCCTCCCGGCCGCGCCGGGGACGGGCGCCGGCGCGAAGACGACGTGACGGCACGACCGGGAGTCCAGGCGCCCATCCGGCGCCTGGACTCCCGCTACTCTCGCTCGGGGGCGGCGAAGCGGAGCGCCAGCGGCGACGTGTCGGGCCGGAGGCCGCTGTCGTCCAGCTTCCAGCGCAGCCGGCTGTCGACCGCGACCACGCCCTCCACGGCCCCGGCCAGGCGGGCCAGGATCCGGCCCAGGCTGCGGGTCTCCAGCTCCCCCTCCAGCCGCACCACGCCGTCCTCTACGGTGACCGCAAGCTCCGCCGGGTCGATCGCCAGCATCCCCGCGGCGACCTCCTCCCGGACCTCGCGCGCGATCGACTCATCGCTGCGCAGGAACGGCCGGATCAGGTCCGCCCGGCTCACCAGCCCGACCAGCCGGCCCGCCTCGTCCACCACCGGCAGGCGCTTGACGCCCCGGCGGTGCATCAGCCGCGCCGCCCCGGTGAGCGTCGCCTCGGGCCTGATCGTCACCGCGGGCGACGTCATCAGCTCCCCCGCGCTGCGTGCCGTGGCCCTGGCCAGGTCGCCGTGCGGGTCGCCCAGGGCGCCGCGTCCCGGGGCCGGCCGCTCCTCCTTCAGGAGCAGGTCCGCCTCGGAGACGACCCCGACCACCCGGCCGCGGGCATCGAGCACGGGAAGGGCGCTGACCCGGCGCTCGTGCAGCAGTTCGGCCACCGCCTTGTAGGGGGCCCCGGGTGACACGGTTGCCACGTCCCTGGTCATCACGGCCGCCACCGTCCAGCTCATGACCCACCTCCTCCTTCCCCACCGATGCCGCCGGAGCCGGCCGCCAGCCCCAGCGACAGCCGCTCGATCCATTCGCTGTCCGCCATGGCGGTTCCTCCTGACAGCAGCCTGCTCCCTCGAGCCCAGGCGGTCACGTGCCGGCCAGCCCCTCCCCGCGGGGCCGGCCGGCCCCGCGCGCGGGCGGCCCAGCCCGCAGGAGGCGGCGCGGGTCTAGATGAATGATTCCGAATAGCGGCGAGGTATTCGGAATCATTCATCTAGGTCGGGAGGCGCAGCCTGACCAGCGTCCCCTCGCCGGCCACCGACTCGACGTCCAGCGAGCCGTCCATGGCCGCCGCCCGCTCGCCGAGGTTGCGCAGGCCCCAGCCGGCGTGGGCCTCGCCCGCCGCGAAGCCCCGGCCGTCGTCCTCGATCTCCAGCACGGTGGAGCCCGGCTCGGCCCGCAGCGACAGCCGGCAGGTCGCCGCCCCGGCGTGGCGGCCCACGTTGGACAGCGCCTCCCGCGCCACCTGCACCACGTCGGCGGCGCGGCCGGCCAGCCTGGCCGCGGCCGCCTGGTCGACGTCCACGGCGCAGGCCACGCCGTGCTGCTGCTCCAGCTGCTCGGCCAGCTCCTCCAGCGCCCGCCCCAGGTGACGGTCCGCGGCGATGCCCGGGCGCAGGCCGAAGATGTAGTTGCGCAGGTCGCGGATGACCTCGTCGACCCGGCCCACGCTCCCTTCCAGCCGGTCCCGCAGCGCCGGGTCGGCGGTCATGATGGCCATGCCCTGCAGGCCCATGCCCACGGCGAAGAGCTCCTGGATGGCCCCGTCGTGCAGCTCCCGGCCGATGCGCTCCCGGTCCTCCAGGACCGCCAGCCGCTGCAGGTCGCTCCGCACCCGCGTGTAGTCGATCACCACC
>JBKPCH010000150.1:0-5656 GCA_046727275.1 Candidatus Dormiibacterota bacterium
CCGCCTACTCCTGGTCCTCCCCCGCCGTCGCCAGCTCCTGGCCGCGGTGGGCGATCTCGTCCACCACCGCCGGGTCGGCCAGCGTCGTCGTGTCGCCCAGCGCGCGGTTCTCCGCGACGTCGCGCAGCAGCCTGCGCATGATCTTGCCCGAGCGCGTCTTGGGCAGCTCGGGCGTGAACACGATGTTCGCGGGCGCCGCGAACTTGCCGATCTTCGCGCCGACGTGCTCCCGCAGCTCGCGGAGCATCGCCGGCGAGCCCTCTTCGCCTCCCTTCAGCGTCACGTAGGCGACGATCGCCTGGCCCGTCGTGGCGTCGCTGCGCCCGCACACGGCGGCCTCGGCCACCATTACGTGGTCGACCAGCGCCGACTCCACCTCGATGGTCGAGATCCGGTGGCCGGAGACGTTCATCACGTCGTCCACCCGGCCCAGGAGCCAGAAGTCGCCGTCCTCGTCGACGCGGGCCCCGTCCCCGGCGAAGTAGACGCCGGGGAACCGGCTCCAGTACGTCTGCACGTACCGGTCGTGGTCCTTGTAGAGCCCCCGCAGCATGGCGGGCCACGGGCGCTTGAGGACCAGGTAGCCGGCCCCGCCGGGGCCGACCTCCTCCCCCCTGTCGTTGTAGACCGCGGCGTCCACCGTCGGGAACGGCTTCGTCGCCGACCCCGGCTTGAGCGTGGTGAGGCCGGGCAGCGGCGTGATCAGGATCATGCCCGTCTCCGTCTGCCACCAGGTGTCGACGACCGGGATCCGGTTGCCCCCGATGTGCTCCCGGTACCAGACCCAGGCCTCCGGGTTGATGGGCTCCCCGACGGTCCCGAGCAGCCGGAGCGAGTTGAGGTCGTGCTTCGCCGCGTGCTGCGGCCCCCACTTCATGTGCGTCCGGATGGCCGTCGGCGAGGTGTAGAGGATGTCCACCTTGTAGCGCTCGACGATGTCCCACCAGCGGTCGCGGTCCGGGTAGTCCGGCGTGCCCTCGTAGACGATGCCGGTGGTCCCGTTGCACAGCGGGGCGTACACGATGTAGCTGTGCCCGGTGACCCAGCCGATGTCGGCGGCGCACCAGTACACGGAGTCCGGCTTCACGTCGAAGATGTAGTGGTGCGTGGTCGCCGTGCCGACCAGGTAGCCCCCCGTCGTGTGCACGATCGCCTTCGGCTTGGCCGTGGTCCCGCTGGAGTACAGCAGGTAGAGCAGGTCCTCCGAGTCCATCTCCTCGCAGGGACAGGACGCCGGATCGTCGCTCACGTCCGCCACCAGGTCGTGCCACCAGACGTCGCGCCCTTCGGTCATGGCCACGTCGCCCCCGGTCCGGCAGTAGACGACGCACGTCTTCACGCCCGGCGCCTGCGCCATGGCGTCGTCCGAGGTCCGCTTCAGCGGCACCCGGTTGCCGCGCCGCCAGCCCTCGTCCTGCGTGATCAGCACCTCGCAGCCCATGTCGTTGAGCCGGCCCTGCAGGGAGTCCGCGCTGAAGCCCCCGAACACGACGGTGTGCGGGGCGCCCAGCCGGGTGCAGGCGAGCATGGCCACCGGCAGCTCCGGGACCATCCCCATGTAGATGCCGACCGGGGTGCCCTTCTTCACGCCGAGCTTCTTCAGGCCGTTGGCGAACCGGACGACCTCGCGCTGCAGCTCGGCGAACGAGAGCGCCCGGCGCTCGTCCACCGGCTCGCCCTCCCAGTAGTAGGCCAGCCGGTCCCCGTTGCCCGCCTCGACGTGGCGGTCGACGCAGTTGTAGCAGACGTTCAGCCGCCCGCCCAGGAACCACTTCGCGTACGGCAGGTCCCACTCCAGCACCTGTTCGAACGGCTGGAACCAGGTGACCCGGCCCTGGGCCTCCTCCCGCCAGAAGCCCTCGAAGTCCTCCGCCCGCCGGTAGATGTCGGGCTGGGCGTTGGCCTGGGCGGCGAACCCGGGCGGCGGCGGGTAGCGGCGTTCCTCCAGGAAGAGCGTCTCGATCGCGTGCCCGGAGGGCTGGTCTGCTGACATGGGCGCACTCCTACAGGGTCGTTTTCGGGTACGGCTAGCCTACGCCTCAGCCCGGGGGCCAACCGGGCCCGCCGCACGGGGCGCCGCCGGGGCCCCTCCGCCCCAGAGCGGCCTGCCCACGGGCAGCACCGGCCGGTCCGACATGCCGTTGACCACGAGCGCCGCGGACGCGTACCACGCGACGAGGGCCGTGACGATCCCGACCCAGCCGCCCACCGCGACGAGGCCGCTGCCGGCCGCGTTGCCGGCGAAGTTGCCGATGAACAGCAGGATCTCCGTGGCCTCGAGGGTCAGGAACACGCCGAAGACGGCCGCGTTGATGCGCGCGCTCCAGGCCAGCATGTACGTGTTGAAGATCGCGAACGCGAGCAGGATCCAGCCGAGCGACTTGGTCACGTCCCCCGCCGCCACCTTGCCGGCGAGCACGAGCACGATGAACGCCGCCACGCCCATCCAGAAGCCACCGTACGTGGAGAACGCCGTGGCGCCGAACGTGTTGCGGTTCCGGAACTCCCACATGCCCGCCGCGAACTGGGCCAGCCCGCCGTAGAAGATGGCGAAGCCGAAGAAGGCCAGCAGCGGGGCCGTGGAGCCGCCGAACGCGTTGTGCGCGCTCAGCAGGAAGGTCGTGAGCGCGAAGGCTGCCAGGCCCAGCGGGGCCGGGTCGGCGATCGCCGGGGCGAGGGGTCGTTCTTCCGCCATGGGTTCCACCTCCACCAAGAGCGGCCCGTATCACCGACGGGCCCGGCCCCAGTGATACGCCGCCCCGGCCGTGGGCGATAGCGGATGACGGCGAACGGTCGGGAACGGCCGGCGAACGGTCGTCTCCGCCGGCTGAGCGGCGGGTCCCTTGCCGGCCGGTGCAGATTGGAGAATCATCAGCACGTGAGCTGGGAGGCCGGGCTCGCCGTGCAGGCAGCCCTCACCGGCCTGGCCGGGCTGTTCGTCTATCTGCTCCTCCGGCGCCAGCGCCGCGGCTTCGGCACGCTGGAGCAGCGGGCCACCCTGCGTACGCTGGCGTTCGCCACCTCCGCGCTGCGCAGCCTGCGGCCCGGCCTCTCCGCCGACAGCGCCCAGCAGGTGCTGGCCGAGGTGGCCGAGCGAGCGGGCAGCGACGCGGTCGCCCTCTACGACCAGCGAGGCCTGCTCGGCTTCCACACCGTGTCGGCCGGGCCGGCCGAGAGCCACCGGCTGCACGCCGGCGTGGAGGCGCCGGCCGTCCTCGAGGCCCTCGCCGCAGGACGCCTGCGCCTCGTCCAGCTCCATCCCCGGGGCACCGAGCCGTGCGAGCTCCGCTCCGGGGTGGTAGCGCCCCTGGTCGTGGGCGAGCGGCCGGTCGCCGCGCTGGTCACCTACCACGTGCAGGCGCCCGGCCCGGCCGCCCTGCGCATCGCCTCCGACCTGGCCGAGCTGCTGGCGACGCAGCTGCGGCTGCAGGAGGCGGAGCGGCAGCGCGTGGCGCTGGCGCGCAGCGAGTTGCGGGCGCTGCGGGCGCAGATCTCGCCGCACTTCATCTACAACACGCTGAACACCATCGCCGCCTTCATCCGGACCGATCCCGACCGCGCCCGCGAGCTGGTGCTGGAGTTCGCCGACTTCACCCGGCGGGCGTTCCGGGGGCCGGACCCGGAGTTCACGACCCTGGCGGACGAGCTGATCTACGTGCGCCAGTACCTGCAGCTGGAGCAGGCGCGCCTCGGCGAGCGCCTGCAGGTCCGGCTCAACGTCGAGCCGGAGGTCCTGAACGCGACGGTGCCGGCGCTGCTGATCCAGCCGCTCGTGGAGAACGCGGTCAAGCACGGCATCGAGACCGCCCGGACCGGCGGCACCATCACGATCCGGGCGGAGGACCAGGACGACGAGTGCCTGATCGTGGTCCACGACGACGGCGCCGGCTTCCAGCCGGCCCCCGGCGGCATGGACGGCGGCGGCGCCCTGGCCAACGTGGACCGCCGGCTGCGCCAGGTCTTCGGCAGCGGCCACGGGCTCTCGATCGAGTCGCGGCCCGGCGCCGGCACCACGGTCCAGGCCCGCGTGCCCAAGTACCGGCCGGGGGTGCGGGCGTCGTGACACCCCTGAGCGTGCTGGTCGTCGACGACGAGGCCCCCGCGCGCGACGAGCTGGCCTTCCTGCTGCGGCAGCAGGAGCCCGTCGGCAGGATCGCCCAGGCCGCGGACGCGGCCGGCTGCGTCGGGCTGCTGGCCGGCGGCGGTTTCGACGCCGTCTTCCTGGACGTGCGCATGCCGAACGCGGACGGCCTGGCCCTGGCCCGCATGATCGCCCAGCTGGCGCGGCCGCCGCAGGTGGTGTTCGTCACCGCGTACGAGGACCACGCCGTCGAGGCCTTCCGGCTGGCCGCCGCCGACTACCTGATGAAGCCGGTCCGGCCCGAGCGGCTGGGCGTGACCATCAACCGGCTGCTGCGGGCCCGCGACGCCGCCGCGGCCGGCCCGGCGGCGGCCGCACCGCCGCTGGACGACCGGATCGCGGTCAGCCACCGGGGCCAGATCCGGCTGGTCCCGGTGGCCGACATACAGGTCGCCATCGCGGACGGCGAGGGCTGCACGGTGCGGACGGCCGGCGGCCGCTACCACGTCCGGCAGACGCTGCAGGACCTGGAGCGCCGGCTGGAGCGGCACGGCTTCCTGCGGGTGCACCGCGCCCACCTGGTCAACCTGAACCAGGTCTCCAGCATCGAGGGCTTCTTCAACGGCACCTACCTGCTGAAGCTGGAGGGCCTGCCCGACCTGACCGTCCCGGTCTCCCGCCGCCACGCCGCCGCCCTGAAGGCGGCGATCAGGCTGTAGCAGCGACCTTGGCCGAGCTGCGCGAGCTCGAGGAGCAGACCCCGGTCGGGGAGATCTTCCTGGGTGCGCTGATGCGCCGGCAGCTTCGCCTGAGCCTGCGCGTCGCCGCCACCATGGCCGCCGCCCTGGGCGTGCAGCCGCTGCTGGCCTGGCTCTGGCCCGGCTACGCCGCGATCCAGGTCTTCTCGATCCCGCTGCCGTGGCTGGTCCTGGGCGTCGGCTCCTACCCGCTGATGGTCGCCCTCGGCCTCTACTACGTCCGCCACGCCGAGGCCATCGACGACGAGTTCAGCGACCTGCTGAGGGGCGGCGGCGAGTGACCTCGCTGGCGGCCGTCGCCGGCCTGCTGGCGATGCTCGTCGTCACCGTCGCGGTCGGCGTGTTCGCCCGCCGGTTCGCGCGCACCACCTCCGACTTCCTGGTCGCGGCCCGCGCCGTGCCGCCGGCGGCCAACGCGGCCGCGATCAGCGGCGAGTACCTCAGCGCCGCCTCGTTCCTGGGCATCGCCGGCCTGATCATGAAGTTCGGCTACGACGTCCTCTGGTACCCGGTCGGCTACGCGGCCGGCTACCTGGTGCTGCTGGTCTTCATCGCCGGGCCGCTGCGCCGCTTCGGTGCGTACACGATCCCGGACTTCGCCGAGGGCCGCTTCGGCAGCCCCGGCTTCCGGCGCCTGGCCGTCGGCCTCGTCATCGTGGTCGGCCTCTTCTACACGCTGCCCCAGATGAAGGCGGCCGGCATCACCGTGGCCAGCGCCGCCGGCGTCCCCTACGCCGCCGGCGTGGTGGTGATGGCGGCCGTCGTGGTGACGATCGTGATGGCGGGCGGCATGCGCGGCGTCACCATCGTGCAGGCG
>JBKPCH010000151.1:0-9843 GCA_046727275.1 Candidatus Dormiibacterota bacterium
CGTCGGCAGCGTCAGATGTGTATAAGAGACAGGGCCCGGGGCCGCCCGGGGCGCGAGGGCCGCCACCCTGCGCCGGGCCTCGGCCAGGTAGGCGGCCGCCGGCGCGCCGTAGCGCTCGTCCAGCGCCCGCCGCACGAAGGCGGGGATGACCTGGGCCAGCTCGGCGTGCATCTCGCCGCTCAGCGCGCGGCACTCGGGCAGGTCGGACGCCGACAGCTTGGTCAGCAGGTACTCGAAGGCGCGGCCGTTGCCGTAGAGGCCCAGGTTGGTGAGCGTGGCCGCGGGGAGCAGGCCGCGCAGCAGGTCGAGGGCCCGCGCCCGGGTGGCCGACCGCCAGGCCCGCTCGCTCTCCCCGGGGTCGATGGGGTGCGCCTCCCGGATCCGTTCGGTCAGCGGCCCGACCAGCCCGGAGTACGCCTCGAACAGCGCCTCCATGGCCGGCTCGTAGGCGGGATGGGCCAGCTCGGGGCCGCGGTGGTAGGGGAAGCGGCCGTCCGGGCCCGGCCGGTCGAAGCGGACGTAGCGCGTGGACTTCTCCAGCGGCGACAGGCCGATCCGCGAGTCCTCCAGGGCCTTGGCGGCCAGGTTGGAGACGCGCTCCACGGCCAGGTGGGCGCCCGCCAGCTCCGCCACCGAGTCGTCCCCGTACCCGACCAGCACCCGCCGGTAGAAGTCCTCCGCCCGCTCGGCGTCGACCAGCTCGTCGGCCGGGTCGCCGGCGCCGGGCCGGAGGCCGGAGGCGGGGTCGTGCAGGAACTCGTCGAGGAGGACCCGGCGCAGGCTCTTCTCGGTCCGCGAGTAGCGGCTGAAGAGCGCGCCTTTGACCACCTCCGGCAGGTTCCGCAGCGCGAAGACGCGGCGGTCGAGGTTGGTGCAGTAGCGGTCGAGCAGCGCGCGCTCGTCCGGGTCGAGCTCGGCGGAGACGCCGCTGTTCGGTCTCACCCGGGCATTGTAGGCCGGCCGCTGACGGTCATCCACAGCCTTGTCCACAGCTGTGCACAACATGCTGGGCCGGGCCCCACGGTCCGGCGCAACATCTAGACGGACGGAGCGCGGAGCCTGTCGAATCCGCAGCTCAGCGCGGCTGGTGGACCGCCTCCCAGCCCAGGAGGCCCCCGAAGCCGAGCAGGCCGAGGCCGGCCAGGCCGTCCGCCAGCCGCAGGCCCTGCTCGCCGACCCGGCGCCGGAGCACCGCCATGCCGAGGCTGAGCACCGTGAACCACGCCATCGAGCCCAGGCCGACGCCGGCCACCAGGGTCGCGTCGTCCACGGCGGAGCGGGCCACGCCGGCCGCCGACGCGGCGGCGAAGATCGCCGCCCACGAGGCGATGGTCATGGGGTTGGAGGCGGTGGCGGCCAGCGACGTGCGCAGCGCCCGCAGCGGCGACGCCACCTCGACCTCGACCTCGCCGCCCAGGCGGACGCGCCAGGCGGACCACAGCGTGCGCGCGCCCAGCAGCAGCAGCACCGCCGCCCCGAGCAGGCCCAGGCCCAGCCGCAGGCCCGGCACGTCCAGCAGCCTGGCCGCGCCCGCCACGCCCAGGCTGGCGTACGCGGTGTCGACGACCGCCGCCCCCAGCCCGATCGCCAGGCCGCTGGGCGCGCCGTGACGCAGGGAGGAGCGGGCGCAGAGGAGCCAGATCGGGCCGACCTGGGCGCCCACCAGGAATCCGAGGCCCAGCCCGGTGACCAGCGCGCTGCTCATGGCGGTGTGATCCTCCTCGACGGCAAGATTAGCCAATCCCCCATGGACTCCCTGCTCGACGTGGACTGGGCGGCGCACTGGCGGACGCTGGTGGAGACGCGCGAGGCCCGGATCGGCCGCTCCGGAGACGACGGCTGGTGGGACCGCCGCGCCCGGCGCTTCGCGTTCTCGATGCGCGGCCAGCCCGACTGGTTCCTCGCCTTCCTGGAGCCCTGGCTGCGACCGGACCGGACCCTGATCGACGTGGGCGCCGGCACGGGCCGCCACGCCGGACCGCTGGCGGGGCGCCTGGACTGGGTGTCGGCCGTCGAGCCCTCGCAGGCGATGCGCGAGCGCATCCCCGCCGCCGCCAACATGACGGTGATCGCCAGCGAATGGCAGGACGCCGAGGTGGCCCCCGCCGACCTGGTCATCTGTGTCCACGTCCTCTATCCCATCGCCGACGTGGTGCCGTTCCTGGAGAAGCTGGAGCGGTCGGCGCGGGAGCGCGTGTTCGTGGTGCTGCGCGACTCGCCGCACCGCCATCCGGGCGAGGACATGGCCGGCCCAGGGCGTGCGCGCGAGCCGTGGCTGCGCGACTGCCTCCTCCTGCTGCGCCAGCTCGGCGCGACGCCCGACGCCGTCCTCAGCACGTACCCCACGTTCCACCGCTTCGAGAGCCTGGAGCAGGCCGTGGAGGAGTGCCGTGGCCACTTCGGCCTCGCCTGGGACGAGCAGCGGGGGCGCGAGTGGCTGGAGGCGCGCCTCCGGCCGGACGAGGACGGCTCGCTGCTCTACGAGGGCGGCGACGTGACCGCGGGAGTGGTGCACTGGAAGCCGCGGAGCTGACGCTGAGGCCGATCCGGCCGGCCGATCGCGAGCGGGTCATGGAGATCGCGGCCGGGGTCTGGGGCGGCGGCGACTACCTGCCCGAGGTGTTCGACTCCTGGGCGGCCGACCCGGGCGCCAGCTTCCAGGCCGCGGAGATCGACGGGATCGTGGTCGGCGTCCAGCGCCTGCGGCCCATCGCCCGCCGGATCATGTTCTACGAGGGCCTGCGGGTCGCGCAGGAGCACCGCCGGCAGGGCATCGCCAGGGCTATGCTCAGGCAGGCACTGGCCGAGGCGACCGGCCTCGGCTTCGAGGAGATGCGCCTCTACACCGGCAGCCCCGACGCCGGACGGCTGTTCGTCTCCGAGGGCTTCCGCCTGGTGGTCGACTGCGCGGTCTGGAACGCCCGCCGCGTCGAGGGCGGCGACCCGCCCCGCCTGGCCTCGCCGCAGGAGGCGGCCGCGCTGGCGGAGCGGCTGCGGGCCGACCCGGCGCTGGACGCCTACGGCGGCGTCGACGTCAACTGGAACGCCACGCTGGACGTGGACGCCGAGCACCTGGGCCGGCAGGCCGAGCAGGGGCTGGTCCGGGTGGGGGCCGGCGGCCGCGCCCTGGCGCTGGTCCGGCCGGGCGGCCTCCGGCGGCTCCCGGTCACCTTCCTGGCCGGCTCCGGCGCGGCCGTCCAGGACCTGCTGATGGCGCTGCGCTTCGAGGCCGACTCGGTCGGCATGGCCGGGGTCGCGGTCCTGGCTCCGGCCGGGCACCCGGCCGGCGGCGACCTGGGCGAGGTCGGCTACGATCTCGCCGAGGATGAGGGTCACGCCTATGTCTACAAGCGCGGGCTGCAGCTGACGTGAGCCGCCGCTACGTCGTCATCGGCAACGGCATCGCCGGCCAGACGTGCGCCGAGGAGCTGCGGGCCCGCGACGCCGACTGCTCGATCGTGATGATCGCCGCCGAGCGGCATCCGCTGTACAACCGCGTCGCGCTCCCCCGGTTCCTGCGCGGGCAGGTCCGCGAGGAGAAGGTGATGATGCGGACCGTCGAGGACTACCAGGCGAAGGGCCTGGAGATCCACTTCGAGACGTGGGCCACCGAGATCGACACGAGCGCGAAGGTGGTCCGGACCAACCGCGGCCAGGAGTTTCGGTACGACGCCCTCCTGATCGCGACCGGCGGCCGGCCCAAGCCGCCGCCCTGGCCGGGCTCCGACGAGGTCTCCGAGGTGTACGGGTTCCAGACGCTCGACGACACCAAGGCGATCATCGAGAAGGCGGACCAGTCGGAGCGGGTCCTGGTGATGGGCGGCAGCTTCATCGCCTACGAGCTGGCCGAGGGCATCGTCCACCGCGGCCAGTCCCAGGTGACGTGGATCATGCGCGGGCCGTGGTTCCTGCGCTACGTGCTCGACGCCGAGGGCGGCCACCTGTGCCGGCGGCTCGGCGAGTCGATGGGCGTCCGCTTCCTCTGCGAGGACGAGGTGAGCCGCTTCTCCCGCGTCAACGGCCACTACCGCGGCGACACCACCTGCGGCGACTCGGTCGAGTTCGACATGCTCGCGTACGGCGTGGGCCTGGACTACTACGTGGAGCCCACCCGGGGCACGCCCATCCAGACCAAACGGGGCATCGTGACGGACTCGAAGCTGCGTACAGCGGCGCCCGACGTGTACGCGGCGGGCGACGTGGCGGTGTTCTACGACCAGATGGTCGGCAAGCACAACCAGATGGGCACGTGGGACAACGCCGAGGCGCACGGCAAGACGGCGGCCCACAACATGGCCGGCGAGCAGGAGGACTTCTTCGACGTCCCCACGTACACGACGACCATGTTCGGCTCCACGCTGGCCGTCATGGGCATCACGCCGGACGTGCAGCCGGACCTGGAGTCGGTGCGGACGTACTCGTTCGACGAGAAGTTCTTCCGCAAGCTGTTCTTCATGAACGACCGGCTGGTGGGCGCCATCATGATCGGGCCTCCGAAGGGCCGCAAGAAGCTGATCGAGATCATGCGCTCGATGCGCGTGATCGAGGAGCCGCGCGAGAGCCTGCTCGATCCGGCCAACCTGCGCTGACCGGCCGGCGGTGGGCTGGTCTCGTGGCGTGGCACGACGACGTGGTCGCCGCCCTGGACCGGCAGGCCTGGCTGGACAGGCTGGGCGACTGGCTCGTGGGGCTGGTCCGGCCGCTCGCCCGGGTCGACCTGCAGGGCTGACCGGGGGCGGCCCGCCGGCGCTGCCGGCCCGGCGGGCCGTCCGTCCGGTTCACCCGGCTGATCGCCAGCCGTCCCGAACGCATCGCAACCTGACGCCGGCCCGGAATGTGGTAGTATTCCGCTCAAGGCAGATGGCATTCGCTCACAGTGAAACACCGCAGCACGTCCGCGCCACACTCGGCGCGATCCTCCGGCGCCACCGCGAGGCCCACGAGTGGTCCCTGGTCGACATCGCCCGGCCGGCCGGCATCTCGATCGCCTACCTCTCGGAGGTGGAGCGCGGCCAGAAGGACATCTCCACCGACCGCCTGGTGGACCTGGCGCGCGCCCTGGACACGACCGTCGCCGACCTGTACCTGCAGCTGGCCCGCGAGCTGGGCGCTGGCGAGCCGGTGAACGCGGTGGCCTGGGAGGCCGACCCCCGGGTGCAGCTCCGCCGCATGACCGAGTCGCTGGACTACGACTCACTCCGCACGGTCGCCCGCTTCACGACGTTCCTGGCAGTGAACGAGGGGGCGCCCAGGAAGCGGCCGATCGGATTCCTGAGGTGAACGAAGTGCTGATCCCGACCGTGATCGAGACGACCGGCCGCGGCGAGCGCGCCTACGACATCTACTCGCGGCTCCTCAGCGAGCGCATCGTCTTCGTGGGCAGCGCCATCGACGACGCCGTGGCGAACACGGTCATCGCGCAGCTGCTGTGGCTGCAGAGCGACGACCCCGAGAAGGACATCTCGATGTACGTCAACAGCCCCGGCGGCGTGGTCGGCAGCGGGCTGGCGATCTACGACACGATGCAGCTGATCCGCCCCCAAGTCAGCACGTTCTGCACCGGGCTGGCGGCCAGTGCCGCGTCCGTCCTGCTGGCCGGCGGCGCCCCGGGCAAGCGCTACGCGCTGCCCCACTCCAGGGTCGTCATCCACCAGCCGTGGACGCCGGGCATCCAGGGCCAGGCCAGCGACATCGAGATCCAGGCCAGGGAGCTGCTGCGCCAGCGGGACCTCCTGATCGACCTGTACGTGAAGCACTGCGGCCGGCCGCGGGAGCAGGTTGAGCGCGACCTCGAGCGGGACAACTTCATGGACCCGGAGCAGGCGAAGGAGTGGGGCCTGATCGACGGCGTCCTCGAGCACCCCACGCTCGCCGGCGAGGGGGCCCGCGCCGGGAGGAACGGCCGGGCGCACTAGCCTGGAGCGACCCACCGGCCAAGCGGCCAATTGGGGAATGCGGCCGGTTGACGACCGGGGTCGGAGGGGCCAGACTCCGCCACATGTACCCGTTCGAGCGCTTCAGCGAGCGCGCCAAGAAGGTGCTGACGCTGGCCCAGCGCGAGGCAGAGACCGCCGGCCACAGCTACATCGGCACGGAGCACCTGCTGCTCGGCCTGCTCACCGAGGGGGAGGGCCTCGCCGGCATGGTGCTGGCCTCGCTCGGCATGGAGGTCGAGCCCACGCGCCAGGCGATCCAGGAGGCCCTCAGCGGCGGACAGGCGGAGGCCGTCTCGCAGATCATCCCCACGTCTCGCGTGAAGCGGGTGATCGAGATCTCCTTCGAGGAGGCGCGCCGGCAGCGCAGGGCCACGGTGAGCACGGAGTTCCTGCTGCTCGCCCTGATGATCGAGGGGGAGAACCTGGCGGCCAGGGTGCTCGCACGGGCGGGCGTCACGCGGGAGAAGGTCCAGGCCGAGGTCGAGCGGCTGCGGGAGGAGGGCAGGACCGAGGAGCCGGCGCCCTCGCCCGGCGGACGGGCCGGCTCGCCGGCCATGCGCCCGGACCTGCAGCACCTGCTCACCCTGGTGCGCGGCCAGGCCGCCAGGAAGGGGGCGCCGGCGATCGGGGTCGCCGACCTGCTGGAGCAGGTCGCGGGCACCGAGGCAGGCATCGAGGTCCTGGGCCGCCTGCTGGACGCGCGCCGCCTCGCCGCCCTGAAGGAGGAGGCCCTGGCGGCGCGGGACTACGAGAAGGCGTCGCAGCGCCGTGCCGAGGAGCGCCGCGCGCGCCAGGCGCTCGACGAGGCGCTGGATCGCTGGCGGGCCGAGCTGGAGCCGCCGCCGGCGGCCGGGACCCCGCCGCCGTGACACCCGCCCGGCGAATGTGGGCGGGTGCTCGGCCGCGACAGGGACTAAGCTTCGTGATCAGCCATGGCGCGCCGCTACTCGCGAGGCCCGTTCGATCCCTTCGACCAGCAGCCCTTCGGAGGCTTGCGCGAGGTCCAGATCCCCCGGCCGCCCCGCCGGTTCTGGATCGGGCTCGGCTTCGTGGGAGCTGCGTTCCTGGTCGTGCTGCTCACGGCGCCGGTCGTCGGCTTCCTGACGGAGATCCAGTGGTTCGACGCGCTCGGCCTGCGGGGCGTCTACCTCAACCGGATCGGGCTCCAGCTGCTGCTGTTCTTCAGCAGCCTCCTGATCTCCTTCCTGTTCGGGGTGGCCAACGTGGTCGTCGCGCTCCGCGTCCGCTCCGGCCGCGCCCTGCGGGCGGTCGGCATCCGCCAGCGCACCCTGTGGAGCGTGCCGGGCGCGATCGGCGTCGGCGCCTCCGCCGTGATCGCCCTCATCCTGTCCGGCAGCGTCGGCTCCCGGTGGCAGGAGCTGGCGCTGTTCCTGCACTCGTCGGGCACCGGCGTGACGGAGCCGGTCTTCGGCCTGGACGTCAGCTTCTACCTGCTGACGCTGCCCTTCCTGCACGACGTGCTGAGCTGGCTGTTCGGCCTCTTCTTCCTGGTCATCCTCCTGTCAACCGGCCTGTACGCGTGGCGGGGGGACAGCTTCGACCTGCGCCTGCCGCCGCCGGCGATCGCCCACCTGTCCGTCCTGCTGGGCGGCCTGGCACTGGTGCTGGGGATCAGCGCCTTCCTCGGCCGCTACGACCTCCTGTACGCGCACAACGGCGTCGTGTGGGGAGCCGGCTACGCAGACGTCAACGCCCGCACGGGCCTGGCGGTCCTGCAGGCCGTGCTCGGCGTGCTGCTGGCCGCGCTGCTCATCGCCAACGTCGTGCCCAAGCGGCCGCTGGCGATGGTCCTGGCGGTCGTGGTCTGGATCGGCGCGTCGATCGTGGCCGGGATCTACCCCGCCGTGATCCAGGGCGTCTCGGTACGGCCGAACGAGGTCGTCCAGGAGTCGCCCTACATCAAGCGGGAGATCCAGTTCACCCGGCGCGCCTTCGCGGTCAGCGACGTGCAGACCCGGACGTTCGGGGGCGACACGCCGCTGACGGCGCAGGCGGTGGCCGACGACCAGGCCACGATCCAGAACCTGCGGCTGTGGGACAACCGCCAGCTGCAGGACACCTACCAGCAGTTGCAGTCCTTCCGCACCTACTACACGTTCCGCGACATCGAGCTGGACCGGTACCCGATCGGGGGGCGCACGACGCAGCTCGAGATCAGCGCGAGACAGCTCGACCCCGACCGCCTGCCGCCGCAGGCGCAGAGCTGGGTCAACCAGAAGCTGGAGTACACGCACGGCTACGCCGTCGCGGCCAGCCCGGTCAGCGCCGTCGTCGGCGAGGGCCTGCCGGACTACGTGGTCAAGGACATCCCGCCCACCGGCGACCTCAAGATCGACCGGCCGCAGATCTACTTCGGCCTGCAGGAGCCGACCTACGTGCTGGTGCCGTCCGTCCAGCAGGAGTTCGACTATCCCAAGGGCGAGGACAACGCGAGGACCAGCTACGCCGGCACGCACGGCGTCCCGCTGGGCGGGGGCAGCCGCTTCCTCTGGTCACTGCGAACGGGCGACTTCAACATGCTGGTCAGCGGCCAGGTGCAGGACCGGACGCAGATCCTTTACCGGCGGGACATCCAGGACCGGGTGTCCGCCATCGCGCCCTTCCTCCAGTTCCGCGAGAACCCCTACATCGTCGTCGTGGACGGCCGGCTGTACTGGATCCAGGACGCGTACACGGGCGGCAGCACCTACCCGTACTCCCAGCAGGAGGAGACGGCCGGCGGCCAGAACTACCTGCGCAACTCGGTGAAGGTCGTGGTCGACGCCTACGAGGGGACGGTCAGCTTCTACGAGTCCGACCCCAACGACCCGATCATCCGCGCGTACGCCGCCACGTTCCCCGGCCTGCTCCAGCCGATGAACCGCATGCCGACCGGCCTGCGCGCCCACCTGCGCGTGCCCACGGGACAGTTCCAGGTGCAGTCGCAGGTCTACAGCATCTACCACGTGACCGACCCGGTGACGTTCTACAACCGAGAGGACGTCTGGCAGCCGGCGCTCGACCCCTACTACATCGAGATGCGGCTGCCCGGCGAGCCCCAGCCCGAGTACCTGCAGATCATCCCGTTCACCCCTTATCGCAAGCAGAACCTGGTCAGCTGGCTGGCGGTTCGCAACGACCCCGACAACTACGGCCAGATGGTCTCGTACGTGCTGTCGAAGGACAAGGTGGTCCTGGGCCCGCAGCAGATCGGCGCCCGCATCCTGCAGACGCCGGAGGTATCGCGCGACCTGACCCTGCTCAACCAGCAGGGCTCCCAGGTGATCCAGGGCAACCTCCTGGTCGTCCCGATCGGCAACTCCTTCCTGTACTTCGAGCCCTGGTACCTCAAGTCCAACACGACGAGCCAGAGCCTTCCCGAGCTCAAGAAGGTGATCCTGGTGGACGCCTCGACCAGCGGCAGCGTGGCCTACCAGACCACGCTGGACCTCGCCCTGACGCAGATCGTGGGCCAGCAGGTCACGACGGGCACCAGCAACCAGCAGCCCCAGAGCCCGGGCGGGACAGCCACGGGCCCCTCCCCGCCGTCCGGCACCAACCCGGCGGTGGTGAACCTGCTGAACCAGGCGGCGCAGCACTACAACGCGGCGCAGGACGCGCTGAAGGCCGGCGACCTGGCCACCTACCAGAAGGAGATCAACCAGGTCGGCCAGCTCGTGCAGCAGGCGCAGGCGGCGGCGGGCGGCTCGCCCGCGCCCACGCCCACCCCGACGCCCCGGTCCTGAGCGGGGGCGTGTCCCGCCCGAGGTGCGTGGGTCAGTAAGACGGCGAGAGATTCGGCGGCCAGGTGCCCCAGAAAAGTGGGCCGGCGCCGAGGACCGGAGGGAGCGCCCTCCAGGGCGTGAGCGAGGACCGCAGAAGCCGGGCCGCGAGATCCCGGGGTCCC
>JBKPCH010000152.1:0-8478 GCA_046727275.1 Candidatus Dormiibacterota bacterium
CTCCGGGAGGCCGCGCGGGCGCTGACGGCCAGCCGGGGCGAGCGGACGGCGCTGTCGCCGGAGCTGGCCGCGCTGATGGCGAAGTACCCCGACCGCTGCCAGGCCACGCGGTACGAGCGCGAGCTGGAGGTGCTGGTGGACCGGCCGCTGGCCCGGTTCAGCGCCTGGTACGAGATGTTCCCGCGCTCGGCGTCGCCCCAGCCAGGCCGGCCCGGGACGTTCCGGGACGTCGAGGCGCGCCTGCCCTACGTGGCCGGCATGGGCTTCGACGTGCTCTACCTGCCGCCGGTCCACCCGATCGGGCGGGCGTTCCGCAAGGGCCCCAACAACTCGATGCAGTCCCGGCCCGGCGACGTGGGCAGCCCCTGGGCGATCGGCGGGCCCGAGGGCGGCCACAAGGCGGTCCACCCCGACCTGGGCACGATCGAGGACTTCGACCGGCTGGTGGCCGCCGCCAGGCGCCTGGGCCTGGAGATCGCCCTCGACCTCGCCTTCCAGGCCTCGCCCGACCACCCCTACGTGACGGAGCACCCGGAGTGGTTCCGGTCCCGGCCCGACGGCACGGTCCAGTACGCCGAGAACCCGCCCAAGAAGTACCAGGACATCTACCCGTTCGACTTCGAGTGCCGGGAGTGGCGGCCGCTCTGGCTGGAGCTGCACAGCGTCATCGAGTTCTGGGTGGAGCACGGCGTCCGCCTGTTCCGCGTGGACAACCCGCACACCAAGCCGTTCGGCTTCTGGGAGTGGGCGATCGGGGAGGTGCGGGCGAAGCACCCGGACGTGATCTTCCTGTCGGAGGCCTTCACCCGGCCCCGCGTCATGTACCGCCTGGCCAAGCTCGGCTTCGACCAGTCCTACACGTACTTCGCCTGGCGCAACGAGGCCTGGGAGCTGCGCCAGTACCTGACCGAGCTGACGCGGACCGAGGTGCGCGAGTACTTCCGGCCCAACCTGTGGCCCAACACGCCGGACATCCTCACCGAGTTCCTCCAGGCCGGCGGCCGGCCCGCCGCCGCGCTGCGGTTCGTCCTGGCGGCGACGCTCGGAGCCAGCTACGGCATCTACGGCCCGGCCTTCGAGCTGGTGGACGTGCGGCCGCTGACCGCCGGCCGCGAGGACTACCTGGACTCCGAGAAGTACCAGGTGCGGACGTGGAACCTGGACGCGCGGGGCAGCCTCAGGCCGCTGATCCAGCGGGTGAACCGCATCCGCCGCCAGCACCCGGCGCTGCAGCAGGACCGCACGCTGCGCTTCCTGAACACCGACAACGAGCGGCTGCTGGCCTACGCCAAGACGTCGGACGACGGCTCGGACGTCATCGTCACGGTGGTCAACCTGGACCCGCGCCTCCGCCAGGCCGGCTGGGTGGAGGTGCCGGTCGTGCCCCGGCCGGGCCACCCGCCCTACGGGGTCCACGATCTGCTCAACGAAGGCCGCTTCACGTGGCGGACCGACGGGTGGAACTACGTCGAGCTGGACCCGGCCGTCACGCCCGCGCACGTGCTCCACGTGCCCCGCCCGCTCGTCCCGGAGGAATCGCTTGGTCACTGAGCCGGATTCCGCCGTGCGAGCGCTGGATGGCGCCACGGGCGAGAGCAGCCGGTGGAGCTCGGCCGCGGACGAGGCGGCCGCCGCCACCTGGTACAAGGACGCGATCATCTACGAGGTCCACGTCCGCGCCTTCCGCGACTCCAACGGGGACGGCATGGGGGACTTCACCGGGCTGATCGAGAAGCTGGACTACCTGGCCCGCCTGGGCGTGACCGCGATCTGGCTGCTGCCGTTCTACCCGTCGCCCCTGCGGGACGACGGCTACGATATCGCGGACTACATGGGCGTCCACCCCTCCTACGGCCGCGTCGCGGACGTGCGCCGGCTGGTCAGGGAGGCCCACGCGAGGGGCCTGCGCGTCATTACCGAGCTGGTCTGCAACCACACGTCCGACCAGCACCCCTGGTTCCAGCGGGCCCGCCGGGCCCGGCCCGGCACCCAGGCGCGCGACTTCTACGTCTGGAGCGACACCGACTCGCGCTACCCGGAGGCGCGGATCATCTTCAAGGACACCGAGAGCTCGAACTGGTCGTGGGACCCCGTTGCCCAGGCGTACTACTGGCACCGCTTCTACTCGCACCAGCCGGACCTGAACTTCGACAACCCGCAGGTGCGCCGCGCGGTCCTCAAGGTCGTCGACCACTGGCTGGACATGGGCATCGACGGGCTCCGCCTGGACGCGATCCCCTACCTTTTCGAGCGGGACGGGACCAACTGCGAGAACCTGCCCGAGTCCCACGAGTTCCTGAAGGAGCTGCGGGCGCACGTCGACGCCACCTACCCCAACCGCATGCTGCTGGCCGAGGCCAACCAGTGGCCGGACGACGCGGTCGCCTACTTCGGCTGCGGGGAGGGGGACGAGTGCCACATGGCCTTCCACTTCCCGGTCATGCCCCGGCTGTTCATGGCGCTGCGGATGGAGGACCGCTTCCCGGTCATCGACATCCTGGCCCAGACGCCGCCCATCCCGGAGCGCGCGCAGTGGGCGCTGTTCCTCCGCAACCACGACGAGCTGACGCTCGAGATGGTGACGGACGAGGAGCGGGACTACATGTACTGGGCCTACACGTCCGACCCCGAGGCCCGCCTCAACCTGGGCATCCGGCGCCGCCTGGCGCCCCTGCTGGGCAACAACCGGCGCCGGATCGAGCTGATGAACGCGCTCCTCTTCTCGCTGCCCGGCACGCCCGTCCTCTACTACGGGGACGAGATCGGGATGGGCGACAACATCTACCTGGGCGACCGCAACGGCGTCCGCACGCCCATGCAGTGGAGCGGCGACCGGAACGCCGGCTTCTCCACCAGCAACCGGCAGCGGCTGTACGCGCCGATCGTGACCGACCCCGAGTACCACTACGAGGCGGTCAACGTCGAGGCCCAGGAGGCCAACCCGCAGTCGCTCCTGAACTGGATGAAGCGGCTGATAGCCCTGCGCAAGCGCCACCAGGCGTTCGGCCGGGGCACCATCGAGTTCCTCCACCCGGAGAACCGCAAGATCCTGGCCTTCGTCCGGCAGTTCGGGGAGGAGCGGATCCTGGTCATCGCCAACCTCTCGCGCTTTTCCCAGTTCGCGCAGCTGGACCTGTCGGGGTTCCAGGGCACCATGCCGGTCGAGCTGTTCGGGCGGATCGACTTCCCGCCGATCAGCGATCAGCCGTATCAGGTCATGCTCGGCCCGCATGCCTTTTACTGGTTCTCGTTGGAGCCTCAGCGCGTCGAGCCCGCGGTGCCCGTCATGCCCGAGCTCTCGCTCCGCGACCGCGAGCTCGAGCGTGTGCTGCCGGCCTACCTGCAGGGCCAGCGCTGGTTCGGGGCGCGCAGCCGGCGGATCAAGGACGTCTCGGTCGTCGACTCGGTCGCGATCGCGGACGCCGTGCTCAAGGTGGCCGAGGTCAACTACCTGACCGGGGACCCCGACACGTACGCCCTGCCCCTCTGCCCGAACGCGGACGGGCGCGTCGTGGACGCCCTCGGCGAGCCGGCCTTCAACCGCTTCCTGCTGGACGCGATCGCCCACCGCCGCCGCTTCCGCGGGACGGTGGGCGACGTCATCGCGCTGCCGACGCCCCACCTGAACCGGATGCGGGGCGACGACGAGCTGGCGCCGCGCCTCTCCTCCGCGGAGCAGACCAACAACTCGGTGATCTTCGGCGAGCGGCTGATCCTGAAGCTGTTCCGGCGGGTGGAGGACGGCCTGCACCCGGACCTGGAGATGTCCCGCTTCCTGACGGACGTCGGCTTCCCCAACATCGCGCCCGTGGCCGGGACGCTGCTCTACCGGCGGGACCGCCGCCGGACGGCAGCCCTCGCCATGCTGCAGGCGTACGTGCCCAACCAGGGGGACGCCTGGAGCCACGCGCTGACGGAGCTGTCCGCCGACGGGGACGCGGCCGGCAGGTACGCCCCGTTCGCCTCCCTGCTCGGCCGGCGCACTGCGGAGATGCACCTGGCCCTGGCCTCCCGGCCCGACGACCCCAACTTCGCGCCCGAGCCGACGCTGATGCTGGACGCGCGCTCGGTGTACCAGTCGGTGCGGTCGCTGGGCACGCAGGTCATGCAGCTGCTCCGCGCCAGGCGCGGCGAGCTGTCCGACGAGGCCCGCGCGGACGCCGAGACCGTGCTCCGCGGCTGGGACCAGCTGCACAGCCGGCTGCGGGCCCTGATCGGCCGGCCCATCACGGCCCGCCGCATCCGCTGCCACGGCGACTACCACCTGGGGCAGGTCCTGTTCACCGGCGGCGACTACGTGATCATCGACTTCGAGGGCGAGCCGGCCCGGCCCCTGCGCGAGCGCCGGCTGAAGCGCTGGGCGCTGCGCGACGTGGCCGGTATGCTGCGCTCGTTCGCCTACGCCGGCGAGGCGTCCCAACTGCCGTACGGCGCCGAGTGGGCGAGGTCCGCCGGCAACGCGTTCCTGGAGGCGTACCTCGCCCGCGCCGCCGGCGCGTCCTTCCTGCCGGCCGATGTGGAGGAGCGAAGCCTGCTGCTGGACGTCATGCTGATCGAGAAGGCCCTGTACGAGCTGCGCTACGAGCTCGACCACCGGCCGGGCTGGGTACGGATCCCGCTGCGCGGGCTGGCCGAGCTGGTCGAGCAGTGACGCGGGAAACGAGGGAGCGGCCAGGCTTGCTGACGGACGACGACCTGTACCTGTTCAACGAGGGGAACCACTACCGGCTGTACGAGAAGCTGGGCGCGCACCCGGGGCCGTGGGGCACGGCCTTCGCCGTGTGGGCGCCGAACGCCGAGCGGGTGTCGGTGATCGCCGACTTCAACGGCTGGAACCCCGACTCCCACCCGCTGATGCCCCGTGGCAGCTCCGGGATCTGGGAGGGGGTCGTGCCAGAGGCGGCTCCCGGCATGGTCTACAAATACCGCGTGGTGGGCCGGGGCGGCCTCTACCGGGAGGACAAGGCGGACCCCCTGGCGGTCTGGGCGGAGACCCCGCCGAGGACCGGCTCGGTCATCTGGGACCTGACCTACGACTGGGGCGACCAGGACTGGATGGGCGAACGCTGGCAGCGCAACGGGCCCGGCGCGCCCTGGTCGATCTACGAGGTCCACGCCGGCTCGTGGATGCGGGTGCCGGAGGAGGGCGGGCGCTGGCTCGGCTACCGCGAGCTGGGCCCGCGGCTGGCCGACCACTGCGAGCGGCTGGGTTTCACGCACGTGGAGTTCCTGCCCATCATGGAGCACCCGTTCTACGGCTCCTGGGGCTACCAGACCACCGGCTACTTCGCCCCGACCAGCCGCTACGGCACCCCGCAGGACTTCATGTTCCTGGTCGACTACCTGCACCAGCGGGGCATCGGCGTGATCCTGGACTGGGTGCCCTCGCACTTCCCGACGGACGCGCACGGACTGGCCTACTTCGACGGGACCCATCTCTACGAGCACGAGGACCGGCGGCGCGGCTTCCACCCCGACTGGCAGAGCTACATCTTCAACTACGGCCGGCACGAGGTCCGCAGCTTCTTGATCTCCAGCGCGCTGTCCTGGCTGGACCGCTACCACGTGGACGGCCTGCGGGTCGACGCGGTCGCCTCCATGCTCTACCTCGACTACTCCCGCCGGGAGGGCGAGTGGATCCCGAACGCGTTCGGCGGCAGGGAGAACCTGGAAGCGATCGACTTCCTGCGCCAGCTCAACACGCAGGTCTACGGCGCCTTCCCGGACGTCCAGACGATGGCCGAGGAGTCGACGAGCTGGCCGATGGTCTCGCGGCCCACGTACGTTGGCGGCCTGGGCTTCGGCATGAAGTGGGACATGGGCTGGATGCACGACACGCTGGAGTACTTCCGGCGGGACCCGATCCACCGCTCCTTCCACCACGAGAACCTGACGTTCCGCAGCCTCTACATGTTCAGCGAGAACTTCGTGCTCCCCCTGTCGCACGACGAGGTGGTGCACGAGAAAGGCTCGCTGCTGGGCCGGATGCCGGGCGACGACTGGCAGCGGTTCGCCAACCTGCGGCTCCTGTTCGGCTGGATGCTGGGCGAGCCGGGCAAGAAGCTCCTGTTCATGGGCGGCGAGTTCGGCCAGGAGCGGGAGTGGGCCCACGACAGCTCGCTGGACTGGCACCTGGCCTCCGACCCGCGCCGGCAGGGCCTCATGCGCTGGCTGGGCGACCTGAACCGGCTCTACCGCTCGGAGCCGGCGCTGCACGAGCGCGACTTCGACCCGGACGGCTTCAGCTGGGTGGACGCCAACGACTCCGCCCAGTCGGTGGCCTCCTTCCTCCGCTCGGACGGCGACCGCCACGTGCTGTGCGTGTACAACTTCACGCCGGTCCCGCGCGACGCCTACCGCCTGGGCGTGCCCCGCGGCGGCCGCTGGACGGAGGCGCTCAACAGCGACGCCGAGTTGTACGGCGGCAGCGGCTGGGGCAACATGGGCGGCGTCGAGGCGGTGGAGGAGTCGTGGCACGGCCGGCCGTTCTCGGTGACCGTCACGCTGCCCCCGCTCGCCGCGGTCTTCTTCCAGTCTCCGGAGCCGAGCGCAGAGCTGCCTGCCTGAGCCACAATCAGGGCGCCCTAAAACCATGAGACCACTGCACCTGGCCTTCGTCTGGCACCTTCACCAGCCCTACTACAAGGACGACCTGACCGACACGTACCTGCTGCCCTGGGTCCGGCTCCGGTCGACCAAGGACTACCACAAGATGGCGGCGCTGCTGGACAGCTACCCGCGCGTCCGCCAGACCTTCAACCTGGTCCCGTCGCTGCTCGCCCAGATCGACGACTACGGCCGCGTCTCGCCGGACGGCGAGGGGGGGCGCGAGCACGACCTGTTCCTCCGCCTCAGCCGCAAGCCGGCGGGGGAGCTGACCCAGGAGGAGCGCGCCTTCGTGCTGCGCTGGATGCGGGAGTCGCCCCGCTTCCTGCGCGTCCAGGCCTCCCCGCGCTACCGGGAGCTGGCCAGCAGGTCGGAGACCGACGCCTTCACCACCGAGGAGGTCCGCGACCTCCAGGTCTGGTACAACCTCGCCTGGTGCGACCCGGCCTGGGCCGACCGCGACCCCCGCCTCTCGCGCCTCAAGGCCCAGGACCGCGACTTCACCGAGCGCGACAAGGACGCCCTGTTCGAGGCCCAGCTGGAGATGGTCCGGCGGATCGTGCCGGACTACGCCCGGCTGGCGGAGCGCGGGCAGGCGGAGCTGACCTTCTCGCCCTACTACCACCCGATCCTGCCGCTCCTGGTCGACCTGGACTCGGCCCGGGAGGCGCTGCCCGACATCCACCTGCCGGAGCGGGGCTTCGCCCATCCCGAGGACGCCAGGCAGCAGCTGGAGGCCGGCCGGGACGAGTTCCAGCGCCTGACCGGGGTGCGGCCGCGGGGCATGTGGCCGTCGGAGCTGGCGGTGGCGGAGAGCGTGGCCGACCTGGCCGGCCAGCTCGGGATCGACTGGTTCATCTCCGACGAGGCGATCCTGGGCCGCTCGATCGACGTCTACCTGGGTCGCGACGGCGAGGGCCGGCTGTACCAGCCCGAGCTGCTCTACCAGCCGTGGCGGATCGAGCGCGGCGGGGCCGCGGTCACCGTCGTCTTTCGCGACAGCCTGCTCAGCAACCTGATCGGCTTCGACTACCACCGGATGCCCGCCGGCGACGCCGTGGGGGACTTCATGGCCCGCCTTCGCCGCATCCGCGAGCAGCAGGTCGACGGCCGCGACTTCCTGGTCGTGGTCGCGCTGGACGGCGAGAACGCCTGGGACTTCTACCCCCGGGAGGGCCACGACTTCCTGAACGGCCTCTACGAGGAGCTGGAGCGGGCGGAGGACGTGGTCTGCACGACGGTGAGCGACTTCCTGGACCAGCACCAGGAGCGCCGCAGGCTGCCCCGGCTGCACGCGGGCAGCTGGATCGGCTCCAGCTTCGACACGTGGGTGGGCGACCCGGAGCACACGGTGGCCTGGGAGCTGCTGGCCGAGGCGCGGGACTGGCTCGAGGACTACGGGGCCAACCACCCCGAGGACCCCGGCCTGCCCGCGGCGTGGCGCGAGATCCGCATCGTCGAGGGCTCCGACTGGTTCTGGTGGTTCAGCCGCAAGCACGACTCCGGCATGGACACCATCTGGGACAACCAGTTCCGCCTGCACCTGCGGAACGTCTACAAGGTGCTGGGCGCCAAGCCGCCCACGTCCCTCTTCCGGCCGATCCTGGTGTCGACGGTGACCGAGGGCCGGCCGCTGCCCCAGGGGCTGTTCACGCCGCAGGGCGCGGACGACCCGGTCTGGCGGGCGGCCGGCCGCTTCGAGGTAGGCGCCGGCTTCGGCGCCCTGCACAAGCCGGTCGAGCTGGTCGAGCGGCTCCTGTACGGCAGCGACGAGACCCGCCTCCACGTCCGGATCGACAGCCCGCTGTCGCCGGCCCAGCTCGCCGACGCCGGCGTCGGCTTCTGGCTGTACGTGTCCGGGACGGCCGTCGG
>JBKPCH010000153.1:0-9805 GCA_046727275.1 Candidatus Dormiibacterota bacterium
CAGATGCCGCTGATGTCGCAGACGGTCAGGGTGAAGCTGAAGGTCTCGGTGAGGCCGCCGCTCGTACCGGTGATGGTCACGTCGTAATTCCCGACTTGCGTGTCTGCCGATGCGATCAGGGTGAGCGTGGCACTGCCGTTCGCGTCGATGGAGCTCGGGGTGATGCCCGCATCCACCCCGGCCGGCTGGCCGGAAGCGGACAGGGCGACGGTGCCGCTGAATCCGTTGAGCGCGAACGACTCGACGATTCCGCTCGTGCCGTTGGGGTCTCCCGCGGACACCACGTATCCGGTCGAGTCCGTCCAGAGGCTGAAGCTCGCTTGGACGGTGAGGGAGATGCCCGCGGAATGGGTCACACTCCCGCTCGTCCCGATCACGCTGAGTCCGTACGTGCCGGCTGGAGTGGTCGAAGGCACCGAGATGGACAGGGTGGACCCCGATCCGGCGGCGACGGAGTTGGGAGCGAGGCTCGCGGTGGCATTCGCGGGCAGGCCGGTCAGCCTGAGGCCGATGTTGCCCTTGAACCCGTTCAGCGCGGACGTCGAGACGGAGTAGGAGACTGTCTGGCCGCCGGTGGCGGTCTGCGCGCCGGGAGTCACCGCCAGGGCAAAGTCGGGCTGGGAGGGCGGATTGACGGTAAAGGTCACGGTCGCGTCGTGCTCCAACGCGCCGCTGGTGGCCTTGACAGTGAGGGTGTAGGTCCCCGGCGGGGTCGTCGCGGCGGTCGACACGGCAAGCGTGGCGGTGGCGGCTCCGTTGACGCTGCTCGGGTAGCTGGCCGACGCATTGGCCGGGAGACCGGTGACATTAAAGGACACCGGGTCCTTGAACCCGTTCACCGCTCCCGTCGAGATCGAGTAGCTGGCGCCGCCGCCCGCGCCGACCGTCTGAGCGGAGGGCGTGGCCGCCACCGTGAAGTTCGAGACGGTGAGGGTGACGGTCTGACTCTTGGGGGGGAGCGAACCGCTGGTGCCGGTGACCTTGAGATCGTAGTTGTTCGGCGGCGTGGAGGTGGTCGTCACCACGCTCAGCGTGGAGGTGCCGGCTCCGACGACCGGGTTGGGCGTGAAGCTGAACGTAGCATTCGGGGGGAGCCCGTCCAGCGCCAGGTTGACGCTGCCGTTGAAGCCGTTGATCGCCCCGATCGTGACGGTGTACTTGGCGGTGCCGCCCGCCGCCACGCCGGCGGCCTGCGGACTCACGGACAGGGTGAAGTCGGCGGCATTGTTGACGATGAGCTGGACCTGGGCGGTCTGCGTCGTACCGCCTCCCGTGCCGCTGACCAGCAGCGTCGAGGTGCTGGCCGGCGTGGACGACGTCGTCGTCACCGTCAGCGTGGACGTTCCCGATCCGGTGATGGTGACGGGGTCGAAGGTGGCCGTGGAGTTGGGCGGCAGGCCCACGACCTTCAGGCCGATCTGACCGTTGAACCCCGTCCCGGCCGTCGTCGTGACCGTGTAGGTCGTGCTCTGGCCCGGGGTGATCGTCCGAGAGGAGGGCGTGACCGTCATGGTGAACGGCGTCGGGTTCACCACCAGCGTCACGATGACGTGCCTGAAGATGATCCCGCTGTTGGCGGTGATCGTCAGTTGAAAGCTGCCCGGGGGCGTCTTGGCGACGTCCGTGCTGACGGTCACCGTCGTGCTGCCGCCAACGGCGACCAAGGCCGGATTGATCGTGGCCGTGGCTCCGGCAGGAAGACCCACGACGTTGGGGTCGAACGTGAGGTTGCCGGTGAAGCCGAAGTCCGACGAGGAAGCCAGGTTGAAGTTGGCGCTGCCGCCCGCAGTCACCGTCTGGGGGCTGTTGGTCGCGCTCAGCTCGAACGTGGGCGCCTTGGTGAAGGCGAACATGAACGTGCCGTAGACGTTGTCCTTGAAGGCCTCGACCTGCGTCGGGCCCTGGTAGCCGGTGGCCGGCCCGGTGAGGCTGAAGCTCGCGGACTGACCGATGGTGCTGCTCTCGTCCGTTGCGTGCGTGTTGGTCCACTGCAGCGTCGTCGACTGCTGGAACTCGGCCTTCAGCATGCCGTTGAAGAACGAGGCGCCTTCCGTCTGCTGAAAGCTCACGGTGTACTGGTCCGTGGCGCTCTTTCCCAGATCGGTCGTGGCCTGATAGCCGAGCGTGAACTTCTGCGACCCCGGCTGGCCCCCGGCCGGCGCCGGCGAGTAGTCGAACGTCTGTCCGCCCACCGGGTCGAAGCGCTGCGGATCGATCGCCGTCGAGCCGCTGGCGAACGGGTCCCGGGCGAGAATGGTCTGGAAGTCTTCGGTCGCGAGCCCCTGATCGGGACCCGCCCACGTTCGCGCCATCGCGCTGGCCGTGCCGGGGGGGATGGTCTCCGGATGGAGGAGCTGGCCCACGGTCACCCTGACGATGTCGGTGTCACTGGGCGTGTTGAGATTGGTGTCCCTGGTGTCGGTCGTGAACCCTCCCCACTGCACGGAGCTGGCTCCCGTCTGCGAGACGTTGATGGCGGGGTTGAGCCATAGGTAGAAGGCGTCGAAGTTGTGGTCGATCCCATCGGCGGAGCTCTCCGGACCGCGAGCGATGACATCGAACGAGGAGGACTTGGTGACGCTGATCGAGGTGCTGCCGTCCTGCTTCTGACTGAAGCTCGTGGAGACGCCGATGCTGGATCCGCCGGCTGTGAGCTTGACGCTCTGACTGACCGTGGACTGGAACGAGTCTGTGTCCTTGGTGGTGACGCCCATGGCGGTGCTGGAGCCGTAGTCGACCAGGCTCTGCTGACCTGGCGGCGCGTACACCACCGAGAGGACCACGAACTTCGGCTGGACGACGCCGCTGGGACCGGGATTGATCGTGAACGTCGTGGAGTCGGTATTGGGCGGTAGGCCCTGGCTGACGTCCCTGCAGGCCCAGGAGACCGTGTGGTCGCCCGAGGCGAGGCTGTTGAACGTCCAGGTCCCTGCCGACTGCCCTTGCGTATCGAGGCTGGCGAAGGCGACGCCGTCGAGGGAGACCGTGCCCTGGAGACGGTCGGCGGGGACGCCGGTGAGAAACACGGAGATGTTCACCGGCGTTCCGAACGGGATCGGCGACGCGGGCTGGGTGCTGACGTTGATATGGCACGATCCGTCGCCGGCGGCCCTGGCGGTCCTGACGCCCGGAGTGATTGTCCCGGCCGCTACCGCCAGCAGCGTTGCGACGACGGCCCACAGTCTGAATGCCGGTCGAGGCCCGGCCCGAACGACTGAGCCTCGCCCATCAGTGCGGTCGACCATGGTGCCCTCCTTGCCCTTCGTCGCAGTCTGGAACGATGGCAGTCGCCACTGTCCGGCAGCCTGGCCTGCGTCAGGCCCGTGCCGATCGTATGGCCGGGCCCTGCACGGCGCATCGTCCGGTCGGATGATTCCTGCCGCGGGCCGGGGCCACGTTTACAGGCACTCTCGGCTCCCCTTCCCGCCTACCTACCGGACCGCCCCCAGGGGTCCTCTGCGGCTCTCCAGCCTCCTCCGACTCCGGGGAGCGGGCCTCTCCTGGGCCCGGAGGAGACCCTATTCACGCGTACGCGTGCCTGACGTGTCCTTGGCGCCTCGGGCGCCGCGCTGGCCCAGTCGGCGCCACGGCCGTTGCGGCGGCATCGTCTCGACGCGGGCGACGGCATGCCGGCCTGCGTGCTGGCCCTGGATAAACCTGGCGCTCGTCAGCCGCGGGTCGCTCGCGTCACCTGGACGTCCTGGCCGCCGACCTCTTCGACCTTCTGGTCACCGCTCGCGCGCTGCTGGCGGTCCCCTCGTGTTGAGCGCCAGATCAGCCTGGCTTCCGCCCGAAGGCGACCACCACGCTGTAGGTGCTGTGTAGGTCCTCCCACTCCTGCTGCATCGCCGTGACCAGCTCCAGGCACTCGCGTTCCGGGATGCCGAATGCGGCCTCGAAGGCCGGCGCCAGTCGTATGAACACGGCGCGAAAGTCCGTGGCCATCAGCGAGCCGATCCGGCCCCCCCACTCGCCCAGCGGCAGCGGCACGGTGCGCCTCTCGACCTGCGCCATCCCCGCCCGGGTCAGGTAGCTGTCGACGGAGCGAAAGACGATCCCGGTCGAGTCCAGCCCCCGGGTCCTGCTGAGCCGCTGGATCAGCTCGTTCAGCCGCTCAGTCGCGGCGCCTGCCGGCTCAGACTCGGTGGTTCCCTCCACCAGCTCGACCCAGCCGCCCGGCCTGGTCGTGCGGACCAGGTCCTGCACCACCTCCTGCCAGAACCTCACCGGCACCCCGACCATCAGAGCTCGCTGGTGGACGAAGTCAAAGCGATCGTCCGCGAAGGGCAGGCCCTGGAGCAGGTTGCCCCGCACGAAACGGTAGGCGGCCGGCCACGGCCGCTTGCTCGGCACCAGGTCGAGGCCCACGACCTGGGCGCGTGGGAACTCCGTGCATGACTCGTAGCCCCACAGCCCCGTGCCACAGCCCACGTCCAGGATCCGGGCCGGCTGCTCCAGCGGCGCCAGGTAGTTCGCGCCGAGGTGCTCCTGCAGCCCGTAGTGTTGGACGTCCAGGCGGTCGATCTCGGTCGGCTCGATGGCATGGTGGGGCATGAGATACGGCACGTCGCCGGACGCGCCGCGTTGGCCGGCCTGCTCAGCGGCCGCGACGTCTTCCTCGTTCGGCATTTCCAGTGACCATTCCACCACGCCCAGCTCCCCGGCCATCCTGACAACTGAGCTCAGCGTGCCCAGGCGACGACGGACGGTCGCCCTGGCTCGGCCTCGGCGACGGAGCTCGACCGCGAAGTCCAGCACGAGACGGCGGCCCTGCTCGCGGCTGGTCAGCAGCTCCGCGACCGCGTTCGCCGGCGTCTTGCCTCGAAGGCGCGCGAAGTCCTCCAGGTCGCTGGCGTAGGCCTGCCGCGTGCGGCCCGACCAGCCGGCCATGAACCGCTCGACCAGCCTCTCTGCGCGCTCCCCCACGGTCCTCCCGGCAGCCATGTTCGGGATCCACTCTACAGGCCGGCCCCCATCCGTCTCCACACGTACCAGACCGGAGTAATGCACGGCCCGTCTGGCGCTCCGGCGAATCGCCCGCTTCGTCGCAGAGCAGCCGACCCTCTACCTGCCGTCTCACGATCCCCGATCGGGAGTCCGGCTGCGCGACCGGATCGCAACCGCCCGGCCTGGGCCGCCTGGCGTCCTTCCACCGCCCGGCCGGGTCCGCACCGGGACCCGGTCCTCCGGCGTCCCCGACGACGACTCCGCGTCTTGCACGTGACGTGCGCTTCGGCTACACTGGCGCGGCCGCGGCTAGATCACCCATTAGACAGTGGGGAGGAAGGGTCATGGTCAACATTTCGTACCGCCGATGACAATAGCCAGCCCCGCATCTGCCGCACCGCAACCACTGCTCATCAGCAGCCAGCCGTCACTCATGCGCAGACAGCGACTCGAGTACAGCGTCATACTCGTCGTCGGGCTCGTTCTCATCGCACTGCTTGCCCTGGCTGTAGGTGTGTGGGGTTATCCGAGCGATACAAAGTCGGCCGCAGCCGCGGGAGGCGTGCTGGTCCTGGTGGCCGCCCTCGCCGTCGGTATCGAGCGTGTGCTGGAATTCTTCTGGACTGCCGTTGATCAGTTCGCCGCCTCTCCATTCTGGCCCCTCAATGCGCCGGCGCGGGCCCTTCAGAATCTTGCCAACAACCTCAACCCGATCGTTCAACCGCTCGTCGATCAGGTCAATCAGATCCTGTCGGGTTGGCCGAAAGACCCGACAAAGACGGCTCAACAGCTGGCCGCCGCCCGCTCCGAGGTAGACGCGCTTCTCCGTGCAGTGAACGCCGCAGCGGCGGATCCATCCGTTGCGTCAGGGCTGCAGGGGGTGAAGGATGCGCTGGCTCGCGTTGACAAGGTGATCGGCGATCCCGCTGTCACCGGGTCAGTCGCCGCGGCCGCAGTCGGTATAGACGGCCTCAGCAGCTTCGTATCCTCGCTGCTGGACAATCCGGGGCGGCGGGTGCTCAGCATACTCGTCGCCTCCCTGCTCGGACTGGCCGCGGCCTGGTGGTTGGGCCTGGACGTCGTCCACGCAGCTCTCAACGCACCGCTGCCCACCCGGGCGGGACTGGCGACGATCAGCCAACCCCACACTCTGCAATGGGGTATGGTGGCGACCGGGCTTGCAATTGGCCTGGGCTCTGGTCCCACGCACGAGATCATCAAAGCGATTCAAGCGTACAAGCAGGCTCAGCTGTCCTGAGACTTGCGGTCAGCCGAGTCCCACGAGGAGCGCCGCAACATTGGCGCGCCCCCCCGCATCAACAGGTGTGAGGGTCCGTGCGACCGGCCACGACCAGGTGCAATGGGCTGGTTGCGCGACGCGCCGGCGATCGCCTAATATGCAGTCAGGAGGTTGCATATGAGCGTGACGAGCACCGATCGCATCGAAAAGAGCGTGCTCCTGCGGGCCCCGCGGGCGCGTGTCTGGCTGGCGCTGACCGACGCCGAGGCGTTCGGGCAGTGGTTCGGCGTCGAGTTCGCCGGCCAGTTCGCGCCGGGCGGCCGGGTGACCGGCCGGATCACGCACCCGGGTCACGAGCACCTGCCGTTCGACATCACGATCGAGCGGATGGAGCCAGAGCGGCTGTTCACCTGGCGCTGGCACCCGAACCCCGTCGAGCCCGGCGTCGACCATTCGACCGAGCCGACGACGCTCGTCTCGTTCGAGCTCACCGACGTCCCGGAGGGCACGCGGCTCACGGTCGTCGAGTCAGGCTTCGACGGCATCCCGCTGTGGCGCCGTGCGACCGCGTACCGCGGGAACGACGAGGGCTGGACCCACCAGATGGTCGCCATCGAGCGATACCTCAGTGGTTCGGCCTGAGGAGCTGACAGCGGCGGCGCCGGTCTTCGCGGCGCTGGGTGACGAGACCCGTCTCGGGATAGTCACCCGGCTCTGCACGGAGGGACCGCTGTCCATCACACGGCTGACGGTCGGCGGCGGCGTGACGCGCCAGGCGGTCACGAAGCACCTGCACGTGCTCGCCGAGGCCGGTCTCGCCCACAGCTCTCAGGTGGGCCGCGAGCGCATCTGGGAGCTCGAACCGCGGCCGCTGCTCACCGCCCGCGAGTGCCTGGGCCAGATCTCCGCGCAGTGGGACGAGGCGCTTGCCCGGCTGCAGCGGTTCGTGGAGCGTGCGGACGACGATCGGACACGACGCCGGCTCCCCGCTCCGCCGCCATGACGAGCGCCAGGACGGGCGCGACGGCAGCCGCGCTGACCGCGACGCTCGGGCTCGCCGCCGCATGCTGGGTCGTCGCGGTCCGGCAGATGAACGGGATGGACATGGGGGTTGCGACCGCGCTCGGTTCGTTCGCGTGCTTCGTCGCCCTGTGGGTGTCGATGATGGCGGCGATGATGCTGCCGGGCGCGGCCCCGGCAGTCTCGAGGCTCGTTCAGGCCAGCGGTCGTGTGCGCGGCGTGCCGGTCTTCGTCGGGTCGTACCTCGCCGTCTGGACACTCGTGGGCGTCGCGGTGTATGCCCTGTACCGGCCGCATGGGACTGTTGCCGCCGGCGCGGTTGCCATTGCGGCAGGCGTCTACGAGCTCACGCCGCTCAAGCGGCACTTCCGCCGGCGCTGCCGCGAGAGCGTCCGCTCCGGATTCGAGTTCGGGCTCTGCTGCGTCGGCTCGAGCATCGGCCTGATGCTGATGCTGGTGGCTCTGGGCGTCATGAGCGTCACGTGGATGGCCGCCATCGCCGTCCTCGTCCTCGCCCAGAAGCTCCTGCCTCCGAATGCTGCCACCGATGTGCCGCTGGCGCTGGCGATCGTCGGACTGGGAATCCTGGTCCTCGCCGCGCCCTCGTCGGTTCCCGGCCTCACACCGCCGATGTGAGAAGGAGACTGGCGGACGGGCCCGCCCACCGCTCCCTGCCGCGTGAGGAGGCGCAGGCGCTGGCCGGGCTGCGGGCCCAGCTCGGCCCGGCGCGGCCGCTGGCGCTGATCCTGGAGCCCGGCGACCAGTTCGCGCGACTCCGGCTCGACACCGACGCGGCTGCCTTCGTGATCGGCGGACGCGTGCGGGCGCTCGTCCTGCGCTTCTGCGGCCTGGCGTCGCTGCCCGACTCGCTCGGAGACCTCACCGCCCTGGAGGACCTGGACCTCGGCGGCAACCGGCTCACGCGACTGCCGGAGGCGCTGGGCCGCCTTGGCGGCCTCACGCACCTGTACCTCTACGGCAACGCCTTCGACATGCTGCCCGAGAGCCTTGGCGGCCTGACGGAGCTTCGGGTGCTCGACGTCAGCCACAACCGCCAGCTCGCCGCGCTCCCCGACTCGCTCGGGAACCTGGCGAATCTCGCCTTCCTGTACGTGAGCGAGCACCGGCTGACCCGGCTGCCGCCGCTCGGCGGGCTGTCCGGCCTCGTGTACCTCAACGTCAGCGACAACCCGCTCGCGGAGGTGCCGGCGGACCTCTGGGGCCTCGATCGCCTTGCCCGGCTCCGCGAGCTCCGGCTCGAACGCAACGGGCTGATCCGGCTCCCGGACGAGCTCGGACGCCTCGCCGGCCTGACCACGCTCGCCCTGCGGGCGAACCGCCTGACCGCGCTTCCCGACTCGATCGGGCACCTGCGTCGCCTCGTCCACCTGGACCTGCGCGCCAACCGCCTGCTCGCCCTGCCGGCGGCCGTCGCGGGCCTGGAGGACCTCCGCAAGCTGGACCTCCGGTGGAACGGCTTCAGATCGCCACCGGCCCCCGTCGCCCCGCTCGTCGAGCGCGGCTGCACCGTGTACTGGTGAGCCGCCTGGAGATCGCGCCCCGCCGCTGCCCGTAGCATGGGCAGATGAGCTGGGAAGAGGCGCTTGCCCGCCGCTACGACGAGTGGTCAGCTCACATGACGGCCGACATCGCCTTCTACGTCGAGCTTGCGCGCAGGGCGGACGGGCCGCTGGTCGAGCTTGCCATCGGGAACGGCCGGGTTGCCGTTCCCGTTGCGCAGGCGACCGGCCGGCCGGTCATCGGCGTCGACTCTTCGCCGGCGATGCTCGAACAGGCACGCTCCCGGGCCCGCGAGGCCGGGGTGGAGCTCGACCTGCACGAGGGTGACATGCGCGACTTCGCCATCGACCAGCCGGCGGCGCTGATCTACTGCCCGTTCCGAGCGCTCCTCCACCTGCCAACCTGGGCCGATCGCCGGCGAACCTTCGAGCGCGTCGCCGCGTCGCTGCGGTCGAGTGGGCGGTTCGCCTGGAATGCCTTCGCCTTCGACCACCGGATCGCGGCCCGCCTCGACGGGCAGCACCAGGACGAGCCCGTTCCCCACACGATCCGGTACAGCGTCGGTGACAACCGAATCGACATCGTTCTCGACGACGGGGCGAGGACCTCCCTCTGGTGGGCCACGAAGAACGAGTGGCTCGGGCTCCTCGATGTCGCCGGCCTCGAGCTGGAGGCACTCTACGGCGGCTTCGCCGGCGAGCCATTCGACGACGACAGCAGGGAATACGTATTCGTCGCGCGCCGCTGAGCGGGCTCGCCACCTTCAGCTGATCGCAAGGTTCCGATCCCTATGCTGAGACCGGATGCGTCTGCTGCTCGCCGAGGACGACCCCGCTCTCCGCTCCGTTCTCGAGCGCGGCCTCCGCGAGAACGGCTACGTCGTGGACGCCGTGGACCGAGGGGACGACGCGCTCCACCTGCTGGGGCTCTACGACAACGCCCTCGTCGTGCTCGACTGGCGCATGCCCGGGCGCCCGGGCCTCGACGTGGTCGCCGAGGCCCGGCGCCGCCGGCTGCGCACGCCCATCCTGATGCTCACCGCGCGGGACACGCTGGCCGACCGCGTGACCGGCCTCG